>NZ_JBQUZP010000003.1:0-526171 GCF_056313785.1 Caulobacter sp. DMC95 | reverse complement strand
CGGACGCCGAATAGGCGGTCCGAAAGAAAGCCAAGGTTTGGGCGCTCTGCGGAGCGCCCAGGCGGACGCCGAATAGGCGGTCCGAAAGAAAGCCAAGGTTTGGGCGCTCTGCGGAGCGCCCAGGCGGACGCCGAATAGGCGGCGTCGCCCGAGTGACTAAGAAAGGGCCCGGGAGTGATCCCGGGCCTTTTTTTGTCCGCACTCCATTAGGGATAACGTCGATACGCGATTCGGGTAGGGGCGAGATGACCGTTTCCCTCTCGTTAAGAGACGCGCTGCATTTTGCCGCAGGGAGAAAATGCAAACGATGTCACTGCGAATCTCAGGCACTTTGAACCTCTTCGCGGTCGCGCTGATCGCAGCCTTCGCTCTGGCGACGGGGGCGGCTTCCTACGCTTTGATGACCCTGCGCGTCGGCGGCCCTGTCTCGGACCGCCAGATTGAAGCCGACGCCTTGGTGGCTGACATCCTGCCGCCGCCGCTGTTCATTGTCGAGGCGCTCCTGACGGCTCATCGCGGCCCTGACGAGCCGGGCAAAGCCGCCGAGCTCGACAGTCACATTGAGGCGCTGCAAACCAGCTACGAAGAGCGCCGCGCCCATTGGGAGACGCGACCCTTGACGCCTGAGATCAAGGAGGCTCTGGCGGCGTCTGATGTGCACGTCAGGCAGTTCTGGACCATCGCCGACAAGCAGTACCGCCCGGCCCTGCGCGCTGGCGACGTCGCCGCGATGAACGCGGGCCTAGATGCGATGACCGTCTCTTACCTTGCCCACCGCCGGGTGATCGACAAGCTTACGCCGCTCGCCATCGGCCTTTCGAAGTCGCAGATCCACGCCGCCGAGGCGCAGTCTCGCCGAATCTTCATCGCCGTGGGCCTGGCGACGGTACTCATGCTGGTGGTGGCTGCCGGCGGGGTTTGGATCCTCCGGAAGAAGGTGGTCACGCCGTTGCTCGGCATGACCGGCTACATGGGCTCGCTCGCCGATGGCGACTATGACAGAGACGTCCCGTACCAAGGGCGCCGCGACGAACTGGGAGACATGGCCCGCTCCGTCGGCGTCTTCCGAACCGCGGTTCTGGAACGTCGCGCCGCCCGCGAGCAGCAACTGGCGGCTGATGCGCGTGCTATGGATGCGCAGCAGCGTCAGGCCGCTCAGGCGCTCGCCGAGTCCCGCGCGCGTGATCAGGTTGTTTCGGCGCTCGGCCGAGGTCTTAGCGGCCTAGCGCGCGGCGAATTGAACCAGCGCATCAGTGAGCCTTTCCCGTCCGAGTTCGAGGATCTGCGGATCAACTTCAACGCTTCGGTCCAGACGCTCGAAACCACCCTGGCGAAGGTGATCGTCATGGCGGGCACGGTCGGCGGCGGCGCAGGCGAGATTTCCTCGGCGGCCGACGATCTCTCCCGGCGCACCGAGCAGCAGGCCGCGAGCCTGGAGGAGACCGCCGCAGCGTTGCAGGAGGTCACCTCGACGATCCGGCAAAGCGCAGAGCGCGCCGCAATGGCTCAACAATCAACGTCGCGTAGTCGCTCGTCTGTGACCCAATCGGCCGACCTGGCCGGTGAGGCGATCGGCGCCATGGAGCGGATCGATACGTCGTCGCGTCAGATCAACCAGATCATCGGGGTGATCGACGAGATCGCCTTCCAGACCAATCTGCTTGCGCTGAACGCGGGGGTCGAGGCCGCCCGCGCCGGAGAGGCTGGGCGTGGCTTTGCAGTCGTCGCCATGGAAGTCCGCGCTTTGGCCCAACGCTCGGCTGACGCGGCCAAGGAGATCAAGGGCCTGATCGCCGAAGCCTCATCCAGCGTGGAGAGCGGCGTGGGTCTGGTTGGCCGGGTCGGAAAGGCGCTGAGCGCGGTGGTTGAGGAATTCTCGGGGATCGAGGCCTTGGTCAACGACATCGCGATGTCGGCCCAGGAGCAGGCCGCGGGCCTCGGCCAGATCAACAGCGCCGTCGCTCAGATGGACCAGGTGACCCAGCAGAACGCCGCCATGGTCGAAGAGACCACGGCCGCCAGCCACAGCCTTACACGGGAAGCCTCGGACCTGATGCATCTTGTTCAGGCGTTCTCGCTGAGCGAGAACGTACGCCGCATGGCCGCCTAGATCGCGTCAAGGGGCGGCCCTAAGGCCACTTCACCGCCGGCGGCATCGAACTGAGGATCGACTCGACGTTGCCGCCGGTCTTGAGGCCGAACATTGTGCCCCGATCGTAGAGCAGGTTGAACTCCACGTAGCGACCGCGCTGGATGAGTTGCTGCTCGCGCTCCTCGGCGGTCCAGGCCTCGCCCATGCGACGGCGCACCAAGGTGGGGTAGATCTCAAGGAAGGCGCGGCCGACATCCTGCGTGAAGGCGAAGTCGCGCGCCCAATCGCCGCTGTCGTGGTGGTCGTAGAAGATGCCGCCGATGCCGCGCGGCTCGTTGCGGTGGGGCAGGAAGAAATACTCGTCGCACCAGGCCTTGTACTTTGGGTGCCACTCCGGATCGTACTTGTCGCAGGCCCGCTTGTAGGCGGCGTGGAAGTCTATGGCGTCCGGGAAGTCCTGCTGGCGCTGGTAGCCAAGCAGGGGGGTCAGGTCGCCGCCGCCGCCGAACCAGCTTTTGGTCGTGGCGATGAAGCGCGTGTTCATGTGCACGGCCGGCACGCGCGGATTGGTCATGTGGGCGATCAGGCTGATCCCCGTGGCGAAGAACCGAGGGTCCTCGGCCGCGCCCGGCATGTTCTTGGCCATCTCGGGGGTGAAGGTCCCGAACACCGTCGAGACGTGGACGCCAACCTTCTCGAACAGACGGCCGTGCATCATGCCCATCACGCCGCCGCCGCCGGCCTGACGGTCCCAGGCCTTTTTCTCGAACCGTCCCGGCGCGCCGGGATAGAGGTCGGCGGGGGCCTCATCCTCGAGCTTCTCGAAGGCGGCGCAGATCTGGTCGCGCAGGCTTTCGAACCACGCCCGGGCGGCGGCTTTCTTGGCGTCTAGGTCTTGATCGGTGCTCATACCCGCCGATTAAGCCCCTGCGCGCTCGGGTGCAAATGGGTCCGTGACGACAACGGGGGCGCCGAGGTCGTAGAGGATGGCCAGATCAGGTGAGGGCGGTGAAGATCAGGGCGACCACGACGATGTCGAAGATGCGGACGGCGATGGACATGGCGAGCTCGCGGCGATGAATTCACCTTCGATTAAGCAAGAACGGCGCCAGCCGGGCGGGCGTTGCTGATGGCCTTGTTCTTTGACGCCGCCTGGTATGATCAGCGTCTGGGGGAGCGCGGCCTCACGCGCGTCGTCCTCGCCGCCGTCGCGGGCATGACAGAGGCGGATCTCGCTTTGGCCTTCAAGGACCAGCGCGAGCTTTCGATGCGGGAAATCAACGCCTTCGCCGAGTTGCTGGGCGTTTCCGCCGCCGAGGCGGCCTCACGCGCGGGCGTGCGTCCGCCGCCGCCGAATGACCGTGACAGGATTGCTGACCTGGAAGTTCGGGTCGCGGCGTTGGAGGCCCAGCTGGCGAAGCTTACGCGCTAGATATTGGTCTTTTTCAGAAGGCCGGTCGGTGGCCGCCGATCGGAGGGGCCAGAGTATTCCGTGCCAAGATAGGTCGATCTGGCCGTATCCAGCACTTCCTGCCCACCGCGCAGGCCGCGCTTCTGACCGGCTTGTCCCATGAGGTGGGCGGCGAACGCGGCGAAGCCTTCGCGGCGCGGCGGAGGCGGCGGCGACTGAACATCCTCCTCGACCACGAACACCACATCGTCGTCAGCGTCGCGATGAGCAGAATCCCGCGGCGCCGGCAAGGCGCGACGCGTGGGACCAGGGCGTCGAAGGGGATCGATCGGACCGCTCATGTCCCGACCCTAGGATGGGACGGTTAAGAACGGCTGGATCGGCTTGGTTAAGACTTACTGGCCAGCTTGGCGATCTGTTCCTGCATCGCCTCCATCTGCCGCTTCAGGTCGGCCAGGGAGTCGTCGCCGGCCGGCGCGGGCGGGGGGGCGGCTGCGGGCTCGGCCGGCGCGGCGGGGGCGTCCTCGGGCCGGACATAGGCGAAAGGCGAGAACATCTTCATAGCGCGGTCGAACAGCGCCATGTTTTGACGGATCTGGTCTTCATAGACGCCCATGCCCGGCATCTTGCCGGGCGCCATGGTCGACAACTGGCCCCGCAGGCGCTCCTGCTGCTTGGCGAAGCTTTCCAGCGACATCTCAAGGTACGATGGCAGGAAAGCCTGCATCGAGTTGCCGTAGAAGCCGATCAACTGGCGTAGGAACTGGATGGGCAGCAGATTTTGGCCGCCGCCGCGGTTTTCTTCTTCGAAGATGATCTGGGTCAAGACCGAACGCGTGATGTCGTCGTTTGTCTTGGCGTCGTAGACTACGAAATCGACGCCCTCCTTCACCATGTCCGAGAGGTGTTCGAGGGTGACGTATGAGGAGGAGGCTGTGTTGTAGAGGCGACGGTTGGCGTATTTCTTGATGATCACGCGCTGGCCGGCCGATTTCTCGCTTCCGGCGGCCGTTTCGCCTTTTTCAGGGTTCTCGGACATTTCGTTCCCTAGACAGCGGTTACGTCCGCTTTTCGCATCGCACTATCGCGAATGCAAAGGCATGACGCCAGTGGTCTGATGACTTGGAGGCGTCGCGAAGGCGTGAAAATGTGCTCGTGACGAACGCGGTCGTGGCGTGCATGTTGATGCTGCATTGCAAAATAACGGGCGCCGCACCCGCGAAGCGTCACGTCAGATCGTCACGGGAGCTATCGCATGAGCGAGATTGTCATCGTTTCCGCCGCCCGCACGCCGGTGGGCTCGTTCAACGGGGCCCTGGCCAGCCTGCCGGCTTCGGAGCTGGGCAAGGCGGCTATCGAGGCCGCCGTGTCGCGCGCGGGGATCGCGCCTTCCGACGTTGATGAAGTGATCCTGGGCCAGGTGCTGCAGGCCGCCGCTGGCCAAGGTCCGGCGCGTCAGGCTTCGGTGAAGGCCGGCATCCCGGTCGAGGCCCCGGCCTGGAGCCTGAACCAGCTGTGCGGCTCGGGCCTGCGCGCCGTCGCGCTGGCGGCTCAGCAGATCGCCGATGGCTCGGCCAAGGTCGTCGTCGCCGGTGGCCAGGAAAGCATGAGCCAGGCGCCGCACGCGCAGAACCTGCGTGGCGGCCAGAAGATGGGCGACCTGCAGTTTGTCGACACCATGATTAAGGACGGCCTGTGGGACGCCTTCCACGGCTACCACATGGGGCAGACGGCCGAGAACATCGCCAGCCGCTGGCAGATCACCCGCGAGGACCAGGACAAGTTCGCGGTGACCAGCCAGAACCGCGCCGAGGCCGCCCAGAAGGCCGGCAAGTTCGACGACGAGATCGTCCCGATCACCATCAAGGGCCGCAAGGGCGACACGATCGTCGACAAGGACGAGTTCATTCGTCACGGCGCGACGATCGAGAGCGTTCAGGGTCTGAGGCCGGCGTTCACCAAGGAGGGCTCGGTCACCGCCGCCAACGCTTCGGGCCTCAATGATGGCGCCGCCGCGCTTGTCCTGATGAGCGCCGAGGAGGCCGCCAAGCGCGGCCTGAAGCCGCTCGCCAAGATCGCCTCGTGGGCCAACGCCGGCGTCGAGCCAGAGATCATGGGCACTGGCCCGATCCCGGCCTCTAAGAAGGCGCTGGAAAAGGCCGGCTGGTCGGTCTCGGATCTCGATCTCGTCGAGAGCAACGAAGCCTTCGCCGCCCAGGCCCTGTGCGTGGTGCGAGAACTGGGCCTGGATCCCGCCAAGGTGAACGTCAACGGCGGGGCCATCGCCATCGGTCACCCAATCGGCGCTTCGGGCGCACGCATCCTGACCACGCTGGTCCACGAGATGAAGCGCTCGGGGGCCAAGAAGGGCCTCGCCACGCTGTGCGTCGGCGGCGGCATGGGCGTGGCCATGTGCGTGGAAGCGGTCTGAGCCAACCTCAAGCGGCCCGCTTTTCGGCGGGCCGCCTCTCAACACAAGAAAAGCGATCGGGAGAGTTACATGACGAGAGTTGCGTTCGTGACCGGCGGCACCCGCGGGATTGGTCGGGCCATCTGCGAGCGATTGATCGCCGACGGCCACAAGGTGGCGGCCGGCTATTCCGGCAACGAAGTCGCCGCCGAGGCCTGCGCCAAGGAGCTGGGCGTGATGGTTGTGAAGGGCAATGTGGGCGTGTTCGACGACTGCCAGGCGGCCGTGAGGAAGGTCGAGGCCGAGCTTGGCCCCATCGACATCCTGGTCAACAACGCCGGCATCACCCGCGACGGCATGCTGCACAAGATGACCTATGAGCAGTGGTCGGAAGTGATCCGGGTCAACATGGACTCGGCCTTCAACATGACTCGTCCGGTCATCGAAGGCATGCGCGACCGCAGCTGGGGTCGGATCATCAACATCAGCTCGATCAATGGCCAGAAGGGCCAGATGGGGCAGACCAACTATTCGGCCGCCAAGGCTGGCCTGATCGGCTTCACCAAGGCCCTGGCCCTGGAGAACGCCAAGAAGGGCGTCACGGTCAATGTGATCTGCCCTGGCTATATCGACACCGAAATGGTGGCGGCCGTTCCCGAGAACGTGCTGGCCCAGATCGTCGCTGGCATCCCTGTCGGACGCCTGGGCCGCGGCGAGGAAATCGCCGACATGGTCTCGTTCCTGGCGGGCGAGCGCGCAGGCTTCGTGACCGGCGCCACCCTCACCCTCAACGGCGGCCAGTACATGGCCTAAGGATTGGTCTCCGAAGCTCGGACTTGACGGCCGCTGTTGCGGTTTGGCCTCATGTTCCGGGCTTCGGGTGATCGGCGTTTACGCGTCCAAGATTCGCCCTAGTCGACGGGCAGTACGGATCGCATGACATTCTGTAAGGCGGAGTTTGGCGACTGGGGCGCCCGGGCGGCCCTGACGATCGCCGCTTTGATGCTCATGGGGGCGTCCGCGCACGCCCAACAGCTTCCGCATTCTCTGCGCGACGCTCTGCTGGGTCACAAGGGGGCGGCGGAGGCCCGCCGCGCGCCGGCGCCGCCCGTGGCGCGCTATGTCTCCGAGACCGGCGGCGCGTTCATCTTTGATCAGGCCGCGCCGCGCCCGCTGATGAAGTTCGACAACAGCGCGGAAATCTGGGTGCTTCAGGCCCAGCCCGCCTCGCGCGGCGACGTCATCTATCGCAACGATTTGGGCGAGCCGGTGCTGCGGGTCACCAAGCTCGGCGGCATCATTCTTTTCACCGACGATGCGCCGATGGGGGCGGCGGCCGCCCTTTCGGGGCGGGCGCAATCGATCCAGCCTCCGTCAATTCTGTCGTTCAGTGTGTTCGTGCAGCGGGTGCGGATCGCGACGGCGCGCGCCAGTCGCGCGGCGCAGCGCGATATCGAGTTCGCCACGGTGGAAGACGTCCGCCCGGAAACCTCGGTCCTGGCCGCTGACTCAGCGACCATCGTCGCCGAGGCGTTCGAGCGCATGGCGCGCAAGGGCGACCGAACCCTGATTTCGCGTATCGCACGGGTCCTGCTGACCGAGGGGCGCAAGCCGTCGGCCACGCTGAAGGACGGGGCGCTGACCATCACCTACTCCCCGGAGCAGGGCTTGGCGGGGCGACCGTCGTCGAAAAAGATCATCAAGGTGATCCATCGCTAGATGAGCGGTCGAACGGCGTTCTCTCAAAATACTCATAATCGCGCAGCACCGGTTTACGGCGCCGTGGAGGAACGGTAGTCGATACCTCCTCAACGGTGTCGAGGCGCAAACGCAACCTAGCGTCATGCGACGCCAGCGAGCCTTTCCGCTCGGTCGCAGGGTCTTATTGTCGCGTCATGGTGAACCCCGATACCGACCAGCCGCCCGAGAAAAGTCGCCTGAAGATGGCCGACATCGCGCGCATGGCGGGCGTGTCGATCTCCACGGTGTCCCGGGCCCTGGCGGGCAATCCGCTGATCCCCAAGCCGCTGCGCGATCAGATTGTCGAGATCGCCCAGACGCACGGCTATGTCGTCAACCAGTCGGCGCGGTCCCTGCGCCTCCGCAAGACCGACACGATCGGTGTCATCATCCCGCTCGCTCACGAGACAGGGCAACTGATCTCGGATCCGTTCTTTCTGGAGATGGTCGGGCGGCTTGCCGATGAGATCACCCGTCGGAACTATGCGGTCCTCCTGCACAAGGTGGTCGTGACAGAGACGGGCTGGCTGGAGCGGATCATCCAGGCGCATCGCGCCGATGGACTGCTTCTGATCGGGCAGAGCAATCAGCACGAGGTCCTGAACAAGGTCGCCCGGACCTACAAGCCCCTGGTGGTTTGGGGCGCTCAATTGCCCGGACAGACCTATTGCTCGGTCGGCAGCGACAATGTCGCTGGCGGCCGCATGGCCGTGGCGCATCTGGCGAAGGCGGGACGCAAGCGGATCGCCTTCTTGGGCGCCGTTGACGCCCCGGAGGCGGCTCAGCGGTTCGACGGCTATCAGCAAGGTCTTGCGGGAGCGGGGCTGCCCTTCGATCCGGCCCTGGTCGTCCCGGCGCACTACACGATGGACGAGGCGCGCGAGACGATCGCCGCCTTTGTCGCCAGCGGCGTGAGCTTTGATGCGGTCTTCGCCTTTTCCGACGTCATCGCACTGGCCGCCATCGCCGCCCTGTCGGAGGCGGGCAGGAGCGTTCCGGGGGACGTCGCGGTGGTCGGCTTCGACGATATCGTTCTGGCGCGCCACAGCGCGCCGCCCCTCACCACGGTGCGCCAAGACCTGTCGCTGGCGGCGCGCGAGATGGTCGATCGTCTCTTCGCCCGCATGGCGGGTGAACCTGTCGAGTCGGCCTTGTCGCCCGTCGAGCTGATCGTGCGGGGCAGCAGCGTTTAGAGCCCCTAGGCCGCCTCGATGCCGATCGCCTTCAGGTCCTTCAAGAAGCGGGTCAGGCTCTGGTGCGAGCGGCGCAGGCCCTGAAGCACCTCGGGTTTGGCCAAGGCGGAATGGGGAACGATGAACCCTTCGCGGCCCACCCGTTGGGCCATGCCCTTCTCGAGCATTTCCACGAAGCGACGTCGGACGGTCTCGTAGGGGAGGCCCAGCGAGTCGGCGACCTGGCGAACGGTCAGGGGGCGGCGCTCATGATCCGGCGGCACGTCATCGACATCGGCATAGTGACCGCCGCGGATATGCGAGCAGTTTCCGGCCCACAGCGTTGTGAAAACGAGCGCGTAAAGCAGGTCCGACCCGTGGACTTCGTTCGCGATCTCAACCCAGCGCAGAATGTAATCGGTCGCATACCGAGATGCGGCGCGAGCGTTGGCGTACTCTTCAGACATAGGCGACTTAGTTCCCCCCGGAGTCGGCGCTTCCATGTAATTTGAAATGGATTGCATGGCTCAACTTACGACGCCATGCGACCAAGTTGCCCACAATGGGTACCCGCTTTGAGCGCCTGCGACATGCTGACGCAGGCGCCCTCAAGCTTTACTCGGGGCATGTGATCGCGCGCTGATCTGGAACAAGGAACCGCGTCTTCGTGGTCGCCGACTCAGGATTTGGAGGGCGTCCAGTCCGGCGGAGCCATCTCGAAGCCCTCAAAGCGGAAGCCTGGCGCGACGGTGCAGCCGACGAGCGTCCAGGCGCCCAGGCTGACGGCGGTCTGCCACCACGACGTGGGCACGACCACCTGCGGACGGCATCCAGCGCGCAGGTCGGGACCCAGCACATAGGCGGTCGCGCCCTTGCCGTCGGGCGGCGACAGGGTCAGCGAGATGGGCGCGCCGGCGTAGTAGTGCCAGGTTTCAACCGCATCGACGCGGTGCCAGGCCGACATCTGTTCGGCTTCGAGCAGATAGTAGATGCAGGTCGAGGCGGCCCGTCCATCTGCGCCCGGCGCATCCTGAAAGGTCTGCCGATACCAGCCGCCCTCAGGATGAGGCTGCAGGTCGAGCATCCGCACGATTTCCTTGGCGCCCAGATCGCCCGAGAGGCCCAGGCCTTGGTTGGTCATGTCGTTCATCCTTTGAACCCGTCCTTGGCCGCACGGATCTCGGCGAAAGCCTCGGCCGGCGAGGGCGCGTCCGGTCGCAGAAGCGGCGCGCGGAGAAACGGGTTGGTGGCCTTCTCGGCGCCAATGGTCGTCGGCACGGTCGGCTCGCCGCGCTCGCGGGCCGCGAACACGGCGTCGGCGCGCTCTCTCACCACGGGGGCCGTGTCGACGGACAGGGCGAAGCGCGCGTTGGAGGCGGTGTACTCATGCGCGCAGTAGACGGTTGTGGCGTCCGGCAGATCGGTCAGCCGCTGAAGCGACGTCCACATCTGTTCGGCCGTTCCCTCGAACAGGCGACCGCAGCCGAGGGCGAAAAGCGTATCGCCGACGAAGGCGATCGCATTTTCTGCGTCGTGATAGCTGATGTGACCCAGCGTGTGACCGCCGGTGTCGATGACGTCTAAGCGGGTCTCGCCCAGCATCACCACGTCCCCGTCGACGAGCGCTTTGTCGAGCGGCGCGATGCGGGTCACCTCGGCGGGGCCGACGATCTCGGCGCCCGTCGCCGTCTTCAGCACCGCGTTGCCGCCCGCGTGGTCCGGATGCCAGTGGGTGTTCAGGATCATGTCCAAGGACCATCCCAGCTTGCCCAGCTCGGCGAGAATGGCGTCGGCGTCGGGCGTGTCGACCGTGGCGACCTTGCCGCTGGCTTGGTCGCGAACCAGGAAGCCATAGTTGTCGGACAGGCAGGGGAATTGGTGGACGATCAAGGCCATGGGGGTGCTCTGGTGCGGTGACGCGGGCGAGCCTACAACGAAGGCCTCGTGGTTCGGGAGACTCAATGCGTCGCGACGTGCTCGATCTCAGGGCCTTCTACGCCTCGCCGCTGGGCCGCGCGGCGCGGACCATGCTGACGCGCAAGGTCGAGGAGGCCTGGGGCGACACCCGCGACCTCGACGTGCTGGGCGTCGGCTATGCCACGCCCTTCCTGGACGCGGCGCGCGCCAAGGCCCGCCGCGTGGTGGCCGCCATGCCTGCTCAGCAGGGCGTCGAGGTTTGGCCGCATGGCGGCCGTAACCAGGCGTGTCTCGTCGAGGACGCCGCTTTGCCCTTGCCCAACGCGCTCTTTGACCGGGTGTTGGCGGTCCATGCTCTGGAGGAGGCCGACGATCCGGCCGCCCTCCTGGCCGAGATCGGCCGGGTCATGGCCCCGACCGGCCGCCTGATCGTCGCAGTCTCGTCCCGCGACGGCGTGTGGGCGGGGGCCGAGGGCACGCCATTCGGTCATGGCCGGCCCTACAGCCGCAGCCAGCTGGAGAGCCTGATCCGCGAAGTCGGGCTGGAGCCAGCGGGGTGGACGCGGGCGCTCTATGTTCCGCCGGTCGGCGCCATGTCGAGCTGGGCCGAGGGTTTCGAGCAGGTCGGCGCGACACTGTGGCCCCGTTTTGCGGGTGTGATCCTGATGGAGGCCATCAAGCAGACCTTCGCGGTCAAGCCACGCGGCCATCGCGCTAGGGCCAGGGTCTTCGCGCCGGGCGTCCTGTTGCCCAGTCCAGCCGGACCGACGCCGGTGCGTCAGACCGGTGAGCGCCCGGTTCCGGTCAACAAGGCGCCCGTTCCTAAGGCGCCGAGCGGCCTTGATCGCTGAACGCACTTGGAGCCGGGCGTTTGCGCGCCTAGCTTGGACTCTTAGAAACCGTTCGCTCCCGGGAGCCGCGCCATGAAGATGATCGTCGCCGTGATTAAGCCGAGCCGCCTGGACGCGGTGCTCGAAGCGGTCACAGAGGCGGGCGCGTCAGGTCTGACCGTCACCGAGGTGCGCGGCTACGGCCGCCAGAAGGGCAAGACGGAAGTCTATCGCGGCGCCGAATACGAGGTGAAGCTGCTGCCCAAGGTGAAGCTGGAGATCGCCGTGCCAACCGACGTGCTCGAGCCGGTGATCGAGGCCCTGCAGCGCACCGCCAACACGGGCAAGATCGGCGACGGGAAGGTCTTCGTCATGGATCTGGAACAGGCCCTGCGCATTCGCACGGGCGAGCGCGACGCTGCGGCGATCGCGGGCTGATCTCAGCAAGAGTTCACAAGACCGCGCGCTCAAGCGGAGCCATAACACCTTCCGCGCGTTGCTCAGCGAGTCGCGGCTTTTGGGTGGACATGGACGAGCGCGCTTCCGTCTTTCAACCGGGCTACAACTGTTGGCGGGTCGAGCCCGCCGACCGCGTCGCCCTGTTCATTGACAACGACGAAACCTTCGACGCGCTGAAACCGCTGCTGCTGGCGGCGCGCAAGTCGATCTGGATCCTGGCCTGGGTGTTCGACCCCCTGACACGGCTCGACCCGGACCGCGTGCGCAAGAGCCGCGACCCGACCTCGGCGGATCGGATCGGTCTGATCCTGCGGCGTCAGGCCGCCCTCAACCCGGCCCTCGACGTGCGGGTGCTCACCTGGGACATGCCGTTTCCGATCGCCGCCTCGCAATTGTTCGGCCCGCACCGCGGCGCGGCCTTCTTTGCGGGATCACGCGTCAAATACCGCCTGGACGCCACCCTGCCGGCCAGCGCCTGCCACCACCAGAAGGCTGTGATCATCGATGGCGTCACCGCGCTTGTCAGCGGCGGGGATATTGGCGTCGACCGCTGGGACGACACCCGCCACCTCGACGAGAACCCCTTGCGGCGCCTGCCCACCGGCCGGCGCTATCCGCCTCGCCACGAGGTCTCGATGCTGGTCGACGGTCGTGCTGGAGAGGCGATGGCGGATCTGTTCGTTGACCGCTGGCGGGCGTCGGGCGGCGACGCCATCGAGCGGCCGGTGCGCCCCGAGGAAACGCCGTGGCCCGAAGGCCTCCTGCCCGATCTACGCCGCACGCCGGTGGCGGTCGCGCGCACCTCGGCCGGCTGGCGGGGGCGGCCCGAGATCACCGAATGCATGCTGCTGCACCTGTCGGCCATCCGGCGCGCCAAGCGGCTGATCTATCTGGAAAACCAGTACGTCACCTCGCCGGTGCTGGTCGAAGCGCTGGCCGAGCGTCTGGCTGAGCCCGACGGTCCCGAGGTGGTCACCATCGGACCCGCGCGTAGCCCCAGCTATTTCGATCAGATGACCATGGACAGCGCGCGAACGGCGGCGATCAACCGCCTGCGCGAGGTCGACCGGCATCACCGCTTCTCGGCGTTTTCGGCCCATACGCCTAAGGGCGGACCGATCATCGTCCACTCCAAGGTGTCGATCATCGACGATCAGGTCCTGCGGATCGGGTCGGCCAATCTCAACAACCGCTCGATTGGTCTGGACAGCGAGTGCGACCTGGCGTTCGAGGCGCGTGACGATCGTGAGCGTGAGACGATCAGAGGTTTCCTGGGCCGTCTGGTCGGCCACTTTATCGATCGCAGCGCGCTCGACGTCCTGGAGGCCATGGAGCGGGAAGGGGGGCTCGCGGCGGCGATTAACGCGCTCGACGTCCATGGCGGTCCGCCGCGACGGCTTCAGCCCGTGCCCATCCGCAAGCTGACCGGGATTCAGCAGTTCATCGCCGACTGGAGTCTGGGCGACGCCATAGCGCCCGACGACGCCTGGCGGCCATGGGGGCGGCGCAAGCGACTGCGCCGTGACCTCGCTCGCCTCACCGCGCCGCCGCCGCTCCCGCCGGAGCACCTGCGTCCGTGATCTCCAGGTCAACGACCAACGGCAGATGGTCCGAAGCCAAGCGCGCGCGGGCGTCGTAGGGCGACTTCACCGCGCGTGTCTCCAGACCCTTGGTCACGAAGACGTGGTCGATCCGCATGAACGGAAAGCTCGACGGGAAGGTGGCCGTCGCCGGGCGAAGCCAGGCCGGGCTGGGCGCCTGAGCGTCACGCAGCGCTGTCCGCAGCATGCGATAGGTGGTCGAATAGGGCGTGGCGTTGAAGTCGCCCAGCACGACCCCAGGGGCCACCCAGGCGTCATCGCCCATCCAGTCGGGACCCAGCAGCGCAGCGGCCTGGCGCTTCTGCTCCTGCGGCACGAGGCCGAGGTGGGTGTTGATGATCTGCACCTTGACGCCGCCGACCTCGACCTCGATCCACAGAGCGCCGCGCGGCTCCAGGCCCGGCACCCGACGATACAGCGGCAGGCCCTGGGCCTTTATGCGACGCTCGGGCAGGGCGGTCAGGATCGCGTCGCCATAGAGCTCTTCCTCGACGGCCATGGCCGGGTGGAAGTGGAAGCTCATTTTCAGGAGTTCGGCCAGTCGGTGGGCCTGGTCGACGCTCTGCGTGCGGGCGCGGCCTACGTCCAGCTCTTGCAGAGCCACAACGTCGGGGCGTTCAGCCGCGATGACCTCGGCCACACGCTCGACGTCGAGCTTGCGGTCGGTGCCCACGCAGCGGTGGACGTTGTAGGTCATCAGACGAAACGTCTTCATCCGTCGAAGAGATCGCCCGAGCTCGGCGGAAGTTCCCGAATGGGCGGCGCGCTGTTGCGGCTGAGCATGAACAGGCAGGTCTCGCTGCGCCAGTTCTCCAGCGCGCTGGTCGGGTCCATCTGGCGCGCCGCGCCCTTGCCGGCGAAGGCCGCGCTGGCGTCGACCCGCAGGTTGAGGTCTTCGGTCAGGGCCATGAAGTCGGCCAGGGTGCACAGGTGGATGTTCGGGGTCGACCACCACGGGAGGGGCAGGGCCTTGGTCTCGGGCATCCGCCCCCGGCTCAGCAGCGACCAGCGCACGCGCCAGTGGCCGAAGTTCGGGAACGAGACGATGGCGCGGTCGGCGATGCGCAGCAGCTCGTCCAGCACGTGACGCGGATTGCGTGTCGCCTGCAGGGTCTGGGACAGCACCGCATAGTCGAAGGAGCGGTCCGGGAAGTGGTCGAGGTCCAGGTCGGCGTCGCCCTGAACCACAGACAGGCCGCGCGCCATGCAGGCGGCCACGCCCGAGGCGCTCAGTTCCAGGCCCCGGGCGTCGACTTGCTTTTCGTGCGCCAGCAGGTCCAGCAGCGCGCCTTCGCCGCAACCGACGTCCAGCACGCGCGAGCCGGGCCGCACCAGGCGGAGGATCTCGCGGAAGTCCTCGCGGATGACGGCGTTGCTCAAATCAGCCCCCGATCACGTTCGGCTGAGGCCAGAAAGCCTTCCAGCGCCGCGTCCATCACCGGTTCGTCCAGCAGGAAGGCGTCGTGACCCTTGTCGCTTTCGATCTCGGCGAAGGCCGCGCGGGCCCCGGCGGCGGTCAGGGCGCGGACCAGGTGACGGTTCTCAGCGGTTGGATAGAGCCAGTCGCTGGAGAAGCTGAGCACGCAGAAGCGCAAGTGCCGCGCCCGGGTGAACGCCTTGGCCAGCACGCCGCCATGGCCGGCGGCGATGTCGAAATAGTCCATCGCCCGGGTGATGTAGAGGTAGCTGTTGGCGTCGAACCGGTCGACGAAGCTGGACCCCTGGTGGCGCAGGTAGCTCTCGACCTGGAAGTCGGCGTCGAAGCCCCAGGAGAGACCGTCGCGCTGCAGCTCGCGGCCGAACTTCCGCTGCAGGGCGGGTTCAGACAGATAGGTGATGTGCGCGGCCATGCGCGCCACGGCGAGCCCCTTCTCGGGACGCACGCCGTATTCGGCATAGGCGCCGCCGCGCCAGTCGGGATCCGCCATGATCGCCTGGCGACCCACCTCGTGGAACGCGATGTTCTGTGCCGAGTGGCGCGAGGCCGAGGCCAGCACCACGGCGCTGAACATCCGCTCGGGATAATCCACCGCCCATTGCTGCACCTGCATGCCGCCCATCGAGCCGCCGACGACGGCGAACAGGGTCTCGACCCCCAGGGCGGTGACCAGCATGGCCTGGGCCCGCACCATGTCGGCGATGGTGATCACCGGGAACGACAGGCCATAGGTCTTGCCCGTGGCCGGATTGATCGAGGCCGGGCCCGTCGAGCCCATGCAGCCGCCGATCACGTTCGAGCAGATGATGAAATGCCGTGCGGGATCGAGGGGTTTGCCGGGACCGACCAGGCGAGGCCACCAGCCAGGCTTGCCCGTCACCGGGTGCGGCGAGGCCACATACTGGTCCATCGTCAGCGCATGGCAGATCAGGACCGCGTTGGACTTGTCCGCATTCAGCTGGCCATAGGTCTGGTAGGCGACCTCCAGGCCTTCGATGACGCCGCCAGAATCCAGCCGCAGGGGTTCGTTGGCGGGAAACCGCCAGGTTCCCCCGCCGGCGGGCGTGATCAGATCGAGCGCAGCCATGCCGCCTTGGAGCGCTTGGCGAAGAAGGTGTCAACCGCCGGCTTCCTGACAAGGCGGCGGACGGCTATGGAGAGCGCCATGGAGCGACTGATCCTCATGCGCCACGGCAAGGCCGAGCGGCACGCCCAGAGCGGCGGCGACTTCGAGCGCGCCCTCGCCGAGACCGGCCGAGCCGACGCCTCGTTGATGGGCAAGGCATTGGCGGGCCTTGCCTATGAACCGGATCTTCTTCTGGTCTCATCCGCGCGACGCACCCGCGAGACGGCCGAGCAATTGGCGGCGCACTTCCCGAAGGCGCGCATGGAGCACCTTCGTGACCTCTATCACGCCGATCCGGAGGAGATCCTCCAGGCCGTGGAGGACGCCGTCGACGCCGCCGGAACGGTGATGGTGGTCGGACATAACCCTGGCATGCACGAGCTGGCCCTGCGGCTTTGCCTCGGGGGCGAGGCCTCGCCGATCCAGACGAACAAGCTGCGGGGCCGCTTTCCGACCTCGACGGTCGTCGTCCTGGCGTGGGACGGGACGGATAGCCCGCGCCTGGAGCATCTGCTTTACGCCAACGAGAACGGCGGGATGGGCGGCGAATGACCCTGATCTACAAGATTCTGTCCCGCGCCGAGTGGGACGCCGCGAAGGCCGTTGGCCGCTTTGAAGGCTCGGCCGTCGATCTGGCTGACGGGTTCATTCACTTGTCCGCCGGCGATCAGGCGCAAGAGACCGCCGCCAAGTGGTTCAAGGACCAGGCCAACCTCGTCCTGCTGGCGGTCGAGGCCGAACCGCTGGGCGACGCCCTCAAGTGGGAGGCCTCGCGCGGCGGCGCCCTGTTCCCGCACCTCTATCGCCCGCTGCTCGCGTCGGACGTGACGAGCGAGGCGGATCTTGAATTGGACGCCGACGGCGTGCCGCAACTGGGCGACCATCTCGCATGAGCCTTCACGACATCGCCGCTCGCGCCCTGCACGCCTTCGACCCCGAGGACGCCCACGGCTGGGCCATCCGGGGTCTGAAGTGGGGTCTTGGCCCGCGTGACGCTCAACCCGACGACCCGATCCTGGCGGTGAAGCTGGCGGGTCTGGAGCTTGCCAACTGCGTGGGCCTGGCGGCAGGTTTCGACAAGAACGCCGAGGTTCCCGACGCCATGCTGGCCGCCGGGTTCGGCTTTGTAGAGGCGGGCACGGTGACGCCGCTGGCCCAGGCCGGCAATCCGCGTCCCCGCCTTTTCCGGCTCACCGAGGACCAGGCGGTGATCAACCGTATGGGCTTCAACAACGACGGCCTTGAGCCGTTCGCCCAGCGCTTGGCAGCGCGTCAGGGGCGAGGCGGCGTCGTGGGCGCCAATATCGGGGCCAACAAGGACGCAAGCGACCGCATCGAGGACTATGTGGCCGGCCTGACGCGGCTCTGGGGCCTGTCGGACTATTTCACCGCCAACATCTCCTCGCCCAACACCCCGGGCCTGCGCGCGCTGCAGACCAAGGCGGCGCTGGAAGAGCTACTAGGACGTTTGGCGGAGGCCCGGGCGGCGCTGAAGGTCGCGTCCGGCGCGGACTATCCGATCTTCCTGAAGGTCGCCCCCGACCTGGAGGACGGCGAGGTCGAGGCCATTGTCGAGACTGTCGTCGATGCGGGCCTGGATGCGATCATCGTCAGCAACACCACCATCGCTCGGCCCGAGACGCTGAAGTCGCGCTTCGCCGGCGAAGGCGGGGGCCTGTCAGGCGCGCCGCTGCTGGAGGCGTCCACCGCCGTGCTGGCGCGCTTCCATGCGGCGGCGGCCGGCCGTGTGGCGCTGATCGGCGCCGGCGGGATCGCCGACGGCGCGGGCGCCTACGCCAAGATCCGGGCTGGCGCACGGGCTGTGCAGCTTTACTCGGCGCTCGTGTATGGCGGGCCAGGCCTGGTCACCCGGATTAAGCGCGACCTCGCGGCCCGTCTTCGCGCCGACGGCTTCGCCGCCGTCGAGGACGCGATCGGCGCCGCATGACCCGTGCGCAGGTCCTGACGCGCCTGCGCCGTTTCGGCCCCCTGGCGGTGGTCGCGATACTGTGCGTCGCCGCCTTCGCCAGTGGCCTTGTCGAACATCTCTCGCTGGAGGAGCTGCGCCGACGCGGGACCGAGTTGCAAGCCTTCGCGCACGAGCATCCGCTGACCTGCGCTGCGATCTATCTGGCGATCTATATGGGCTCGGTGGCGATTTCACTGCCGGGCGCTCTAATCCTTTCATTGTCGGGCGGATTCCTCTTCGGACCGGTCGGCGGGGGTTTCGCCGCCGTGACCGGCGCCACGGGCGGGTCCACGATCACCTTCCTGGTGTTTCGCACTGCTTTTGGGGACGCCCTGCGCCTGAAGTCGGGCGCTTTCGTCTCCCGGATCGCCGAGGGCTTTAAGGGCGACGCCTTCAACTATCTGCTGACCCTGCGACTGATCCCGGCCTTTCCGCTGCTGGCGGTCAATGTCGCCGCCGGGGTGATGAATGTCCGAGGGCGCACCTTCCTGTTGGCCTCGGTGCTGGGCATGATCCCGAGCTCCTTCGTCTATGCGGGGATCGGTGCGGGTTTGGGACACGTGTTCGCCAAAGGCGGCCCCGTAACGGTGGAAAGTCTCTTGTCGCCGCGGATCTATCTGCCGATCATCGGCATGGGCGTGCTGGCGTTTCTGCCGCCGTTGTGGCGCCATTGGCGCAATGGGCGCGCGATCGCGTCGCTGGACGAGAAGTAACCGCCCCGGATGGTCGAACCCGGCTCGCCTTCGGAAGACAAAGCCCAGAAGCCTCGGAAGCGCTTTCCGTGGCCGGGCGGTCTGTCGGCGCGCCTCCTGCTGTTCACCGCCGTCGTCGTCAACTTCGGCGGCCTGCTGATCCTGCCCCCGGCCTTGGCGGCTTATGAGGAGCAGTGGCTTCTGGATCGCGTCCGCGCCGGTGAACTGGCCTCGACCATCGCCGAGTCTGATCCGGAGCTGCGGGTCAGCGACGCGGTCGCCAACCAGATGTTCGACCAGGCCGGCGCGGTCACCGTGGCTGTACAGGTCGACGGCGCACGCCGTCTCGTCCTGCCGCCCAAGCAGCCTTTCGAGACGCCTTACCTCGTGGATTTGCGCCGCCAGAACCCGGGCTCGTGGCTGGCCGCCCCATTCTACACCCTGACCAGCCCCAAGGGCGCTATGGTCCGCGTGATGGCCGAGCCCCGCTTCCGCAAGGCTGAGTTCATCGAGGTAGTGCTGCCCGACGCGCCGCTGAAGGCGAGACTCGTCGCCTATTTCTGGCAGCTGGCGGGTGTGACGATCTTCGTGGCCACCCTGGCCGGCGTGCTGGTCTATGCGTTCCTGAACATCTTCCTGGTGCGGCCGATGCAGCGCATCACCCTGGCCATGGAAGCCTTCCGCAGCGATCCCGACGATCCGGCCGCGCGCATTGCGCTATCCAATCGTCGCGATGAGATCGGCCGCGCCGAGCTTGAGCTCGACCGCATGCAGGCCGACCTGTTGGCGGCGCTCTCCTCCAAGGCGCGCCTGGCTGCGCTGGGCGAGGCGGTCGCCAAGATCAATCACGACCTGCGCAACATGCTGACCAGCGCCCAGATGGCCTCGGACCGCCTGGCGGCGCTGGGGGACCCCAAGGTCGCCCAGGCCCTGCCGCGCCTGGAGCGGGCCCTTGATCGCGCGATCAACCTGGCCTCCGACGTCATGGCCTATGGCAAGTCCAAGGAGCCCGAGCCGGTCACCCGGATCATCCCGCTAAGGCCCGCGCTCGACATGGCCGCGGAGGATGCGGGCCTTGCGCCCCAGGGCGTCAGCCTCGAAACCGTGATCGGCCCGCGCGAGCAGGTGCTGGCCGATCCGGACCAGCTGCACCGAATCCTGACCAACCTCCTGCGCAACGCCCGCGAGGCTATCGAGGGCGCCCCGGATCGGGGCGGTAAGGGCAAGGTGTTTGTCGAGCTTCGTCGGGCTGAGGGGGCGAGCGTCCTGCGCCTGTCCGACGACGGGCCCGGTGTGCCGGAGCGCGCCCGCGCCAATCTGTTCCAGCCGTTCGTCGGCTCGGTGCGTCGCGGCGGTACGGGTCTTGGCTTGGCCATCGCCCGCGAGCTGGCGCATGGTCATGGCGGCGATCTGGCGCTGGTGGAAACCGGACCCGGGGGTTCGGTGTTCGATCTAACATTGGCCGGGGCGCCTGAGCCCTTGCCTGAACCTGACGACAAGGCCGCCGACGCTTCGGCGCGCTAGAGCGCGTTAGGTTTAAGTGTAGGCGGCAAAGCCGCTCGAGCGCGCTCTAAGTCTATGAATTATAGCCTGTTTATCTGGTTTAGTTGATCCTATCTAAAGCGGACAGGCTCTAGAGGAAGTCGATATGGCCCCGACCTGGACCATCGCGGTGAAGTTGGGAGACTCCCCGGAAGCCGCGCCGATCCACGAGATCACGGTCGAGGCCCCCGACGCGCCCTCGGCCCTGCGCCGGGTGGCGGCGATGGTCGCCGTCCAGAACGCCGCCGATGCGGAGCTGCTCGTCGACGGCCAGGAAGAGGTGTTCTCCCGGGCCGAGGTCGAGGCGGGCCTGGAGGAACACCAAGCCCAGACCTGAGAGGCCCTTAGAGCCCCTTGGCCACGCCCTCGCGCCGCGGATCGGCGCCGCCTTCCAGCACATTGCCCGGGCGCACGATCACACCCTGCAGGCCCGAGGTCTCCAGCTGGCCGACCTTCACCGCCACGCCCCGCGCATTGAGCGCCGCCAGCATCTCCGGTCCGAACAGATCAGCGTCGCCCGAGAAGTTCTCGCCGCGCGCCACCAGGTTCGGCAGCGAGACGGCCTGCTGCATGTTCAGGTTCCAGTAGAACAGTCCGACCATGGCCTTGAGATTATAGGACAGGATGGCGTTGCCGCCCGGCGAGCCGACGGCGGCCAGGAACTTGCCCTTCTTGTCCAGCACGATCAGCGGAGCCATCGAAGAGCGCGGCCGCTTGCCAGCGGCGATGGCGTTGGCGGCCGGCGCGCCGTCCTTCTCGACCGGCGAGAACGAGAAGTCGGTGAGCTGGTTGTTCAGGAAAAAGCCGCCCACCATCCGGCCATTACCGAAGATGCTCTCCACCGTCGTGGTCATCGAGACGACATTGCCCGCCGTGTCCGCCACGACGAAATGGGTGGTGCCGCCGGGCTCCTGGGTGGCGTCAACGCCGACCTTGGGCGCGCCCTTGGGCTTGCCGAAAGGCGGTGCGGCGCCCGCTTTGTCGGTGATCAGCTTGGCGCGCTCAGCCACATACTTCGGGTCCAGAAGGCCCTCGACCGGCACGGTCACGAAGTCGGGGTCGCCGACATAGCGGTCGCGGTCGGCGTACATGACCCGCTCGGCCTGGGCCAGCAGGGTCCAGGCGACCGGATCGGTGGGGCCGCGCTTGCCGATGTCGGTGTGCTCCAGCATCTGCAGCGCCTGGATGATCGCCAGGCCGCTGGACTGCGGGTTGGGCACGCAGACAGTGTAGACCTTCCAAGGACGGCAAAGCGGCGCGCCCGCGCGCGGCTTGTAGCGCTTGAGATCCTCCAGCGTCATGCTGCCGGGCAACTCGCCTTCGCGCAGGCGGTCAACGATGGCCTGGGCGATCGGACCCTCATACATCGCCGACGGACCCTCGGTAGCGATCCGGCGCACCGTCTCGGCGTAGGCCGGGTTCTTCAGCACGTCGCCGGCCTTGTAGCGGCTTCCGTCCGGCTTGGTGAAATACTTCACCGCGTCGGGCTGAGAGGCCTGCGGCGCGCGGCCGGCGATCATGCCGGCCAGGCGCGGGCTCACCACGAAGCCGTCGGCGGCCAGGGTCTCGGCGTCCTTGAACAGCGTGCTCCAGGCGACCTTGCCGTGCTCCTTCTGCGCCTGGGCCAGCATGGCCACCGCGCCCGGCACGCCGGACGAGCGGCCCGACAGCAGCACCTTCACAAAGGGTAGGGGCTTGCCGTCCGGTCCCATGAACATGTCTGGCGTCGCCCCGCCCGGCGCGGTCTCGCGGCCGTCATAGGCGGTGATCTTGCCGCTCTTGGCGTCGTACAGCATCAGGAAAGCGCCGCCGCCCAGGCCCGAACTCTGGGGCTCAACCAGGCTCAGCACCGCCTGGATGGCCACCGCCGCGTCGACGGCTGAGCCGCCGTCGCGCAGCACCCGCAGACCTGCTTCGACCGCCAGCGGATTGGCGGCGGCGACCATGCCCTTGGCGGGCGTCGAGGTGGCGGCTGGACGCGGCGTCGGCATCGCCAGCGGGATCGACTCGGCGAGCGCCGCGACCGGGGCCAGGGAAAGCTGTAACGCGGCGGACAGGGCGAGCAGGGAAGCCAAACGACGCATACGGATCCTCGCAACGGACTCTAGAGGCGGCCTGCCCGCCGCCTCGGATGGCTCCATGGACACCAAACCTGAACCGCTGTCACGTCCCGATAGGTCTCTGGCGCCCCCAAAACCGGCCTCTGGGGCGCGGCTGCGCAACGCGCAGCCTTTCGCTGAACGTTGGTGCGCGAAACTTTTCGAAATTATCCTGCAAACCGGGCTTGCGTCCCCGGAATGGCTGGGCTATCTCCCCCGCCTCGCCGCAAGGCAGTGCGCGCCCGTAGCTCAGCTGGATAGAGCATCAGACTACGAATCTGAGGGTCGGACGTTCGAATCGTTCCGGGCGCGCCATTTTCTCCAAGCAGTGTTGAGACGACTACGGTGGCCGTTTCGGTAGCCGTGTGCGGACGATGGTCACGCAATCCCGCCACGCGAGGTGGCCGCGTATCAGAACCTCACCATCTGTGACCGCTCAGGAAAATCCGTGCAGGGTCTAAGAAACCGATCTGCACAAGGTTCAAGGGCGTCTCTTCCGGCGAGTCCCTAGCATCCGCTATTATCGGCGAACGGGCGGTCCGTTGTTGTCGGCGACATACGGCTCAAGAAGTCCCTTCCAAGCGACGGCCGTCGTTCGGGTGTTTGCCCAGGCTGCTTGTTGATCGTCACGGCAGAGCGGACGGTATGGGGTCCGCGCCAAAGACGCGATGGACTGATGCGGGATTCGAGCGCCATTCGCCAGCGACGCTCCATCGAGCTTTGGTATAGTCCAAAAAAGTTCGAGATTCAGGTGCATCGGCCTTCCGGCGGATACGTCCGTTCAGGTTCATTTTGCGCAGGTGTCCTCCCCGGATCGCTTTCCAGACTCAGGTCGAGGGAATTTTGTCTGCGATCCGCGCACTGTCACGTGGGTGTCGCTACCGCCTGCTTAAAGACACTGGTCCATACCAGTTGGGGCAGGGGAATTTTATGTCGAAGTCACATCCTGTTCGGGCCTGGCGTCCGAACCTGAAGAGCTTTCTGCTGTGCACGGTCGCCGTCCTTGTGGCCGACGCCAGCGCCACCGCCGCCTTCGCGCGCCAGACCTCCACCGACTCGACCGCCGGCGAGACCGTCGATGCGGTTGTCGTGACCGGCTATCGCAAGTCGCTCGCCGACGCCCGCGCGATCAAGCGCGAGTCCGTGATCCAGAAGGACGCGATCGTCGCCGAAGACATGGCGAAGTTCCCGGAGCTGAACCTAGCCGAGTCGCTGCAGCGCCTTCCGGGCGTGCAGATCAATCGTGAAGCCGGCGAGGGCCGGCGCATCTCGCTGCGGGGCCTGGGACCGGACTTCGCCCGCGTTCAACTGAATGGCATGGAAGTGCTGGGCAATGTCGACTCGGCTCAGGACAGCCGCGGCCAGCGCTCGCGCGACCGGGCCTTCGACTTCAACATCTTCGCCTCGGAACTGTTCTCGCGGGTCGAGGTCGAGAAGACCTTCCAGGCCGCGCAGAACGAGGGCGGCATGGCCGGCACGGTCGGGCTCTTCACCGGCAAGCCGTTCGACTACAAGCCCGGCGTCAAGGGTGCGCTGTCGCTGAAGCTGGGCACCAACGAGTACACCAAGGACACCCAGCCGCGCGTCGCGGCGCTATTCAGCCACAACTGGGACAACCGTTTCGGCGCCCTGTTCTCGGTGGCCTACGCCAAGCGGCAGACGACCGAGCAGGGTCACAACACCTACAACTACAGCCGCCCCAGCGCCTCGACCATGGCGTCGCTGGTCGCCAAGGGCCTGGACATCTCCAAGCTCAGCGCCGCCCAGCAGGCCAAGTTCAAGTCCGGCGACCTTTACTTCGCGGACGGCAACCGCATCTCGTCCTGGAACGCCGAAATGGAGCGCCTGGGCCTCACGGCGGCGTTGCAGTGGCAGCCCACGGACAACCTCCTGCTGACAGTGGACGCCCTGCACGGCCGCTTCACCACAAAGCGCGACGAGCTGCATCTGGCCACGCGTCCGCTGGCCTCCACCGGCTCGGTGGCGTTCGACACCGCCGCGGCGACCATCTGGCCGAGCGCGTTCCAGAAGTCGTCGGTGATCAACAGCCTGACCTATGACAGCAGCGGCTATGTCACCGCGCTCGACGTCACCGGCACGACCTTCGGCAGCGAGCACCGCCGCTCGCTGAACAAGAACCGCTTCAACCAGTTGGCCCTGACCGGCAAGTGGGACGCCTCGGACCGTCTCGTGATCGACGGCCATGTCGGCTACGAAAAGTCGACCTACAGGACGCCCTACGACGACAAGCTCTACATGCGCGCCAAGGGCAATCTGGTCGCCAATTTCGGCGCGGACGGCCGGTCGGCTTCGTTCCAGTATCCGAACTGGGATCCGACCAACGCCGCCAACTATGCGATGGACTCGTTCTACTACCGCAGCTTCTACAACGAGTCAGAACTGCGCGAGGGCGTGCTGAACGCCCGCTACGAACTGTCGGAAACCCTGACCCTGCGCGCGGGCGTGGCCTATCACCGCTTCCAGCAGGATGGCCGCGACCTGTTCTACGACGATAACGTCAACGGCACCCGCAGCAAGATGCGCGGCACGTCGGTAGCGGACGTCACCTCGGTGTACAGCAACGACTTTGGGTCTTGGTTGATCGGCGACTACGGCAAGGCCTTCGCCAAGTATAAGGAATATCACCGCCTCGGTCCGAACACCGACGGCACGGGCGGCGCGCTGCAGGACATCGAGAACGTCTACACGACCACCGAAGAGACCATCTCCGAGTACGTTCAGCTGGACTGGGATCACGAGCTGTTCGGCAAGCGCTTCCGCGGCAATGTCGGCCTGCGCGGCTATCAGACCGACACCCACAGCACCGGCTGGATCCAGGGCGACAGCTACGCCTATCTGGGTACGACCGATGTTGAAGGCAGCTATTCGGGCGTCCTGCCCGCGCTCAACACCGTGCTCGAGCTGACGCCTGAGGTTCAGGTTCGCTTCTCGGCGAGCCAGAACCTCAACCGCCCGGGCATGGGGTCGATGGCCGCCGAAGGTTCGGCGTTCAAGGACTCGGACTCGGGTGTCATCACCGCTTCGCGCGGCAATCCGAACCTGAAGCCGTACAAGGACAATACGCTGGACGTGTCGGTTGAGTACTACTTCGGCAAGGTCGGCCTGCTGTCGGCCAGCGTGTTCCACAAGAGCATCAAGAACTTCATCGGCACGCAAACCCTCGAGAACGTGCCGTTCAGCCAGACCGGCGTGCCCTTCACCACGATCCCGGGCGCGACGGCCAGCACGATCGTCAAGGAGTTCTCGATGCCGGTGAACATCCCCGGCACGAAGACGCTAACCGGTGTCGAGTTGGCCGCGCAGGCCGAGTTCTCGTTCCTGCCCGCGCCGTTCGACAAGCTGGGAGCGGTCGCCAACTACACCTATGTCGACGCCGACGAGGCGCTGACCGGCATCTCCAACACCAGCTACAACGCCACGCTGTATTACGAGACCGATCGTTGGGGCCTTCGCGGTTCGCTGAGCCACCGGAACCGCTGGTACACTGGACGCAGCGACTCTCCGATGAGCGCCAGCACGCGCGGGTTCGAGGGCTCCACCTATGTGGATGCGGCGGCCTACTACAACATCACCGACAGCCTCCAGGTCTCGCTGGATGCGATCAACCTGACCAACCAGAAGGACACCCAGTTCTGGGGTCAGAACCGCTACCTGTATAACCAGACCCAGAGCGGTTCGACCTACATGATGGGTCTCAGCTACAAGTTCTAATCAGGACCACGGACGGCGCCTCGCTCTTCGAGCGGGGCGCTTTTTCGTGCGCGGAACACATGATTGTTTCCCACCGACACCGCTTCATCTTCGCCGCCGTGCCCAAGACCGGCACCCACGCGGTGCGACAGGCCTTACGTGAACAGATGGGCGACGAGGACCTCGAGCAGGTGGGCCTGTTCGTCAACAAGCGCTTTCCCTGGGCTGACCTGGCGGCGGTCCAGCACGGCCATCTGTCGCTGCGCCAGGTGCGGCCATACCTCGGCGACGAGGCGTTCGCCGCCTATTTCAAGTTCGCTTTCGTCCGTAATCCTTTTGATCGGTTTGTCTCCTACTGCGCCTTCATGCTGCGCGGCGGCGACCTTTTTCAGCGTCAGCCCCTCGAGGCGATGCGCCACTTCCTGTTCGTGGACCCGCCCGAGGGCCATATCCTGTTCCAGCCACAGGCGGCCCTGCTGGTCGATGACGACGGCGAGACCTTGCTGGCCGATCAGGTCGGGCGGGTCGAGGACATGCAGGGCTCCTACGACGCCCTCTGCGCGCGGATCGGCATCGCCTCGCGACCGCTCGACCGGGTCAACGGAACCCGGCACGAAGACTATCGCGCCTATTATGATCAGACGCTGATCGACGGCGTCGCCGCCCGCTACGCCCAGGATCTGGCGCTGTTCGGCTACGACTTCGAGGGCGTGAGATGAACTCGCCGCCGTTCGTGCTGACGCCCAATCCCCGCAAGACCCAGGCGGTTCGCCGGCTGGGCGTGATCGACATCACCGATCTGCGCGCCGCCGTTCTGGCGATCCCCGAGGCGGTCTGGGCCGCCGAGAACGCCGCCAAGCCCAACAAGTTCGAGGTGCTGGATACGACCCGGCACATCGTCTTTCGCTTCGTCGACAGCCCCCGCGACTGGCGCGCCGCGCATGATCGTCCGGCCTGGGCTCCTTGGCGGCGCCTGCTGGAGCCGGTGCTGGCGCAAGCCGTCCGCGACTACGGCTATGCGCGGGGCGTCTTTCCCCGGGTGATGCTGGCCAGGATGCCGGCGGGCGGGGTGATCCATCCGCACATCGACGCCAATCCCGCCGCCAAATGGCCGCACAAGATCCACGTGCCGCTGACGACCAATCTCGGCGTGGTGTCGTTCTTCGGCGGGGCCGAGCATCGTTTTCCGGTCGGCGAGGCGGTCGAGGTCGACAATCTGGGACCTCACTGGGTGCGCAACGACGGCGAGACCGACCGCATCCATCTGATCTTCGAATACTACGACCCCGACCAACCGGACCCGGATTGGCTGGCGCTGTTGCTGAACGCGAGCGCTGCGTCGTGATCGCAGCGCAGGACCTGGACGCGCGCGAGGTGCTGTTGCGCGAGGCCCGCGCGCTGCGCGAGCAGCGGCGGTTCCCCGAGGCCCTGGCGATGCTGGAGCGCCTGCGGGCTCAGCACCCGCGCTTCAGTCGCCTCTACCAGGAGCAGGGACACGCGCTGATCGCGCTGGGTGATAGCGCGGCGGCCATCGCCGCTCTCCGCGAGGCGGTCGCGCTGAACCGGGCGCTGCCGGCCTGCTGGGACATGCTGGAGCAACTGCACCGCCTGCGGGGCGATCTGGAAGACGCCGGCATCGCGGCCCAGCGTCTGGCCACGTTGCAGCAGCTTCCGCCGCCGATTGTCGTGGCCCAAAGCCTGCTCGCCGATGGTGACCTCGAACCGGCGGAAGAGGTGCTGACGGATCATCTGCGCGCGGCCGGCGAGACCGTCGGAGCCTTGCGCTTGCTGGCGCGCATCCGCCTGGAGCGCGGCGCGCTGGCGCAGGCCGAAGCCCTTCTGGCGGCGATCGTTGATCAGGCGCCGGACTATGTCGAGGCGCGCTTCGACTACGCCATGGCCCTGCTGCAAGGGCAGAAGCATCAGGCGGCGCGGCAGCAAGCCGAGCGGCTCCTGGCGCTCGCGCCTGACGACCGCGCCTATCTGAAACTCTATGGCGCGGCCTGCCTGGGCCTGGGTGATTTCGAGCCGGTGATCGACCTCTACGCCCGTCTGCTGGCGGGGCCTTGCGAGTCGGCGGACGAGATCGCTGACCTGCGTCTGTGGCGGGCCAACGCGTTGAAGGCGATGGGATGCGGCGCCGAGGCCGTCGCCGACTATCGCGCCGCCCTGTCCGTCCGGCCCGACCACGGCGTCGCCTGGTTCAGCCTGGCCAATCTGAAGACCCATCGCTTCGCGGAAGAAGACTTGGCTCGGATGAAAGCCGCCGAGGCGCGGCCGGGTCTCAACGACATGGATCGCGTCTATCTGCGCTTCGCCCTGGGAAAAGCGCTGGAGGATCAGGGCCAGTACGCGGCCTCGTGGGGCTTCTACGCGCGCGGCAACGCGCTGCGGCGCGGTTCCTGTCGTTATCGCCACGATATCGCCGTACGCTGCGCCGACCGCCTGAAGCGGACGCTGACCGCCGACGTCTTCGCCGCTCGTGCGGGTTGGGGCGCCCCCGATCCGGCGCCGATCTTCGTACTGGGCCTGCCGCGTTCAGGTTCGACGCTGATCGAGCAGATCCTGGCGTCCCATTCCCAGGTGGAAGGCACGCACGAGCTGACCGAGATCGGTCGCTATGCGGGCGAACTCTGCGGCCTTGATCCCGACTGCGGCCTGCCGATCGATCCGGCGACGCTTCTGCGGCTGACCGCCAACCAGGCGCGTGCGCTGGGCGAGCGGTTCCTGGGCGAGACGCGCGCCTATCGCCGGCTGGGGCGGCCGTTCTTCATCGACAAGATGCCCAACAATTTCTGGCACATCGGGCTGATCCACCTGATCCTGCCCAACGCGACGATCCTCGATGTACGGCGCGAGCCGATGGCCTGCTGTTTCAGCAACTTCAAGCAGCTGTTTGGGATAGCCAACCAAGAGTTCACCTACAGCCTGGACGACATCGCCGGCTACTACCGGATCTATCTCGACCTCATGCGCCACTGGGACGCCGTCCTGCCCGGCCGCGTACTTCGCGTTCAGTACGAGGACGTGGTCGAGGACCTGGAAGCTGCGACGGGCCGCATGCTCGCCCATGGCGGACTGGTGTTCGAGCCGTCGTGCCTGAGCTTCCACCAGACCCGTCGCGGCATCCGTACGCCCAGTTCCGAGCAGGTGCGCCAGCCGATCGGACGAGAAGGGCTGACGCAATGGAAGCGGTATGAACCCTGGCTTGCTCCGCTGCGCGCGGCCCTGGGTGATGCGCTGATGGAGGCGGGTTGATCCATGCGGCTTTCACGACCCTTTTTCCAACTGCCCCTGCTGTTCGATGTCGCGCGGCTGCAGGCCGAGGTGGCCGCCCTGCCGCCGCAGGCCTGGGTGCCGCATCCGGATCAGGTGCCTGGCAACAGCGCCGCCCGGTTGATCAGCGTCGACGGCGCGGAAACCGACGCCGTCCACGGCCGCATGGCGCCGACGCCGTGGCTGGAGGCCATGCCCTATCTCAAGCAGGTCCTGGCGGGCTTCGGGGTCGTCTGGAGTCGATCAAGGCTGATGCGCCTGGCGGCGGGCGCGGGCGTGCCGGAACACGCCGACATCAACTATCACTGGCACACGCGCGTGCGGCTGCACATCCCGGTCCTGACCTGGCCGGAGGTCCGCTTCCACTGCGACGGCGAGGCCGTGCACATGGGCGCCGGCGAGGCGTGGGTCTTTGACAACTGGCGCCGCCACCATGTTGAGAACAACGCCAGCGGCGAGCGCATCCACCTGGTCGCCGACACCACGGGCACGGCCGCCTTCTGGCGGTTCGTTCAAGCCGCGCCGCCGCCGCGCGGCCAATGGCGCAAGGTCGGCTGGGATCCGACCGCGGACGATCCGCTGCTGACCGAGGTCAATCCGCGATCGCCCATCATGCCTGCGGCCGAGGTCCAGTGGTTGCTGGATGATCTTCGCGGCGAGCTGATCTTCGCTGGCGACGCTTCAGAGGGACGCGCCCGTATCGGGCGGTTCAGCCAGCTTCTCGAAAGCTTTGCGCTCGATTGGCGACAGCTGTGCGCCTTCCACGGTGTGGACGGCGCGGCGGCCCCGGAGTTTCAACGTCTCGCGAAGGCGCTACGCGACGCGGCGTCGCCATTGTCGGAGGGGCTGGTCATGCGCACCAATGGCGTCGGCGCCATGCTGGTGCTGGAGAAGCGCGTGCTGCAGCATCTGGTCGCCGAAGACGCGGCGCGCCAACGGGAAGGTCTGTCTTGAAGCAAGGTTTCGACGTCGCCGTCGTCGGCGCGGGTATTGTGGGGCTGGCCCACGCCCTGGCCGCCGCGCGGCTGGGCAAGCGAGTCGTCGTTGTGGATCGCGACGCCCAGGCCAACGGCGCATCGGTGCGCAACTTCGGCTTCGTGACGGTCACCGGTCAGGAACGGGGCGGGGTCTGGAACCATGCGCGGCGCTCGGCGGACGTCTGGCGCGAGGTGGCCCCTGCGGCCGGCGTCGAGGTGCTTCAGCGCGGCCTGACGATGATCGCGCGACGCCCGGAGGCCAAGGCGGTGCTCGAAGCCTTCCTGGAAACCGAGATGGCCGAGGGGTGCGCTTGGCGCGACGCCGAGGCGTTGGGAGACCGACTACCAAGGCGGGGAAAGGTGCTCGGCGGTCTGACCAGTAGTGTCGACCTGCGGGTGGAGTCACGCACCGCCATCCCACGCCTGGCGGCCTGGCTTGAGGCGGCTCACGGCGTCACCTTCCAGCGCGGTGTTGCTGTGCGCGGCGTCGAGAGCGGGCGACTGGAGACCTCTGCGGGGCCCATTCAGGCTGAGGCCATCGTCGTGTGCCCGGGTGACGACCTCGTGACCCTGTTTCCCGACGCCTTCGCCCGCGCGGGCGTCACGCGCTGCAAGCTGCAGATGCTGCGGCTGGCCGATCCGGGTTGGCGGCTGCCCGCGCCGGTCATGTCCGACCTCGGCCTCGTTCGCTATCTCGGCTATGCCGACCTGCCGGAAGCCAAGGCCCTGCGGGCGCGCCTCGAGGCCGAGCAGGCCGCGCACCTGGAGCATGGCGTCCATTTGATCGTCGCCCAGAGCGCTGACGGCTCGCTGGTGGTGGGCGACAGCCACCACTATGCGCCAACGCCCGATCCGTTCGGCCGCGAGGATGTCGACGCCCTGATCCTGGACGAGTTCGCGCAGGTGTTCGGCCAGACGCCGCCGGCGGTGCTGGAACGCTGGACCGGGACCTACGCCTCAGCCGCCGGGCACAGCCTGGTCGAGACGCCCATGCCGAACGTGCGGCTTGTCGTGGTGACTGGCGGGACCGGCGCCTCGACCGCCTTTGGTCTGGCTGAGACGGTCGTCGCCGAGTTGTTTGACCTTCCCGAAGGAGCCTTCGCGTGACCCAAAGCCCGATCCAGGCCGTCGTCTTCGACTGGGCCGGCACGATGGTGGACTTCGGCTGCCGGGCGCCCGTCCTGGCCTTGCTGGAGGTGTTCGCCGAGGCCGGCGTCGAGATCACCGAGTCAGAGGCCCGCTTGGACATGGGCCGCGCCAAGCGCGATCACATCCGCGCTCTTCTGGCGGCGCCGCGCGTGGCCGAGGCCTGGCGCGCGCGCCACGGCGAAGTCAGCGACGAGGCCGACGTCGATCGTCTGCACGACGCGGTCGAACCCAAGATGCGCGCGGCCGCGCGGGACTGCGCCGTCTTAATCCCGGGGGCGGCGACTCTGGTCGCCGATCTGCGCGCGCGCGGCGTTCGGATCGGTTCGACGACCGGCTACACGCGCCCGATGATGGCCGACATCCTGCCGCTGGCGGCCGACCAGGGCCATGCGCCGGACGTCGTGGTCTGCGCCGGCGAGACGCGCGAGGGGCGTCCCTCGCCGCTGATGATGTGGAAGGCGCTTGTGGACCTGGGGGCGTGGCCAGCCAGGGCGTGCGTCAAGGTCGACGATGCGGTCGTGGGGATCAGCGAAGGTCTCGAAGCCGGCGCCTGGACCATCGGTCTCTCGGCGTCCGGAAACGGCGTGGGCTTGAGCCTGGAAGCGCTGAACAGTCTGCCGGCCGAGGACCGGGCGGCCCGTGTCGCGGCGTCCGCCAAGGCCCTGTGGGACGCTGGCGCGCACTACGTGGTCGAGACGATCGCCGAGCTGGGCCCGGCGCTGGCCGAGATCGAAGCGCGGATCGCGCGGGGCGAGCGGCCAGCCTAGAGCTTGCCGTCCTCGTCGATCAGCCCGCGCATCAGGTCGCGGTAGCTCTCGAAACTCGCGACCTCCGCATCGAGATCCTTGCCGGCCTCGTCGTAGCCACGAAGCCTTTGCGCCGCCACCGCGTACGGATCGGCCAGGAAGACCTTGATCTCGTCGGGCCGCATCGGGCCGCCCTGCAGGGCCAGGCTCTGTTGGGAGGCGTCGCTGAGGCGGCTGGCGTAGGCGGGGTCCACGGCGACGCGATAGCGCTTGGCCGCCACGTGCAGGCGGATCGGCTCGGTCACATCAGGACCAAAGGCGCGGGCCAGATAGCCGGCTCCGATCTGCTCGTGCCGGGTGTCGATGCCCCGGTCGGCGGCGTCCTCGCCGATCTTCTGCATCAGGTGGCCGATGTCATGCAGCAGGGCGGCGGCGACCAGGGCGGGCGAAGCATTGTCCAGCTTGGCGTGCAGCGCCGTCTGCAGGGCGTGATCCATCTGGGTGATGTCTTCGCCGTAGTGCAGGCCGCCCAGACGGGCGAACAGCTCGGTGATCTCAGTCAGGAAAGCGTCGGCCGAAGCGCTGGAGGTCATGCGATATCCGTCAAACCAGGGCCGCCAAACGTAAGCGTCCAAAGCGTCGCTCCGCTAGCATGGTTCGCCTCAGCAAACAATTTTGGTATAGACCAGATCGGGCGCCTGGATGACGAATCTTTCGTGACACCGCATTGAGCGCCCGTCGATGACCCATAGGGTTCCTTGACCCGGGGGCGCCCCCCTCACATCCTTGTACTTGGCGGGATTCGACCGCCGACCAGGTCGTTTGATGCAACAGCCCGACAGTCTCCAGTATATCGGCGTGCGCGACGATATCGCCGCGCGCATCACGGCTGGAGCGTTCAAGCCGGGCGAGCGCCTGCCCTCTGAACGCCAGCTGCAGATCGGCGGCGGCGTCGCCCGGGGCACCGTGCGCGAGGCCCTGTTCCAGCTTGAGGCTGAAGGGATCATCTACCGCAAGGATCGCAGCGGCTGGTACGTGTCGCCGCCGCCCGTCGTCTATGACCCGACCCGCTGGGAGGGGTTCATGTCTTATGTCGAGGCGCAGGGACGGCGGCCCGAGACCGAAACGCTCAGCAAGGTCGAGATCGCCTGCGATGGCGTGCTGTCCCAGATCTTCTCGCGCCCGGTCGGGGCGCCGATGTACTGGATTCACCGGCGTCGCTCGATCGACGGGCGGGCGGTGCTGATCGAGAGCATCATCGTCGATGCGGCCCGCGCGCCGGGCCTGATCGAGCACGACCTGAACGGCTCGCTTACCAGCGTGCTGAAGGCGGTCTATGGCGTGGGCGTCGCGCGCAACAAGGTCGATATGCGCCCTTGCGCCCTGACACGCGGGGAGGCCGAGGCCCTGCGTGTGAAATCGGGTCTGCCGGGCCTGAGCCTGGTTCGCACCTGCTACGACGCTCAGGGCAACGTCGTGGAGTATGATCAGGAATACTGGCGTCATGACGCCCTGACGGTGAGCGTGGACACACGCGTTCGCTAGCGCCTTGGCGCGTCATCGGGCCGACATGTACGTGGTATAGACCAGAACGCTCCACAAGGGGCGTTCCCATGACATCTGGTCCTCGGCGCTGGCTCGAACACGCCCATCCGCTGGCTTTCGCCCTGTTCGCGGGCCTGGCGGGGTTCTGCGCCTATTTCTCGATGTACGCCTTTCGTAAGCCGTTCGCGGCGGCCACCTTCGGCGTGGTCGAGGGTTGGAGCTTTGCGATCGACTACAAGATCGCGCTCGTCCTGGCCCAGGTGATCGGCTACGCGCTGTCCAAGTTCATCGGCGTCAAGGTCATCTCGGAGATCGCGCCCACGCGTCGTGGCGCGGCTATTCTGGCGTTGATCGGCGCATCATGGATCGCGCTATTGGCCTTCGCGGTGGTTCCCGCGCCTTGGAACGTCCTGGCCCTGTTCCTGAACGGACTGCCGCTGGGCATGATCTGGGGCCTGGTGTTCGGCTACATGGAGGGGCGGCGGACGTCCGAGGTGCTGGGCGCGATCCTGTGCGCCAGCTTCATCCTGTCGTCCGGCGTGGTGAAGTCGGTCGGCAAGTGGCTTGTGAGCGACCTGGACGTCTCGGCGTTCTGGATGCCCGCCGCCACCGGCGCGGTCTTCATGCCGCTGCTGGCCATCTCGGTCTGGGCGCTGACCCAGCTGCCGCCGCCCAGCGCCGAGGACGAAGCCGCCCGCGTGCGCCGCCAGCCCATGAATCGCGCCCAGCGTCGTGCGTTCCTGGCCACCTACGCTCCCGGGATCGCCCTGCTGGTGCTGTCCTACATCCTGCTGACGGCGCTTCGGGACTTCCGCGACAACTTCGCCGCCGAGATCTGGGCGGCCCTGGGCTTTGGCCAGGCCTCGGACGTCTTCACCGCCAGCGAACTGCCTGTGGCGGTGATCGCGCTGGGCGTCCTAGGGGCAGTCATGCTGGTGCGCGACAATCTTCGCGCCCTCCTGGTGATGCATGGCGTCATCCTGGCGGGCTTCGTCGTGCTGGGCCTGTCGACCCTGGCCTTCCAGGCGAACATGCTTTCGCCGCTGGCCTGGATGATCCTGACGGGCGCGGGTCTCTACATGGCCTATACGCCGTTCAACGCCATGCTGTTCGACCGCATGGTCGCCTATAGCGGTCAAGTCGGCACGGCGGGCTTTCTGATCTATGTGGCGGACGCCTCCGGTTATCTGGGCAGCGTCGCCCTGCTGATCTGGCGCAACCTGGCCATGGTCGCCCTGGACTGGCTGAACTTCTTCGTCGCCAGCCTCTACGCCACGAGCCTGGTGGGCGCGGTGTGTACGATCCTGGCGGGGCTCTATTTCCTGCGCCGCCGCCAGCCGATGTCGGACGAGCGCGCGAGGGGCCGGCCCCGGCGGAGCGTGTTGTCACGCTGAGCTCGGCCGGTTGGGTTTTCAGGCTGCAAAAACGGCCGGGCGGCGACGCTGCGGAGCCCTGTGGCCCGGGATCAGAACCGAACCTGGGCGATCAGGGTCGCAAAGGTGACGGCCTTGCCGCCCTGGATCTCGAGGGCCTCGCCCGCCGTGTGATGAACCAGCTGGCCCTGGAGCTTGAGGTTGCGGTTCACCTGCCAGGTCCCGTCCAGCTGCGCTGCGGCGCCGAGGTCCTTGGAGGGCCCTCCACAGCGTGTGACGAGCGGCGTGAGGGGCTGGAGGTAGATGGCGTCGGCGCGCGTCCGGCATCGATGGGTGGCGTAGCTGGCTTCAAGACCTAGGGCCCGCGCGGGCGTCAGGCCTAGACTGGCGCGCAGGGCGATCAGATTGGCCCAGCTGGTCAGGCCGGCTTCGTTGAAATAGGCGCCCTTGGGAAACATCGGGTTGAAGGTTTCCAGCCGCTGGTCGGTCGGATCGCTGTCGCCGGACCCGATGTCGAGGCGCAGGCCCAAGCGCGGCTTCCAGGAACGCGCAAGGGTGTAGCCGCCGCCGGCCGACGCGGCAAAGGCCCGGATCGGCTGACCGGCGAAACGACCGCCCTGCGCGACGCCCTCGGCCTCGTAATCCACCGGACCTGCTGACCCGACCAGCCGCGCACCGAGACTGATGCGCCGCTCGTCGCCGGTGATCGACCCGAACCGCAAACGGTCGCGCTCCAGGCCCAGAACATAGGTGTCCAGGCTGGTCTGCGACGACAGCCGCGTTGCGGCGTACAAGCCGTAGAAGCGCTGGCTGCGACTGCGTTGGTCGTCAAAGACGCCGGGCGAGGGGGTAACAGGCTGCAGATGGAAAGCGTCCAGTTTCAGCTTGCCGATCGTTCGTGTGAGGCGCACGCCGTCGAAGCTTTGCCGGATGTTCGGCCCCTCTCGGACGGCGACGAAGCGCTGGGTCGGGTTCAGCAGCAGCTCCTGTCGGCCCAGTCGCAGTCGCCAGCCCGGGGCAGGCGTCAGGTCGACGAACAGCACCTGCGCGTCGAGGCCGTCGCGGTCAGTGGGGGCGGGAGCGGCCCGCTTGCCCATATCGCGGTGCAGTCCAAGCTCGCCATAGACCCGAAGGGCCGAGGCGACGTGCAGATCGCCGCTCACCAGCAGGCGTCCCAGGGCGAAGGTGTCGGCCGTCTCGCGGCCCAGCCCGAAGCGCGGCGCGCTAGTAGCGTCGATCCGCCATCGCGCTTCGCCGCCGAGGCTGAGATAGGCCTCGTCGCCCAGGGGGATGTAGCGCAGCCGGTCGAGACCCGTCCGCTCGGGGACGATCCGGAGGTGGGCATAGTCTTCGTCCGCACGCACGAGCTTGAAGGCGGGGGCGTCGTCGGCTCTTGCGGCGCTGGCGGCCGCGAAGGTCGTCAGGGCGACGGCCAGCGACGCGGTCTTCATCTCAACGACGGGCGGCGTACAGCGCCGCCAGCAGCGCCACGGCCGCCGCACCCGCGAGCAGGCTCCAGGGACCGGCGAACATCACGCCCATTGCGCCGCCGATCGCGCCCAAGGCGAACGCGGCGACGGGCGGCCAGGTCTTGCGGATCCGAGCCGTGAGCGACGGGTCCGGTCGACCGCGCGCGATCACCAGATCGACAAGGTCGATCGCCACCTGGGTCACATTGCCGGTCATCATGGTGGTCGGCGCCAGATCGGCGAACACCGCGCGGGCGCCGACGTTCTGGGCGGCCATCGCCGCCACGCCGACGAGGCCCGCCAGCATGACCAAGGGTTCGTCCGCGCTGGCCGCCGGCAGCGCGAGCGCCGTCAGGACTGTGAAGAGCAGGAGCAACACGGCCTGTAGCGCCAGGACCAGCGTCTCGCAGGGTTGACCCCGCTGCTTGCGCCAGCGGATCAGGGCGTAGGTGGCTGCGGCCGCGCCGACAAACACCGGGAGCGCCAGAAGCTTGGTCGCCAGACCGCCGGTGTCGCCGGCCAGGCCGACGCCCAGCATCACAAGGTTGCCGGTCGCGTGCGCGACAAACAGCCCGAACAGCAGGACAAAGCCGACCACGTCGACATAGCCGCCGACGAAAGCCATCACCACGGCGGTCAGGCTGGCCAAGGGGCTGCGGGGTTGGCTCATGGCGCACGTCCCTTCTCGGCCAGCGCGGCGGCGATCATCAGGCCGCCGATCAGGGCCAGGTGCTCAAGGAATGTGTTCTGCGCGTGGAAACGTGCGATCGGCTCGGCGATCGTCCAGAACGGATGGGCGATCAGGGTGGCCAGGCCTGTGAACACGCCCAGCGCCCCCGCCGCGAGCCACGCCTGACGTCCGGTGATGAGCAGCAACGAACCGACCAGTTGGACCCCGATCGTCGCGGTGACGACCAGCCCTGCCGGCTTGAGCCCGAGGCCGGCGGCCTCGGCCCGCGCGCCGGTGAGGTCCGCCAGTTTCGCCAGGCCGCTCCACCCGTAGGGCAGGGTCAGCAGCACGCGGGCGGCGAGGTTGAAGACGGGCGCGCGGAGCAGGGCGGCGATGGGGGCGGGGGTGGCCACCTCACACCGCCCAGCAGCCGCAGCCCATCACACCCCAGAACGAGCGCGCGTCGGCGGTGGGGGCGTCCGCGCCCAGGGCGGCGGCGTGGTTGTGGCCGTGGACGTTGCAGCTGCTCGCGCAACCGCAAGCGCTGGCCAGCGCCCGGGCATGCCCGCGCGAGCGGTCCTGATAGCCGCCGAAAGTCCGCACCGGCGACCAGTCAGGCATCGGCGGCGGCAGCACCGGCGCCAGCTTGCCAAAGTCGCCTTCGCCATGGACCACCTTGCCGCCCAGCAGGGTCAGCACCGACGACAGGTGGGGGATCTCGTCCTCGGGAACGGTCAGATAGTCGTCGCTGAGCACCGCGAGGTCCGCCAGCTGGCCGACAGCGATCTGGCCCTTCTTGCCCTCCTCGTTGGAGAACCAGGTGTTGGCGGTGGTCCACAGGCGCAGGGCTTCCTCGCGGTCGACGCGATTGGCCGGCGGATAGAGGCGCGTGCCGCCCACCGTCTTGCCGGTCACCAGCCAGTTCAGCGAGACCCACGGATTGTAGCTGGCCACCCGCGTGGCGTCGGTGCCCGCGCCGACCGGCACGCCGGCCTTCAGCATCTTGCCGATCGGCGGCGTGGCCTCGGCGGCCTTGGCCCCGTAGCGCTCCATGAAGTATTCGCCCTGGAAGGCCATCCGGTGCTGCACGGCGATGCCGCCGCCCAGCGCGGCGATCCGGTCGATATTCCGCTCACTGATCGTCTCGGCGTGGTCGAAGAACCAGTGCAGGCCGTCGAACGGCATGTCCCGGTTGACCTTCTCGTAGACGTCGAGGGCCCGGGTGATGGTCTCGTCATAGGTGGCGTGCAGCCGCCAGGGCCAGCGGTTCTCGACCAGGTGACGGATGACCGGCTCGAGGTCGGTCTCCATATTGGCCGGCATTTCGGGACGCTCGACGCGGAAGTCCTCGAAGTCGGCGGCGCTGTAGACCAGCATCTCGCCCGCGCCGTTGTGGCGATAGGTGTCGTCGCCCTGGCCCGGCTTCACCTGCTTGGACCAGCTCTGGAAGTCCGACAGCTCGGCCTTCGGCTTCTGGGTGAAGAGGTTGTAGCTGATGCGCAGGGTCAGCTGATCGTCCGCGTGCAGCTTCTCGATGATCGCGTAGTCGTCGGGATAGTTCTGGAAGCCGCCGCCGGCGTCGATCACGCCGGTGACGCCCAGGCGGTTCATCTCGCGCATGAAGTGGCGCGTGGAGTTCAGCTGGTATTCGGGCGGGAGCTTGGGACCCTTGGCCAGGGTGGCGTAGAGGATCGTGGCGTTGGGCTGGGCCAGCAGCAGGCCTGTGGGCTCGCCCGAGGCGTCGCGCTGGATCTCGCCGCCGGGCGGGTTGGGCGTGTCCTTGGTATAGCCGACGGCGCGCAGGGCGGCGCGGTTGAGCAGAGCGCGGTCGTACAGGTGCAGGATGAACACCGGCGTCTCGGGCGCGGCGGCGTTGATCTCGTCCAGGGTCGGCAGGCGCTTCTCGACGAACTGGTGCTCGGTGAAGCCGCCAACCACGCGCACCCACTGCGGCGGCGGGGTGTTGGCGGCCTGCTTCTTCAGCATGGCCATGGCGTCGGCCAGCGTCGGCACGCCGTCCCAGCGCAGCTCCATGTTGTAGTTTAGCCCGCCCCGAATGATGTGCATGTGGCTGTCGATCAGGCCGGGGATGACGCGGCGGCCCTTCAGGTCGATCACCGTGGGGTTTGGTCCGGCGGCGGGGCGGACCTCGCGCTCCTCGCCGACGGCGGCGAACCGGCCGTCGCGGATTAGGGCGGCGTCGGCGCGGGGGTTGCTGCGATCGAGCGTCGTGAACTTGCCATTGACGAGCAGCAGGTCGGCTTGAGCGGTCATGGGGCCGGGCCTCCGGGGATCAGCGAAGAGAGACGAGGGGAGAAGCGCGCCGCCCAGGGCCAGAGCCTGGCGGCGATTGAGCGGCGTCACGCCTGCCCCTCCGGTTCCTTGGGCACGGCCTGCGGGCCGAGCACCTGGCCGGCGCATTCGGGCGTCTTTAGGTAGGCGCTCACCGGCGCCTTGGTCAGAAGCCGTTTGGCGATCGGCACAGCCTGCTCGCCCAGCAACATGCCCAGAAGGCCCAGCAGCGCGATCGCCGGCGGCGCCGGCGAGCGCACGTTCATCAGGGCGTAGATAACGCCCACCAAGAGGCCGGCGCCGATCGACAGAAGATAGGGTTTCATGACGGCCTCCAGGGGAAGCGGGCGAGGCGCGAGGGCCTCGCCCGGTGTGGGTCAGTGGCCTTCCGAGGCGCCGAACATCGTCTTGGCGTAGGTGATGCCAAGGCCGTAGGCGCCGCCGAACTTCTTGGCCACGCCGGTGGTCAGCTCGTAGGTCTCGCCCCGGGCCCAGTCGCGCTGCATTTCCAGCAGGTACTGGAGCGAGGTGATCGGCTGGGCGCCGGCCTGGACCATGCGCGTCACGGCGCGTTCGTGCGCTTCGGTGGAGATGTCGCCGCACGCGTCGGTGATCACGAACACCTCGAAGCCCTGGTCCAGCGCCGACAGCGCCGGGCCGACGATGCAGACGCTGGTCCACAGGCCCGCCAGCACGATGCGCGACTTGCCGATGGCGTTGACCTCGTCGATCACCGCCTGGTCTTCCCAGGTGTTCATCGAGGTGCGGTCCAGAAGCGGCTTGCCCGGGAAGGGCGCGGTGACTTCAGAGAACATCGGACCCGAGAAGCTCTTCTCGGCGACCGTCGTTAGGATGGTCGAGGCGCCGAAGCCTGCGGCGGCGCTGGCGACGAGGGCGGCGTTGGTGCGCAGCAGGCTGGCGTCGATCGACTTGGTCGCGAAGGCCATCTGCGACTGGAAGTCGATCATGATCAGGGTGTGATCGGTGGGCGTCAGGAGGCGTGCGCCAGGAACGGCCTTGGCTTGGAGCGTCATGAGCGTTGTCCTTTTTGGGGTCAGCGGGCCGAGCGCCGGCCGCCGTGGTGGGTGTCTGATGGGGGGACTGTGCCGGTCGAACGATGGCGCATAAATGGAAATGAATGAAATTCATTGTTTCCATTTGTGGGGTGCTCTTCGGGGCTCGGACCCTCGGTTGGCGCAAGGATCTGAAGTTGGCCGAACACCACGCCTTCGGGCGTGCGCACAGTCACCCAGTGCAATGAACTCCAGGAGCCGCCGCCGCCGCAGTCGCAGGCGTGGCGACGCCGATTGACCTGCTTTCCGTCCCGCATGGCGGCGGCTCCCAAAGCCCTAGGCCTTGAAGAAGGCCAGGAGGTCGGCGTTGATGATCTCCGGGTGGGTGGTGGCCATGCCGTGGGGCAGACCCGGATAGGTCTTCAGCGTGCCCTTCTTGACCAGCTTGATGGCCAGGTGAGCGCTGTCAGCGATGGGGACGATCTGGTCGTCTTCGCCGTGCATGATCAGGACCGGGATATCCACCGCCTTGAGATCGTCGGTGAAGTCGGTCTCGGAGAAGGCCTTGATGCAGTCGTAGTGGGCCTTGGCGCCGCCCATCATCCCCTGGCGCCACCAGTTGTCGATCTGGCCCTGGCTGACCTTGGCGCCCGGACGGTTGAAGCCGAAGAACGGGCCTTCGGGGATGTCGCGGAAGAACTGGGCGCGGTTGGCCAGCAGGGCCGAGCGGAAGCCGTCGAAGACTTCCATGGGCAGGCCGCCGGGGTTGGCGGGCGTCTTCAGCATGATCGGCGGCACCGCGCCGACCAGCACGACCTTGGCCACGCGGCCGGGCTTGGCGCGGGCGGCGTAGTGGATCGCCTCGCCGCCGCCGGTCGAGTGGCCGACGTGGAAGGCGTTCTTCAGGTCCAGGTGATCGGCCAGGGCGATGACGTCGGCGGCGTAGGTGTCCATCTCGTTGCCGGTGTCGGTCTGGGTCGAGCGGCCGTGACCACGGCGGTCATGGGCGATGACGCGGTATCCCTTCGCCAGGAAGAACATCATCTGGGCGTCCCAGTCGTCCGACGACAGGGGCCAGCCATGGTGGAAGACGATCGGCTGGGCGGTCTTGGGACCCCAGTCCTTGTAGAAGATCTGGACGCCGTCCTTGGTGGTGACGAAACCGCTGCTCATTTTGTACGATCCTTTCGAGGCTTGCGTAGGGGCGGCCTGGGCCGAGGCGGGAAGCAGCGCCGGTGCGGCGCTGATCGCCGCCAGGCTCAGGCCCGTGGCGAGCACGCCGCGACGCGAGGCGTGGGCGCTGTCGAACGCTTTGTTGTTCATTGAGAAATCCCCTTTGCGGTCGGCTTTCTCAGCGACCGGAATAAGGAGATCGGCTTTTGCGCCGTTTCCGTCTTGGCGGTTCTTCCGCTCGATTGAACGGACCGCGCATCGACGTGGGCGTGGCGCGCAGGTCGGCCGGGTGTGATCCGAAGCGCCTAACGAGGCGGGCGGGGCGGGCTATCAAAAGGCGAGGAGCGCGACGTCGGCTTCATCGTTCCGGGCTTGAACGCGCGGCCGGCGGCGTGACGGCTTGATCAGCCGCAGTCGGCGATGGCGTTTTGGATCGCAGCAATCAGCACGTCCGGGTCGAGCGGCTTCTCGAGCACGGCGCGGACCCCGGCGGCCTCCGCTTCCTGGTGGGTGCTGGGCGTTGCGTGCGCCGTCATCAGGATCAGCGGCGGGTCCCCGGCGGCGCGAAGGCTCCGCGCCAGGTCCAGACCCGTCAGGTCGGGCATCTGTAGATCCGAGACGATGCAGCTGACCGCCTCTCGGCTCGCGGCGAGAAACTCGGTAGCCGATGCGAACACAGCGGTTTGGTAGTCGTAGGACCGGATCAAGCTGGCGATCGCGGCGCGGAACAGCGCATCGTCATCGATCACGGCAATGACGGCTGGTGACACGGCGGGATTCCCTTGACCCTCGACGCGCGCAGAGCGGCGGAGCGGTGAAGACGACGGCGGGCTAGTCGTGCGCACGCACGGTCGCCAGCGCTTCGGAAATCCTGACCAGATCGGCCACGGTGCGGACGCCCATCTTCTTGAGCATGCTGGCCCGATGCAGCTTCACGGTGATCTCGGACAGTCCAAGCTCGCCGGCGATCTGCTTGTTCAGGAGCCCGCGCGCCACGCCGTCGAAGACCTGTCGCTCGCGCGGCGTCAGCTGCTCCCAGCGCGTCAGAAGCGCCGCGCCGTGCGCCTGTTCCGCCAGATAGGCCTTGGCGTGATCCAGCGCGGCGTGAACGGCGTCGATCATGTCCTGTTCCCGGAACGGCTTGGGCAGGAAGTCGACGGCCCCGCTCTTCATCGCGCGGACCGACATGGGGATGTCGCCATGCCCGGTCATGAACACGACGGGGATTCTCCAGCCGCGCTCGGCCAGCTTGGTGCTGAACTCGAAGCCGCCCATCTGGGGCATCCGCACGTCCAGAACGATGCAACAGGGCGCAAGAGGCTCTGGCGCATCCAGCATCTCCTGGCCGTTGGCGTAGGCCAGGGTGGTCAGCCCTATGGAGCGGAAGAGGCTGTCCAGCGACTGACGGATCAACGGATCGTCGTCGATGATGATGACGTCGGCTTGTTGCGCCACGGGCGGTTTTGACACGGATTCGCCGCTCCTGATCGCACGCCCGCCTGACCTGGTCGCCGAGCGGGCGCCCGGCCACACCGGAGCTTCAAGCAGGTGGGTTCCATAAGCCATACGAGCATTGTCGGGCCGGAGCGACGGCTGAGGCAAGCCACACCATCGTATGGTCCGTGTCGCACCCGTCGATATGCGTCTGGGCGCAAGGCGATCCAAGACCTCGGAGAAAATGCAGGACACAAGCGCCGTAGATCACGACGAGCAAGACCCCATGACCGCTTGGCAGCCCACCCCCATCGTGACGCCTCGACGAGCGCCAGACGCGAGCGGAGGTCTGATCTTCGCCATGGCCCTGGCGGCGGGTCTGGCCGTGGCGAACATCTACTACAACCAGCCGATGCTCGGCCTGATGGCGCGCGATCTTCCCGGCGAGGCGACGCGCTACACCCCGACCATCACCCAGCTGGGCTATGCGCTGGGTCTCTTTCTGCTGTTGCCGCTCGGCGACCTGATCGAACGCAAACGTATGATTGTCGTCCAGTTTGTGATCCTCGCGCTGGCGCTCGCCGCCGTCGCCATCGCGCCGACGGCGGGCCTGGTGCTCGTCGCCTCGCTGGTCGTCGGCTTTTCGGCGACCGTGGCGCAGCAGATCGTTCCTCTGGCGGCGCATCTCTCGGCGCCTGAAAAGCGCGGCGCGACGGTCGGCGCGGTCATGGCCGGCGTGCTCTGCGGGATCCTGCTCAGCCGCACCGTGGCGGGCTTCGTTGGTCAACATTTCGGCTGGCGAGAAATGTTCTGGCTGGGGGCGCCGCTGGCGCTCGCCGCCGGGGGACTGATGTGGACGGCTTTGCCCACCAGTCGACCCGACGCCAGCCTTTCCTACGCCGCCCTGATGCGCTCGCTCGCGGGCCTGTGGCGCGCGCTGCCCGAACTGCGGCTGGCCGCAGCGACGCAGGCCCTGCTCTTCGGCGCCTTCGCCGCGTTCTGGACGGTTCTGGCCTGGCGCCTGCAGCAGCCGCGTTTTGGGCTGGGCGCCGACGTGGCGGGTCTTTTCGGCGTGGTCGGGGCGATCGGCATCGTCGCCGCGCCGATCGCCGGGCGGGTCGCCGATCGCTACGGACCCCGCGCCGTGATCGGCATGGGAGCGGTTCTGACCTCGGTGTCCTGGATCGTCTTCGGCGTCTGGACCTCACTTCCCGGCCTGGTGGCGGGGGTGGTTCTGCTGGACTTCGCGGTGCAGAGCGCCCTGGTGTCCAACCAACACGTCGTCTACGCCCTGCGTCCCGAAGCGCGGGGGCGCCTGAACACCCTGTTCATGGGATCGATGTTCTTGGGCGGATCAGCCGGATCGGCCCTGGCGACCCTGGCGTGGGGGGCGGCCGGCTGGACTGGCGTCGTCGGCCTTGGTGGCGTCGCTGCGGCAGCCGCGACAGCGCTTCAGGCGCGCGCTTTCGTCCAGCGACGCCGCGTGCGCTGAAGCGCCATGGCGGGTCTGTCCAAATCCGCCCGCGCCCATCCAAGACCCCGGCCGACCTCGCCCCTACGGTCACCTGTCGCAACCAGGCCCAGGAGAACGCCGCCATGGATCGCCAAACCCTCGAAACACGTCGGCTCGCGCCGCTTCGCACGCCTACGGGCCTTGCGGAGGCGGCCGTCCATGAGATCAGCGGCGCCTTGAACGCGCTGTTGGCCGATGTCTTCGCCCTCTATCTGAAGACCAAGAACTTCCATTGGCACCTGTCGGGGCCGCGCTTCCGGGATCACCATCTCATGCTCGACGAGCAGGGCGACCAGATCCTGGCCATGGCCGATCCGATCGCCGAGCGCGTGCGAAAGATCGGCGGCGTGACGCTGCGATCGGTCGGCCATATCGCCCGGCTTCAGCGTGTGCTGGACAACGACGCCGACTATGTCGATCCGCTGGATATGCTGGCCGAGCTTCGTGACGACAACGCCGACCTGGCCAAGCGCATGCGCGCTGTCCACGGGCTCTGCGACGAAGGCGGAGACATCGCCACCGCCAGCCTTCTGGAGACCTGGGTCGACGAGACCGAGCGACGCGTCTGGTTTCTGTTCGAGGCCGGTCGTCCGGGCGACGCCTGATCCGGCCCGCCGCGCGAACGAGACCCGCGCCGCCCGCCTATACCTTGGCATAGCCTAAGCAGACCAAGTCGGTAGCGGATCAAACCCTGGTGCGATGGTCCCAAAGCGCGGCGATCCTCAGTTTGGCTTCAGGATTAAAGCCTGGAGCCGCCCGACATGACGAACGCCCACGTCGAAAGCCATCTGGAGACCCTGGGTCCGATCGCCTTCCGCCTGCTCGCCGAAATGGACGGCGCGCTGGACCGCGATGCGGTCGCCCGCCAGAGCTTGAACCAGCTGCAAGCCTTGCTGCGATCACTCCCCGTCTGGTCGGGTCAGGTCTACGACCGCGCCGCAGCACCGAAGTCCGCCCCGCCGCCCGCGCGCGGGGCGCTGGCGCCGTGGCAGGTCAAGCAGGTCGCCGCCTTCGTCGACGCCCATCTGGACCAGCGGATCCTCGTCGAGCACCTGGCCCAACGCGCACGGCTGAGCGCCAGCCATTTCTGCCGCGCGTTCAAGGCGACGACCGGCGAGACGGCGCACGCCTACGTCATGCGCCGTCGCCTGGAGCGAGCCCAGGCCCTGATCCTGGAGTCCGATGACAGCCTGAGCCAGATCGCCGACGCCTGCGGTCTGTCCGATCAAGCCCATCTGACCCGTCTGTTCCGCCGTCATCTGGGGATCACCCCGCACCAATGGCGCCGTCGCCGCAGCTTGCCTGTGGCGGTCTGAGCGTCGACGGATTATCCCGCTTCGAGCGTGATGTAGCCGCGGCGCGCGGCGACGACGACGGCGGCGGTGCGATCGTCGACGTCCAGCTTCGTGAAGACGTTCTTGAGATCGGCCTTGATCGTGTCGGGCGAAACCGAGAGGCGGCGGGCGATCTCCTTGTTGGAGCGCCCTTCGGCGACGTGCCGCAGAATATGGATCTCGCGCTCGCTCAACGGGTCTTCGATGGCGTGCAGGGCGATCTGCTGGGCGACTTCAGAGGCGATCACCCTTTTGCCGGCATGAACGGCGCGCACTGTGTCGACAAGGTCCCGGCGGATGCAGTTCTTCAGCAGATAGCCGCTGGCCCCGGCGCGCAGCGCCTTCACCGCCAGGGTGTCGCTGGGATAGGTGGTCAGCACGATGATCGCAGCCTGTGGATCGCGCGCCCTGATGCTCTCGATGGCTTGGACGCCGTCCAGGCCGGGCATCTGGATGTCGATCAGCGTGACATCCGGCGCAAGGCTGGCGAAGAGCGCGACCGCTTCCAGGCCGTCAGAGGCTTCGCCGACCACATCGATGTCGGCCTGTCGCGTCAGAATGCCGATCACGCCCTCGCGGACGATCGGATGATCGTCGGCGACCAGGACGCGGATCGGCGCCTTCACAGGTTCAGCCATGATGTCGCTCCGGCCAGGCGCGCAGCCGTCTCCAAAGGCTGGACTCATACACGACGCCGCCGGGAGCCTTGACGGTAACCCGGGCGCCGCCGTTCGGATCGTTCTCGATCTTGACCCGGCCCTCCAGGCGACGGCCGCGTTCGCGCATCCCGTCGAGACCAAAATGACCGTCCCGACCCTCGCGCAGGATCTCCGCCGGAATCCCGACGCCGTTGTCGGCCACCGACACCCGCAGGGTGAGCGGTCCGTAGACCGAGCGGATGGTGATTTGCGAAGCGTCGGCGTGTCGGGTGGCGTTCGACAGGGCCTCACGCACGATCTGAGAGATCTCGTCACAGGCCGTGGAGTCCAGGGCGCGCGGCCGCCCGATGGTTTCGCGTATGATCGTGCGGCCGCTAAGCGTCGAGGCCGGGTGCTGCAGCTTGTCCAGAGCCGCTTCCAGATCGCCGCCGGTCGGCGACATGCGCAGCTCGCGAACCCGGTCGCGCGCTTCTCCGACAAAGCTGTCGGCGTCGTCCAGCACACGGTCGAGCGACGCGCGATCAGCCTGCCTTTCGCTGAGATCCTCCGCCACCAGATGGAACTGCAGGATCAGCCCCTGAACGCCCTGAAGCAGGGTGTCGTGCAGCTCGCGGGCGATCCGTTCGCGTTCGGCCAGACGCTCGCTCATGCGGGCGCGGATCTGCCGTCCGACGGCGCGCAGACGCAGCCGGAACGCCAACCAGGCCAGGATCGCCAGCGCCAGACCGCACAGCGCCAGGAACAGGTTCGTCTGAACGAAGGTCTTGGGGATCGTGAAGTCCAGCGTGGCGCCGGTGTTGTTCCAGACGCCGTCCTCATTGGCCGCGATGACCTGAAAGCGATGCTTTCCGGGCGGCAGATTGGCGTAGAACGCCTCACGGCGCTGGCCGGGATTGACCCAATCGCGATCCACGCCCTCCAGCTTGTAGCGGAACTGAGCCATCGCGGGCGCTCGCAGGTTCAGAGCCGAATAGGCGATCGTCACGTTCGTGACACCCTTGGGCAGGGTGATCGCGCTCGTCGCCGGATAGGCGCCATCCCCCGTCGACAGCGAGCGAATGATGACCGGCGGCGGGGAGGGGTTGCGGACCAGACCGCCGGGCTGGAGCCGCATGAGGCCAGGTCCGGCGATGAACCAGTATCGGCCATCGCCCCCGTAGGCCGCCTGGAGCCCGCCATATCGCCGCGCGCCGGGGCTCAGGCCGTCCAGTTGGCTCCGAGCGGTATGGGCGATGGGGCGATCGGGATGATCGAACGCCCGGTCCAGATCGGCCGCCTTGAGCCGAACAAGGCCTGCGCGGGACAGGATCTGCACATGGCCGTCAGGCGACCATGTGATCGCCCGCGCGCCGCGCAGCCACGGATGCCTCCGCACCTCCAGGCGCTGTATGCGGTCGCCGCGAATCCGCGCCAGCGCGGAACTGCCGGCGACGAACAGGCCTGACGGACTGTCCTGGACCGCATCCAGGGTTGCGCCGACGCCGAGCCTCTGGTTAGACCAGACCTCCGCCGTCAGCCCCTTCACGCGCGCAAGGGCGCGATTTTCCAGAAGGAATATCGGGCGGCCGTTGATGTCGCTGAAGGTTTCCCAGGGCTGATCGCCGCCGCTGGGAAGAAGCGTATCCAGTTTCCGGGATTGCCCGCCCTCGTAGAGGTTGATGGCGCTCGCATCATCGATCCACCAGAGGCGGCCCTCTGGATCCTCGGCGCAGTTTCCAACGGCCGTTGTCGGGGTTCGGATCGTCTGGACGACCCTGCCATCGACGATCCGACGGAAGAGGCGTTCTTCGCCGATCCAGACCGAGCCCTTCTGGCCCGGACAGATGGCGCGGAAATCAGATTTCAGGAACGCCTTCGGCGAAGCGCCCGGGCGGATCAGATAGGCCGTATCATTGGTAAGCGCATAGATGCGGCCCTGGCCGTCCGTGGCCATCTGATAGCTGTCGGGCGAGAAGGGGATCGTCTCGTCCTTGACCAGACCCGTCGACACAAAGCTGTCCAGCCCGCCCAGGCCGCCGGCCCAGGTCGTGCCGTCGCGATCAACGAACACCTGGCTGAAGTCATCGGACCTCAGCCCTCCCGCCGACCTGTAACGCGAAATCTCTCCGCCCTTTTCCGGATCGCGTATCCGGAACAGCCAATCGCTCCAGGTTGAGCCCCACAGGCTGCCGTCCGGCGCAAAGCGGATCTTGGGTCGGCGGATCCCCTCAAGGGCGTAGCTCGGTTGCTTTGAAGTGGCTCTCTCCCCACCCAGTATATCGGGGACCCGCTTGACGCCGCGGCCATCGGCCACCCACACGCGCCCCCGCGGATCGATCGCCAGCCCGACCCCGCCGAGGGCCTCAACGCCGGTCTCGACAAAGCGCTTGGTCCCGCGCGGCAACACCAGCAGCGTCTTGTTGATGGCGACCCACAGAGCGCCATCGGGACTGACGATCATCTCGCCGATGATGTCATTGGCGGGCAGGCCCCACGCCGGGCCGATGACCTCCCAGCGTCCGCGGCTATAGCGGCGCAGGGGCGCCCCGATGCGGGTGGTGGCCGCCCAGATACTCCCCTCACGATCCTCCGCCAGGCTGGTGACGAGATAGGCCGGATCGGGCATGGCCATGTTGACCATGCGGCCGTCACGAAACGCGGCCACGCCGCCGAAGCCGCCCAGTCCCGCCCAGATCTCGCCGGAGCGTGTCGCCAGGATGGACGCCAGGGTGGGCGAGGTCGCTGGCTCATGACCCGGTGGCGTGAAGGTGTCGAACTTGACGCCGTCGAACCGGATCAGACCTTCGGGACTGGCCAGCCAGATGAACCCGTCGGGCGATTGGGTGATCTCGTTGACGCCCCACGGGGCGCCTTCCCGGGGCGTCCACCGCGTATGCTGAAACTGGTCGATCGTCTGCGGCGAGGGGTTGGCCAGCACGCTGGTGGCCAGCAGCAGGGCCACGGAAAGGCCGGCGAGGTATCGGTGGAACATCAAGCGGCCCTTCCACGGCGAGCGCCGTCCAGAGACCGAAAGCTTTAGCACAGCCCCAAGGCGAGCGGTGCGTGGCGCCGCGACCGAAACAGCCGTCGTCCCCCTAAGCGCCCGGCGAATACGCACAACGACGACCAAGATGGAGAACCTGCAGCGCCCCTGCATCATACCGCCTTGTCGTCGGGGCCTTGCGGGCCTCTTGAACGGGCGCGCATGGCCAGCAGGAACGTTTCCGCACGGCGCAGGGCGTCTTCGATGGCGGTTCGGGCCGTCGGATTGCTCTGCGCCACAAGTTCCAGGGTCGTGAGCAAGCCTTGGACGCCCTGAAACAGGTCATCCTGAAACTGGCGCGCGGTCTGGTCCTGGTGGGCGAGCCAGGACGTCATGGCGGCTTGTTCCCGCCTTGCGACCGCCGACTTCAGCAAGCTGAAGCCGCCGCCGATCACACCGGCGACCGCTAGGCCGCACAGACAGCCAAGGACAAACCTGGCGTCCGCGCCGTTCGCCAGTGCGCAGGAGGCTGGGTCCAATGAACCCGCACGAGCGCCGCCAGCCCAGAAAAGCCCCCAGGCCAAGGTCAGCCAGCCGGCCAGTTGAGAGACGGCGCCGGCATGATGTGTCTGAATCCCGCGCGCCGTTTCAAATCCAGTCGACGACCCGGCGCCCTTGAAGACCATGGTCCGACATCCTTGCAAGCAGCGCGTTTAAGCAGCCGCCGCTGTGGAACGGCATACCCAAATGGGTATGCCCGCCGCCGCTGATTGGGATTGGGATTGGGCTTAGGGCCGACTAGGCTGATGATCGAACCCGCAGCAGCCTGACGCTGTCATGTCATGGGCGCGAGGAGGCCACTTCATGCGCCGCGATGAGAGACCTCAAGGCGAGACGCCAAGCTTTCGGGCCGCCTAGATGATGTCTGCCCCTTCCAAACGCCTCTTTGGTCGACTGCGCGAAACAGCGGTCCTCGTGGACGCCTTTAACCGGGTGTTCGCCAGCGGCCGGTCCGAGCTGATCCTGATTTCTGGCGCTCCGGGCATCGGCAAGTCGGCGCTGGCCCATCGCGTTCGCGCCCTGGTCGCGCAGGAACAGTCCCGCTTCGCGTTCGGCAAGTGCGAGCTTCTGCAGGACGGCGTGACCCTGGGGGCGCTGGTCCAGGCCGTGCGCATGCTGATCGCCGATGTGCTGGGCGAGGGCGACGACACGCTCGAGTCTGTTCGCGCGCGGCTTTTGTCCACCCTGGGCGCCCAAGGTCGACCGCTTTTGGACCTGGCGCCGGAAGCCGAGGTGCTGACCGGTCGCCCGCCGAGGGGGCGAGACGTGCCGCCCGCCCTGGCCCAGGCCCGCCTGCAGCGCTGTTTCACGGCGATGTTCGAGGCCTTCGCCGCGCCCGGGCGACCGTTGATCCTGCTTGTCGACGACCTCCAATGGGCGGATCCCGCCACGCTTGATGTGCTGTTGGCCCTTGCGGAGGCGCCGCCGCCGAACCTCCTGATCGTGCTGACGCGCCGCAGTTCCGAGACCGGCGCGAGCACGCTGACGGAGGATTGGCTGGCGCGACTGATGGCCCTGCCTCTGCCGATGACGGAGATCTGTCTGCAGCCGCTTTCGGTCGCCGACACGGTTGAGATCCTGGCCCAGTTTGGCCGCGAGGGCCTGTCGGATGACGAGATGATCCGCCGGGCCAGCGCCCTGCACGTCCGGACTCAGGGCAATCCCTTCTTCATCGAGCAGCTTCTGCGCTCGGAGCGGGCCGATCAAGAGAGCGCAGAGGTCGCGTCGATCCGATCGACGACGCCCGCCAGTCCGCCTGAAGACGTCCGGTCGTTCCTGACCGAGAAGCTGCAGAATCTCGAACCCGCCCAACGGGCCGTGGTCGCGGCGCTGGATATCGCGGGCGGCTACGCCGAGCTTGCCCTGCTGGCTGCGCTCGCAAGGCTTCCGGCGGCTGCACTGGAGAGCGCTGCAGAAGGCCTTTTGGCCCAGGGTCTGATACGGCCCGTGGAACAGGGATATGGCTTCGCCCATGACCGGGTCCAGGAAGCCGCGCGCCAATTGACGCCCTTGGATGAGCGCCCCGCCCAGCACGCGCGCGCTGCGCGACTGCTGCTGGCCTCTCGCGCCGCCGAGCGGCCCGGCGAACGCCTGCGGGTCGCCGGCCTGATCCTGAAGGCGGTCGATGGCGAAGCGGTGGACCACCTGCGGAGCGGCGCGCGCCTGCGGTTCGCCACGACCTTGCGCCGTGCGGCGGATCTGGCGACGATCAGCGGCTCGCTTGAGCAGGCGGCCGCCTACATCGACGCCGCCGACGCGCTGCTGAAGGCCAGCTGGTGGACGGATCGTCCCGCGCTGGTGATCGCCGTCAAGCAGGCCAGCGTCGCCAGCCTGATGACTCGTGGACGGCTCACGGACGCCGAGACGCATCTTGCCACGCTGCTAGCGCATGACCTGCCCGCCCTGAACCAGGCGGAGACCTACAGGCTGCTCGCGGTCCTGCGGACGGTTCAGTCGGACTACGACGCCGCCATCTCTGCGGCGCTCGCCGGCCTGGACCTTCTGGGTCACAGGCTGGAACGCTGGCCGTCCGAGCAAGCTTGCCTTGAGCAGGCCGAGCAGATCCGCGCGATGATGGGCGATCGGCCTGACGCCGCCTTCGCCCTGCGTCCGCTCAGCGACAACCCGGCGACCGCGCTGTCCACATCGCTGCTCTCGACGTTGATCGTGGCGACCTTCTCCGGCGATCGCCTGCTGTTCACCCACGTCGCCAAGATCGTGGAACTGACGCTGGCCGAGGGGATCTCGTCGAACAGCGCCTATGGCCTGGCCTGGTACGGCGTGATGATCGCCCACTTCTATGATCGCCACGAGGACGGCTTCGCCTATGTCCAGACCGCGCTCGAACTGGTGGAGCGCCACGGGTTCGAGGGGCCGCGCACGGCGACGCTGATCGCCATGGACCAGCTGAGCCCGTGGACCCAACCGTTCAGCTACGCTCTGGATCGTGTGCATGACGCCATCGCCGCGGCCAAGGCCGCCGGCGATCTGGCGATGAGCTGCTATGCGCGCAATCACCTGGTCTCGGACCTGATCCAGATGGGCTGGCCGCTCGCCACCGTGGAAAGGGACGCGCGACAGGGTATCGCGTTCGCGCGCCGATTGGGTTTCCGAGACATCGAGATTCTGATCCAGGCCCAGCACGACTTCATCCGGCGCCTGCAACGGGGCCTGGAGGCGGAATCGCCTGAGCGAACAGGCGCGGTGGTCTCGGCCTCCACCGCCTGCTGGCAAAACCTCTACGAGGGGATCGCCGCCTATTGGTTCGGAGACAACGCCCGCGCCGCAAAGGCCCTGGACGACGCCGACGCCCTCGCTTGGTCTCTGCCAGCCCATATCGACCTGGCCTATCTGACGATGTTCAGGGCGCTGAACGCTGCGCGCGACGACGACGTCGAACGGGCGCTCGCCACGATCCAGCCGCTGCGCGCGAGGCTTTCCCTGTGGCGGTCACGCAATCGCGCGACCTTTGGGCATCGCCATCTGATGGTTGAGGCGGAGGTCGCGCGCCTTCAAGGCGAACCTCTGCAAGCCCTGCGGCTGTTCGACGAGGCGATCGCCGCCTCTGGCGACTTCGTGCATGAGCGGGCCCTGGCCCAGGAGCTGGCTGGCGATCTCTGCCAGCAACAGGGTCTCGCTCATCTGGCGGGGCGGTACTACGCCGCCGCCCAGCAGGACTACGCGGCCTGGGGCGCGGCGGCCAAGGCGGCCATGCTGGAGACCAAGGCCGCCTCGTCCGGAGGCCAGGCGCGCGGTCCATCGGATCTGACGGCCATTCTCGCCTCGATCCGCGCGATGACCGGCGAAACCGAGCTGCCCAGCCTGCTGAAGGTCGTGCTGGGGGCCTTCATCGCCCATGCTGGAGCCGCAACAGGCATGCTTCTCCTCATGAAGGACGGCGACCCGATGATCGAATCTATCGGGCTTCGGGATGAGGCTGGGATCGACATCCGCCTTTCGGCCTTGGTGCCGACCGAGGATCGGATTCCTTCGGCGATGCTCAACCGCTTGCGACAGGCCGACGCGCCGATCTTTGACGGCGCGGAAGGCGCCGGCCTGGGCGTGGCCTTGCGGGAAGACGACGTTCTGGTCGGCATGGTCTATCTGACGTCGCCCTCCGGTGACGCGCGGCGTCCGGACCGCCGGGCGCTGATGCTGCTGGCGGATCATGCGGCGGCGGCCTTGCGCGTCGCGCAGCGCCACTCGCAGTTGCTGGCGGACCACGAGCGCAAGTCGCAAGCCGATACTGCCCTGCGTCTCGCCCGGACCGAGCTTTCCCGCACGGCCCACCTGGCCATGATGGGCGGGCTGGCTGCGTCGATCGCCCACGAGGTGAACCAGCCGCTGGCCAGCATCCTGGGCGGCGCTGACGCCAGCCTGCGCTGGTTGCGGCGCGAGAGCCCCGACATCGAGGAGGCGGTCGCGGGCCTGGTCGGCATCCGGGCCGGGGCCGAGCGCGCCGCAGCGATCATCGCGTCTCTCCGCGCTCTGGCGAAACAGGACTACGCTGCGATGGAGCCGCTCACGCTGGATGCGGTCATTGAGGATGTGGTCCGCCTGACCCAGCCTGAGGTCGAGGCGCAGGCGGTGACGTTGACCTGCCATCTGGCCGCCGGTCAGACCCAAGTGATGGGCGACAGGGTCCAGTTGCAGCAGATCGTGCTCAATCTCGTCACCAACGCGCTCGACGCGCTGTCTGGCCAGCCTCGGGAAGGCCGGGCGCTGATGATCAGCTCCTCGGTCGACGGCGCCAGCCTGACGGTGCGCGTGGAGGATACGGGGGTGGGCGTTCCCGCTGACCAGATCGACCAGATCTTCACGCCGCTGTTCACGACCAAGTCCAAAGGCATGGGCATGGGGCTGGCGATCGGACGATCGATCATCGAGGCCCACGGCGGAACACTGACAGCCCAAGGTCGGGAGGCCGGCGGCGCCTGTTTCACCTTCGCCCTACCGGCGCTGACTTGACGCGCTAACGGCTGGACGGAGCGACTTTGCTCGCCGATCGCTATGCTTGGGTCCGCGCAGATCGAACCGCGCGCCGAAGATGAAATCAGCCCTGTAGTGGCCCTTGGCCAGGTCGAGAATGTCGATCGCGAAGGGCGCGGCGCCGTCGGCCAGATCGGTTAGGCAGGCGGGGTTGGACCTGGCCATGACGCCCACGTCCGCCTTTTCCGCCTCAGCCAGTAGCCAGGCCTTGGTTCCCAGGCCGTTCGGGCCGTCCTGGCCGTAGCTGGCGAAATAGTCGACGCGGGCGTCAATCAGCAGGTGGACCTTGGCGTCGGTCGGCGTCCCGCCAAAGATCGCGGCATAGGCCTTCTTGGCGGCGTCGAAGAGCGACACCGAACCATAGTGGGTCGAGACCTTGGCGGCCCCTTCGCCGACCTTACCGAGATTAACGGCAAAATTGATGTAGCGGTTCTCCAGATTGAATGTCTGGTAGTCGGCGCTATTGAGGTTGTTGGCGTTTGGTCCTGTGGTCGAGACTAGGTATTCGACGCCGGCCTTAATCGGAATCTTGCCGGTGAAGAACAGATAGCTGAGGGTCGCCACCGAGGTTGTCTGGTCGGCGGCCTTCACGACCTCGGTGATGGCGGTAGACGGGGGCAAGGCGCCGGCGGCGATCTTGTGCGCTCCAAGGTTTGTTCAACCCAGAACGGATAACGACGAGTACGCCCCAGGACGTGGTCCGGGAGCGAATCGCGGCGTGTCGCAGGCGGGGGGCAAAATGGGACGGCGTGAGGAGGCTCGACCTTGACATTCGCTAATATGCCCGGTCCCTAAAGGGGGTGCCATTGCGAGCTTAATTGTTTTGTCTCCACGCGTTTCCGGCGAAAATACTCTGATATCGAATGTCAGCGTTCACCATAGTTATAAAATTCAGGCTGCGCTAAAACTATTCAACCATCGCGATTTCATTGGCTCGAAAATTCTATTCGAGGAAATTCTCGTTGACGATGCAAGCAGTTGGCGAGCGTTGGCTTCGCTGGCCTGCATTGCGCTGGAAATGCGACGTTTTGATGAGGCTATATCGTTCGTCGCGCGAGGCGTGCGCTTTAATCCTGAGCTTGAAGTATTTTACGATGTAAAAATTGCAGCCCTACGTGGGCTTGGTGAGATGCAAGCGGCGCGCGAGATTGCTCTTGAGGCAATAGAGCGCTTCCCCAATAACGTCGGTTTCCATACCGCGCTTGTAGATATCTCTAGGCGTCTGGGGCATCTTGGAGAGGTCGTGCGGGTACTCAATCGTCTCGTATGCCTTCTGCCGGACAAAGCCGAGCCGCGCGTAGACTTCGTATTTGCAAAGCGTCAGATTTTCGATTGGCGAGAATTCGAAGGCGATAGGCGCGCGCTGCTGCAGTTGCTTGATGATGGATACGCACTTCCCGCGCTAACAGCCATGATGTTAGGCGCTAGCCCCGAACAGCAACTCTACGCGGCGCGCAATAAGGCCCGTGGCCTGGAAGCCGCCATGGAAGGCGGTCAATCTCCATCTCTAGTTCGGCGATCCGAAGGGCCGCTTCGCCTTGGCTATATCTCAGGTGACCTGCACGATCATCCAACCGCGCGTTTGATTGTTGAAATGATCGAAGCACATGATCGGGAGAAGGTCTCGGTAACGGCCTTTAGTTACGGCCCCGACGACGGCAGTGAAATCCGACGTCGTCTCTTTGATGCTTTCGATGAAGTCGTAGAGGTTGGGCATTTGTCGGATGCACAATCTGCAGCTTTGATCGCTGCGAAGGGAATCGACATCCTTGTTGATCTCAAAGGATATACGCTGGGCGCGCGTCCTGGAATACTCGCTCACAGGCCAGCTTCTATTCAGGTAAATTACCTCGGCTTCCCGGGCACCATGGGGGCTAATTTCGTCGACTATCTGATTGCCGATCGTAATACTTGTCCGCCGGGCGAGGAGATTTTTGCGGCCGAAAAGGTTGTTCGTCTTCCAAATTGTTTTCAACCGAACGATTCACGGGCTCCGTCTATCAAAGCGCATGTTAGTCGTGCAGCGGTGGATCTGCCTGAAGATGCGTTCGTCTTTGGAGCATTCCATAGCCCCTACAAAGTATCCCCTGAATGGTTCGATATATGGACGCAGATCCTAGATCGTGTTCCTGATTCTGTTCTGTGGATACTGGCCCCAGGTCCAGAGGCGCGGGCGAACCTCGCACGGGAGATCAAAGCCCGAGGTGTGGCCCAAAGGCGCGTCGTCATGGCCCCGCGCCTTCCGGCTGAGCTGCATCTGTCACGGCTTAAGTGCGTCGATCTGAGCTTGGATGTCCTACCCGTCGGCGCCTTCACCACGGTCAGTGACTCGTTGCGCGCTGGTGTTCCGATGCTGACCTTGACCGGGCGCTGCGCCGCAGGTCGCGGCGCCACGAGTGTTCTCAGAAGCTTGGGCTTTGATGAATTGGTGACCTCTAGCCCCCAGGAATACATTGATGCGGCGGTTCGGTTGGCCACCGGGCAACTGGAACTCTCGACCCTAAGGGCTAGGATCGAAGGGGCGGTCGCCAAGTCGCCAGTCTTTAGTGGTCATGCCATCGCCCGCGACCTAGAGGCTTGTTACGTGCGCATGCACGCCCGCGCACTCTCCGGTCTGGAGCCCGAGAGTTTTGACTTGTCTCCATCGCCCTAGTTTCAGCTTCACGGTCATCGCCGCCCTAAATTCATCCCCTGGCCAGCTCCGCCTCGACCTGCCCCAGGCGCTCTTTCCCGAAGAAGACCTCGTCCCCCACGAAGAAGGTCGGAATGCCGAACGTCCCCCGCGCCACGGCGGCCTCGGTGTTGGCTGCCAGCTCGGCCTTCACCTCAGGATCGCCAGTCCCCGCCAGCAGCGCCGCGCCGTCGAGGCCGGCGGCGTTGGCGGTGGCGACGAAGCCCGGGTCTCCAGCATCTCGTAGTCCATCTTCCCCTTGACGCCTCCAAAGGCGATTATCGGGGCTTGGTTGCCGGTGGCCTTGAAGATGCCGCCCAAGACGCACGGGATCAGCCTGACGGTCGCGCTCTGCAGCGCGGCGATCCCCGGCAGCAACTTCGAACTCGTATCGGATGCAGGGCGCTTCCTGGCCATGACCTATCCCGACCGCGTCGCAAGGGTTCTGGCGCACGGGTGCATTGGCTCCCACCCCTTTAACAGCGGTGGCGAGGCTAGGCGCGGGGAGCTTGATAATCAGCGCCAAGTTATCGCCAATTTTGCGCCAACAGGTTGATTTTCAGGTTTATCGCCTGCGGGTTGTTGTGCGCGAAATTGCGCGCGCTGTATGTGTGTTGGGAGGTGAATGATGCTCGTACGTGTCCTCCTGGCTGCTCTGTCCTTCCAGGCCGCGCAGAACGCGCCCAATGTGGTGGAGGCGCTGACGGTCGAAGGCGCACGCGGGGGCGCGAAGTCGACCCTACCGGACAGTGAGATCATCATTCAGCTGAACGCCTTGCGCCGAGCTGAGCCGGACCGCGTAGTGTGCGTGAAAAAGGCTCCGGTCGGCAGCGTCATCCCTCGGACAGCCTGCGCCAGTCTGCGGGCGTGGTACGACCTCGAAGTCGCCCGCGACACGCGCTACGCCGTGTCAATGATCAAGCCAGAGGGCAGGAGCATGCCAGGCCCGCCGCCTCCGTTCGCGCCGCCGGACGAGCTGGTTCAACTGATCAAGCAGCGCTTGAAGGACTCCGACGCAAGGGCCCAGGCCGCGCAACGCGCCCGGCAGCGGAGACAGCCTGCGGAGGCGTCGACGCCGCGCTGAGGGCGTCTCGCGGTGAGATGAAGGGACGGCTCCTTCGCCTGGGAGGTCGGGGGAGGGCGACGGGCCGCAGAAAAGCGCCCCCTCCGTCTCGCTGCGTGCCGCAGCGAGCCACCTCCCCCGCAAGCGGGGCAGGAGCATACCGTCGTCCTCCTCACCCGCATCGCGGGGGAGGTGGCGCGGCGCCGACAGGCGACGGGACGGAGGGGGCGCTACCCCTTCGCCAGCTCCGCCTCGACCTGCCCGAGGCGCTCCTTCCCGAAGAAGATCTCGTCCCCCACGAAGAAGGTCGGGATGCCGAACGTGCCCCGCGCCACGGCCGCCTCGGTGTTGGCGACCAGCTCGGCTTTCACCTCGGCGTCGCCCGTCGCCGCCAGCAGCGCCGCGCCGTCCAGACCCGCGGCGTTGGCGGTGGCGACGAACACCTCCGGATCGTCCAGTTTCAGGCCGTCCTCCCACATGCCCTTCAGCATCGCTTCCAGATAGGCCTCGGCCACGCCCATGCGCTGGGCGGCGATCATGCCGCGCATCAAGAGCAGGGTGTTGACCGGGAAGTGCGGGTTGAAGCGGAAGGCGGTCAGGCCGTGGGCGGCGACGAAGCGCCGGGTCTCCAGCATCTCGTAGTCCATCTTCCCCTTAATGCCGCCGAAGGCGATCATCGGGGCCTGGTTGCCGGTGGCCTTGAAGATGCCGCCCAAGAGGCACGGGATCAGCCTGACGGTCGCACTCTGGCGCGCGGCGATCCCCGGCAGCAGCTTCCACGACAGGTAGGCGTTGGGGCTGCCGAAGTCGAAGATGAAGTCGACGGTCTTCTTGGGGGGCTTCTGGGTGTCGGTCATGGCGGGGCTCCTCACCAGGTCTCGGACCAGGGACGTAGATCAAGCTCGTGCGTCCAGGCCGAGCGCGGCTGGTTGTGCAGGTGGACATAGTTCAGCGCGATGTCGGCTGGCTTGAGGATCAGGTCCTGGTCCAGCAGGTCGCCGACCTCGCCGCGCATCGAGCGGATGAAGACCCCGTCGATGGCGCCGTCGACCACCACGTGAGCGACATGGATCCCCTTGGGGCCCAGCTCCCGCGCCGCGCTCTGGGCCACGGCCCGCAGGCCCGCCTTGGCCGAGGCGAAGGCCGAGAAGCCCTCCTTGCCGCGCAGCGAGGCGCTGGCCCCGGTGAACAGGATCGTGCCCCGGCCGCGCGGGGTCATGACGCGGGCCGCCTCGCGGGCGGCCAGGAAGCCGGCGAAACAGGCCATCTCCCAGACCTTGCTGAACACCTGGGCGGTGGTCTCGGTGAGATCAAAGCGCACGTTCGCGCCGATGTTGAAGACCATGATTTCCAGCGGGCCGATCTCGGCTTCGATGCGATCGACCAGGGCGACCATGTCGGCCTCCTGGCGGGCGTCGACGCCGAAGGCGCGGGCGTCGTGGCCCTCGCTTCTGATCTCGGCGGCCAGGGCTTCCAGCTGGTCGAGGTGGCGGGGCCTGCGGGTCATGCAGACCGTATAGCCCTGCGCCGCGAAGGCCTTGGCGATGGCGCTTCCCACCCCATCGCCCACGCCCACCACCAGGCACGCGCCCTTGCTCGCCGCCATGTCCGCCTCCTCCGTCTTCGGCGCCCAAGTTCGTATTGAATCTGTACGGAGTCAAATGCAGAATGGCTCTCATTCGAAACGATGTGAGCCGCCGATGAAGTGGGACGACCTCTCCGCCCAGCCGTGCTCGATCTCGCGGGCGCTGGCCGTGATCGGCGACCGCTGGACGCTGATGATCCTGCGCGACTGCTTCTTGGGCGTGCGGCGGTTCGAGATGTTCCAGAAGCGCCTTGGCGTCTCGCGCACCATCGTCACCGACCGCCTGCGGACCCTGGTCGAGGAAGGCGTGCTGCGGCGGGTTCCGTACCAGGATAATCCGGTGCGCCACGAGTATCGCCTGACCGAGAAGGGTCTGGACCTGCATCCCGTGGTCATGGCCATCGCCCACTTTGGCGACACCCACTACGCTGGGGCCGAGGGGCCGCCGGTGCTGCGCCGGCACAAGGCCTGCGGCTGCGACTTCCACCCCGTGCAGGTGTGCTCCGAATGCGGCGAGCCGGTCAGCGCCCGCCAGGTCGAGGCGCGGGCGGGGGCGGGGTTCCCGGGGCCGTGACGCCTATCCCGTCACGCCCATCTTGACCCGCAGCGCCCTGGCCTGCTTGCGGAACGCTTCGCGCTCGGCTTCCGGCATCTTCTCCAGGGTGCGCAGCGGCATCATCATCCGGCCGTTGCCGGCCAAGCGCTGGGCGTGGCGGTCGATGAAGTCCCAGTAGAGGGCGTTGAACGGGCAGGCGTCGTCGCCCAGGCGTTTCTTCACGTCGTAGCGACAGCTTTTGCAGTAGTCGCTCATGCGGTCGATATAGGCCCCGCTGGCCGCATAGGGCTTGGAGCCGACAATGCCGCCGTCGGCGAAGGTGGCCATGCCGCGGGTGTTGGGCATCTCGACCCACTCATAGGCGTCGGCGAACACCACCATGTACCAGTCGTCGACCGCGTCGGGATGCACGCCCAGCAGCATGGCGAGGTTGCCGGTCACCATCAGCCGCTGGATGTGGTGGGCGTAGGCGTGATCATGGGCGGCGCGGACGGTGTCGGCGACGCAGGCCATGTCGGTCTGGCCGGTCCAGTAGAACCACGGCAGCTTGCCGTCGGCGTCCAGGGCGTTGCGCTGGGCGTATTCGGGCATCTTCAGCCAGTAGATCCCGCGTACGAACTCGCGCCAGCCGATGATCTGGCGGATGAAGCCCTCGACCGCGTTCAAGGGCGCGCGGCCCTCGCGCCAGGCGGCCTCGGCGCGACGACAGATATCCAGCGGGTCCAGCAGGCCGATGTTGAGAGCCGGCGAGATCAGCGAGTGCCACAGGAACGGCCGGTTCCAGCTCATCGCGTCCTGCCAGTCGCCGAAGCTCGGCAGCATGTCGGCGATGAAGTGGTCGAGGATGGCGGTCGCCTCGTCCGGATTGGTTGGCCAGCCAAAGCCCTTGGTCGCGCCGAAATGGTCGTCGAAGCCGCGCGAGACCTGCTCCAGCACGGCCTGGGTTGTGGAGTTGGGCGGCGTGCGCAGGCGCTCGGGCGGGCGCAGGCCGGGCGGCAGCTTACGGCGGTTCTCGGCGTCGAAGTTCCAGCGCCCGCCGGCGGGCTGGTCGCCGTCCATCAGAAGGCCCGTCTTGCGGCGCATCTCGCGGTAGAAGAACTCCATCCGCAGCTCGCGCCGGCCCTCGGCCCAAGCGGCGAACTGGGCGCGCGAGCACAGAAAGCGGTCGTCCTCGCGGGTCTCCATCTTCACGGGCAGGTCTAGGCTGAGCAGGTGGCTTTCCAGCCCCCACTTGCCGCAGGCGGTGCGGACCACGCGGTCAAAGTCGCCGGCCTCCAGCGCCCGGCGCAGCTCGCCGCCGATCGATCCAGTGTTGCCCGGGTCTTCCAGCGTCACATAGCGCACGTTGAACCCGCGCGCGCGCAGGCGCTCGGCGAACTGGCGCATGGCCGACCAGACCAGGACGAGCTTCTGCTTGTGGTGCTTCCAGGCTGTGGCCTCGACCCGGCTTTCGACCATCAGAACTTGGTCGCGCGCGAGGTCTGCCCCCGCCAGGGCCGACAGGTTGTCCGAAAGCTGATCGCCCAGCACGAGGCGCAGGGCGCCAGCCATATTGTCGCCTTCTCTGAAGTTCGAGCTCGATCAACCGAGATCGTTATCTGTCGTCATCCCGGCCCGAAGACCGCGCCGCGGTCTGTAGAGCCGGGACCCAGGGGCGACCACAATGCGCCGGTCCCTGGGTCCCGGATAGCCTCTGCGAGGCTTCCGGGATGACGCGCTATCTAGTCTTTGCAGCGGCGGTGCGTTGGGCTCGGCAATGAGCTGAAAGCCTAGAGCTTGACGAAGGGCGCGAGCAGCTTGCCCAGGCGACCCGGCAACTGAATCTCGCCGTCCAGCGCCGCGACGCACAGGCAGGCCTTCTTGGACACCACGCGCGGCTGGTGCAGCACGCTCGGATCGGCTTCCTCGAAGTCGCCTTCGGCGAACACGCCGTCGTGGGTCTCGTAGGCGCCTTCGATCACGCAGGTCAGCTCGACGCCGCCATGGGTGTGGCGCGGCGTGGACTGGCCCGGCGCGATCTTAAGCAGGATCACCCGGCAGTCGCCGTCGCGCGGCCCCAGGACGTCGCGCACCCGCACGCCCGGACCCAGCCAGCGCCAGGGACCCAGCTCGAAGCCGCGCAGCGGGGCGGGCAGGGTGGGGTCGGTCTTGTCCAGCCGCACGGTCGGCTCCTGGGGCGCGGGCGTATCCAAGAGGGCCAGGGTCTTGTCGAGCGCGCCGGCGCCCAGGGCGCTGGGCTCAAGATCTTCCAGCACGTCGCCGCCCACGGCCTGGCCAAGCTCGGACCAGACGCGGGTTTCGGGACGCAGGGCCAGATGCGTGGCCACGACCACGGCCTCGGGCGGGCTCAGCGTGCCGGCGGCGTAGGCCAGCAGGCGCTCTTCACTGGGCAGGCGACGCAGGCTCACGACGCAACCCCCGCCTCGCGCTCGATGAAGGCGCGCAGTTTCATCATGCCAAAGCGGATTCGCGCCTTGACCGTACCCAAGGGCACGCCGAGCGCCTCCGAGATCTGACTGTGGGTCTGTTCCTGGAAGAAAGCCATTTCGATTGCTTGGGACTGGTCGGGATTGAGGGTCTGCATCGCGGAGCGGACAAGTTTGGCGTCTTGCATGCCGCTGAGGATCGCATCGGGCTGGGCTGGCTCTTCGGCCCCGAGATTAAGGTCTACGGCGTAGAGCGCCGAGGAGCCGCGCCGCAGGCTGTCGATGCGCAGATTGCGGGCGATGGTGAAGATCCAGGCCGCCGCCGAAGCGCGCTTGGGATCGAAATAGTGGGCCTTGCGCCAGACCGCGAGCATGACCTCCTGGGCCAGCTCCTCGGCCGCCGACGGGGTGGAGCCGCTGCGCACCAGCAGGGTCTTCACCCGCGGGGCGTAATGCGCGAAAAGTTCTGCAAAAGCGCTGCGGTCCTGCGCCTGCGCAATGCGCGTGATCAGCGCGCCGCCGTCGCACGAAGCGGCGCTCAAGCGCGAGCCGCCGCGAGATCGGGTCTGAGCGTGTCCATCCGCATACATGCCCCTTATACGCGGCTATAGCCGGAACGGATGACTCAAGTTCCGCGTTCGCGAACTTTTTTGCTATGAGGCCGCATGGATCTGAGCGGGCTGGTGTTTGGATGGCGAACGGCGGTGCTCAGCGTCGCGGCGGCGATCATCCTGCCGATCGCCCTGGCGCTGTCCACGTCCCTGACCAACCGTGCGGCCAATCGGTTTCTCGCCCTGCTGTTGCTGGTCCTGGCCGGGGTGTTCACGCCCTGGCTGATCGGCTTTGCGGGTTTCTATGACCGCTGGCGGTGGCTGACCTTCCTGCCGGTGGCGATACCGTTGCTGGGGCCTCCGCTGCTCTGGCTTTACGTCACGGCCCTGGCGCGCGGCCGCCCGTCCAAACGCCATCGCCTGCACCTGCTGCCGGGACTGGTTCAGTTCGCCTGGCTATTACTGAGTTTCCTCCTGCCGCTGCCGGTCAAGCTGCGTTGGGCGGATTTCACCAGCCAGGCGTCGAACCTGATCTTCTCGCTGGCCCTGATCGCCAGCTTCGCAGCCTACGGTCTGGCGAGCTGGCGCGAGCTGGAAGCCTACCGCGCGGCGCTGGCCCTTACCCGCAGCGACGACAGCCGCTTCGCCGCCCGCTGGCTGAGCCGGGCCCTGGCGGCGGGAGGCGTGCTGGCGGCCGTCTGGACGCTCTACGCGGTTTGGGACCTTGTAAGCCCGCTCGGCTACAAAGGATTGATGGGGCTCTATGCGGCCCTGGCGGCCATCGCCGTCTATCTGGCGATCGAGGGCTGGCGGAACGCGGCCATGCCGTTCCCGCCGATCGAGTTCACGGTTGAGCCGCCGCCAGAGCCTGAGCGCGACTGGGCCGTCCAGGGCGCCGCCTGGCTGGAGCGCATCCGCGCCGAGGGCTGGCATCGCCAGCCGGACCTGTCGCTGCATCGCGCCGCGCGGCTGCTCGGCACCAACACCGCCTATCTGTCGCGCGCCTTCAACCAGGGTCTGGGCCAGAACTTCTCGCGCGCCATCAATCGCCTGCGATGCGAGGAGGTGGCCGACGGCGTCGCCCGCCGTCCCGACGCACAGATCCTGGACCTGGCGCTCGAGGCCGGGTTCAGTTCGAAGGCCAGCTTCAATCGCGCCTTCCAGGACCGCTTCGCCATGACGCCTCAGGCCATGCGGCGCGACGCGCAACGTCTCAAAGGCTGAATTTCGACGCGTCTTGCGGGTTCTGAGACGCCAAGCGCAAAGCTTGCGGCCAAGCTGCAGGTCTCGCAGCCGGAGCTTTTCATGTCGCTTGTTCTTGATCGCCGCCGCCTGATCGCCGGGCTGGCCGTCGCGCCGCTCGCCGCGCCCGCCGATCTTGCCGCGGACGCGGTGGCCGACGACGTGCGCCTGCTGCGCCAAGCCTATGAGGCGCTGCATCCAGGATTGCTGCGCTATAACACTGCGGACGAGATGGCGACGCGGTTCGACCGCCTGCATAACGCCGGGCGCGTGGGTCTTGAGCGGTTCTATCTGGATCTCTCGCGGCTGCTGACCACGATCCGTTGCGGCCATACCTACGCCAACTTCTACAATCAGGGCGCGCCGATCCGGGCCGCGCTGTTCGAGCGCGCCGATCGTGTGCCGTTGCAGTTCGTCTGGCTGGACCAGCGCATGGTGGTCACCGCCGATCCATGGGGGCTGGGCGTCAGGCCGGGCGATGAAATCGTCAGTCTTAACGGCGTCGCGACGGGGCGCATCCTGCAGAGCCTGTTGACGGTGGCGCGGGCGGACGGCGGCAATGACGGCAAGCGCCGCGCCTTGATGTCGGTTCAGGCGGTCGACGGCTATGAGAGCTTCGACATCTTCTATCCGCTGCTATTCGGCTCGCGGACCCGCCACACGGCGGTGGTCGAGGGGGCGGATGGTCGGCGTCGGACCCTGGTTGCGCCGGCGGTGACGCTGGAGCAGCGCCGCGCGCTGCGCCCGCCCAAGATCGATGAGCGGGGCGACACGCCGCTCTGGACGATCCGCCGGCGGGGCGAGGCGGCGATCCTGACCATGCCGGGCTGGGGGCTCTACAATTCCAAGTGGGACTGGCGCGGCTGGCTGGACCAGCAGATCGACGCCCTGATCGCAGACAACGTTCCGCGCCTGGTCATCGATATCCGCGACAACGAAGGCGGGTTGGACTGCGGCGACGCGGTCATCGCCCGGCTGATCGACGCGCCGGTGCGCAAGGACTTCCGGCGTCGCCTGACGCGGTATCGTCAGATCCCCGAGGCCTTGAGACCCCACCTCGATACCTGGGACCGGAGTTTCGACGACTGGGGTGAGGACGCCCAGCCCTTCGATCAGCGTTTCTTCACGTTGAAACAGGGCGATAACGAGGGCGCGGTGATCGCGCCCAAGGGACCGCGGTATCGCGGCCAGGTGCGGGTCCTGATCGGCCCGCAGAACAGCTCAGCGACCTTCCAGTTCGCGCAAATTATGCAGCGGGAGCGGCTGGGCGTGCTGGTCGGCGAGGCGACCGGAGGAAACCAGCGCGGCATCAATGGCGGCGCGTTCTACTTCCTCAGGCTGCCGCGCACTGGCGTCGAAGTGGACCTGCCGCTGATTGGGACCTTCCCGTTGACCCCTCAGCCCGACGCCGGGATGACGCCGGATATCGCAGCGCCGAGGACGCGCGAAACCCTGACCAAGGGCTTGGATCCCGCGATGGCCGCAGGCTTGGCGTGAGGTCTGCTGGTCAGCGCTTGGCGCGCTTGGCCTGGATCTCTTCGGGCGTCAGCTTGCGGACCTCGGTGACCGGATAGCGCTGGGGGGCGCCGAAATCGCTGGGCACGATGATCGTGGCGTCCATGCCGGCGCAGACCCAGGAGCCACCCCGCGCCTGGATGCCCAGGTTCATCGTCCAGTCGATGTCGGGCGAGGGCGCGAACAGGGTCAGGCGATAGACGTTGCGCGGGCTGATCGAGACGTCGACCGTGCGATCGTCGACGACGTTGAAGCCGTTCACGTCTGAGGCGCGGAAACAGGCGCGCTCGGCCTTGGGCTCCGCCGCCAGGCTCGACCCAGCGGCCAGAAGCGCGCAAAGCGCGGCGGATGCGGTCAGGATACGCATAGGGTTCACTCCAAAAGGGGCCCCGCCGAGCGCACTTTGACCGCGGAGTCGGTCAGGCTCAAGGCATGACCCCCGACGCCTTTTCCGCTACAGGCTCTTGAGTAGGCGGTTGGCGAAGAACAATCCGATCAGGCCAAGCCCGCAGGCCAGGTACGCGCCATTGGCCAGGAACGGCGCCCAGGCGATGTCGAGCTTGGCGAAGGACTTCACCAGCAGCAGCGAGATGCTGCCGATGTAGCCGAACGAGTCGGCCACATAGATCAGGAAGCCGGCGGTGCCGATCTTGCCCGTGGCGGCGATCATGCGGTCAAACAGCATGGCGTTGAACGGGGTATAGCCCATGTAGAGCCCCGCCCCGGCCAGCACCATCCACCAGACCGGACCCAGGAGCTGCATCTGGAAAGCCAGGGTCGAGCCGCCCAGCAGCGCAAAGCCCAAGGCCACGAAGCCAAGATTGAACGCCACCGCCCGACGGTTGTCCTTGACCCCCATCAGGGCGGCCAGGCCGATCAGCACAATCGCCGCGACGGGAAGCTCCGACAGGGTGAAGATCGCGGCGGCGTTCTTGAAGCCTAGCTCGGCCCAGATCTCGGCGGAGAAGTTGTCGCGGAAATCGCGCAGCGCCGTCAGGATCATATAGACCGCGATCAGCAGGATCAGGGCGGGAGCATGGGCGGCGAACAGGGCCGCGCGATCCTTGGCGTTCATCGGGGCGCGCTTGACCCGCTCGGCCTCGTCGGCCGGCGTGGGTGGCGGCAGCTGGGAAAGGGCCAGCACCGCCACCAGCATCAGGGGCGCGAAGATCAGGCCCGAGACGAACGGCATCCACTTTTCGTCGATATTCGACAATAGCAGCATCTTGCCGACCGACTTGGCGACGCCCGACGACAGGATGAAGCTGGCGCACAGCATCGCACCCAGCACCTCGGTCAGGCGGCGCCCCTCGAGGAAGCCGAACACCAGGCCCCAGATCATGCCCAGGCAAAGACCGTTCAGGTACATCGCCATCGGCCCGATCACGGTCGGCAGGGTTCCAAACAGCAGCAGCGCCATCTCGGCCCCGAAGATCAGGGTCAGGATCGTCGCGGCGCGCCGGCCGGCCTGCATTTCGGAGATCACCTTGACGCCGATGAACTTGGCCGTGGCGTAGCCGGCGACCTGGGCGATCACGAGCGCGATCTTGAAGTCGAACGCGAACGGCCAGCCTTCAGGCTGCGCGTAGGCTGCTGCGGTGAACGGCTTGCGATAGCCAAACATTGCGAAATAGACCGCGAACGACGCGAGCCCCCCGTACAGCGCGAACAGCCAGGGCGGCGCGGAGGCGAGAAAACGCGTCATGGCGCTGACGGTGTCGCGATCGCCCGGTTTGGTCGCTGTTTCCGTCATGCCTGCCCTTTGTCCCTGCGCGCTGTCGGTCAGCTAGCCTGCTTTCTTCTCGGGGGGCAATCGACCTTCTTGATCGTCGCGGAGACAGGTACAGGTTGAGTATCGCAAAGTGATCTGGCGCCCGAAGAAACGCCGGCGCGCGACGCATTGTCGCAGGCGCGAAGTATAGCGAGGATGTTGAGGATTGTTGGGCGATGACGGGGCGATGCCAACGCCGTTTGCTCAAGACATTGACGCCTTGAAGGCCAGTGAGGCGTTTTTCCGTCTCTTGACCGAGCACGCGGGCGACATGATCAGCCGCCACAGGTTGATCGGTCAGGACCATTACCTGTCGCCGGCCGTCGAGCGGGTGACGGGCTGGACCCCGGCGGAAGTGCTCGAGGCTGGCTTTGAGGCGTTCTACCATCCTGATGACGTCAAGTTGGTGCGCGCCGCCTACAAGCAGATGCTTGCCGGCGAACCCCATTGCAGCATGCAGTACCGAAGCCGCGCCAAGGATGGGCGCTACATCTGGCTTGAGAGCCACCTGCGTCTTGTTCGCGATGATGACGGCGGGCCTCTGGAGGTGGTGGCCGTCACCCGCGACATCGACCACCGCATCCGTCTGGAAGAAGAGGCCCGGCAGGCGCGTGATGCGGCGCGCGAGACCCAGCAACGCGCGATGCTCGCCGAGCAGGTGGCGCAGGTCGCCTTCTGGCGGGTGGATCTGGTCACCAATGACGTCTACCTGTCCCCGAGGTTTCGCGAGCTCTATGGCTGGAGCCAGGACGAACAGGTCTCTCTTGGCGAGGTTCTGAGCCGCTTCCATCCGGAAGATCGCCCCGCTGCGCGCGCCTGGGTCGCCGAGCATATCCGGACCGGTGAGCCGTCCCGAAATCGCATGGACCGCATCGTCCGGCTCGACGGCGAAGTCCGTCATATCGTTGGCAGTTTCGAGTTCGACTTCGGCGATCATGGGCGCCCGATCGCGATGTCAGGCACCACCGTCGACGTCACCGACCTGGTGGCCGCACAGCAGAGCTTGGCCAAGACCGAGTCGCGTTTTCAGGATCTCGCCAAGGCCACGCGCGACATCGTCATCGAGGTCGACCGGCGCGGCAATATTCTCTTCGTCAGCGCGGCGGTCGAAGCCGTGCTGGGCTACACCGAAGCCGAACTGCTCGGGCGCAAGGCCGCGAAGCTCACCCATCCTGACGATCTGCCTGGCCTCGTCAAAGGGTTCGGGACGGTGTTGGCGGACCCGAGCGCCATACCGCCCACGCTGGAAGCCCGCGCGCTGCACAAGGACGGTCACTGGGTCTGGCTGCAGGGCCGTCCAGTGTTCGACCGCAAGGCGGGGCGTATCGAAGGCGTTCTGCGTGACATCGACGCCTACAAGCACGCCCGCGACGAGCTTGTCGCCGAGCAGGCTCGGGCCGAACAGGCGCTGGAGGCCAGATCCGCCTTCCTGGCCAACATGAGCCACGAACTGCGGACGCCGCTGACGGCGGTGATCGGGTTCGCCGCCCTGGTCGAAGGGCTCGATGGTCTGCCGGAACAGGCGCGCGACTATGTCGGGCGGATCTCCACGGCGGGCAAGGCGCTGCTGTCGGTCATCAATGACGTTCTGGAGATGTCCAAGTTGGAGACGGGGCAGGTGCAGGCGCATCTAGCGCCCTGCGCCCTGGCGCCGCTTCTGGACGACACGGTCCGAATGTTCGCCCTGCACGCGGCCGAGAAAAACCTTCAGATCGGCGTACGCATGGTCGATCCGCCGCCGCGCGTCCTGATGATCGATCCTGACCGCGTGCGGCAGGTGCTGATCAACCTGATCGGCAACGCCATCCGCTACACCGACAGCGGATCCATCACGGTCGAGGTGATCTGGCGCGGCGAACTAGAAGAGCTGTTCGTGGCGGTCAAGGACACCGGCATCGGCATAGACCCGGCCGATCAGGCGCACCTCTTCAAGCGCTTCTCCCAGATTGAATCCTCGCGCGCCCGTTCGCGAGGGGGCTCGGGGTTGGGGCTGGTCATCAGCAAGGGTCTCGTCGAGGCCATGGGCGGGCGCATCGGCGCCAGCAGCAAGCTGGGCGAAGGCAGCACCTTCTGGTTCTCCATTCCGGCCTCGGCGCCGCTGCGGGATGAAGAGGCCGGCCCAGAGCCCGAGCCGATCTTCGAGCCGGTGCGTTCTGGCGGCCGTATCCTACTGGCCGACGACAATGCGCTCAATCGTGAGATGACCCGGGCGATCCTTGGCGTGTTCGACGCCGAGGTGGTCGAGGCGCGCGATGGTCGGCAGGCGGTCGAGGCTGCGCGCGAACAGGCTTTCGACCTGATCCTGATGGATATCCGCATGCCGGTGCTGGACGGGCTGGACGCCACCCGCGCGATCCGCGCCGAGCCGGGGCCCAATCAGAGCGCGCCGATCCTGGCGTTCTCGGCCGATATGGACTTCCAGCTGTCCGACATCTTCGACGGCCTCGTGCGCAAGCCGATCACCGCCGCCCAGCTGATCCAGGCCGTGGCCGGGGCGCAGCGCTCGGTGGCGAGCTAGAGGCTGGGGGCTCTGAGCCTGGGCGAGGACGGAACCCGCCGAAACCGATCAAACAAAAACGCCCCCCGCTGGGCGGAGGGCGTCTTTGATGTCGTTGGTGAAGTCTGGCCTTAAGCAGCCTTGACCAGCGACTTGGTCAGGATGCCGATGGCGGCTTCGCGGTCGATGCGCTCGATGGCGGCGACTTCGCGGGCCATGCGGTCGAGGGCCGACTCATACAGCTGGCGCTCCGAGTAGGACTGTTCCGGCTGGTTTTCGGCGCGGTGCAGGTCGCGGACCACCTCGGCGATCGAGATCAGATCGCCTGAGTTGATCTTGGCTTCGTACTCCTGGGCGCGGCGCGACCACATGGTGCGCTTCACGCGGGCGCGGCCCTTCAGGGTGGTCAGCGCCTGGCTGACCGTGCCGCCCTCTGCCAGCGGACGCAGGCCGGCCGTTTTGGCCTTCTTAGTCGGGACGCGCAGGGTCATTTTTTCGTGGTCAAAGGTGATGACGTAAACCTCGAGCGACATGCCGGCCACTTCCTGGGTCTCGATCGCCTGAATGCTGCCCACGCCGTGCGCGGGATAAACGACGTGATCGCCGACCGAGAATTCCAGACCAGTCTTGCTCATGTTCGTCCTCTTCAATACGGACCCGCGGGGTCCGAACGCCGTCATCATTCCCAAACCAAAAGCGACAGGTTCCCGCTCCGCGGAATACGGAACGCGGGGCTACGCCTGTCAGGATTTGGAATAGACCTCTAAGACACCCTTCGCCTTCGATCGGGCGGGCCGGTTCAAATGGGTTTTCTGAAACGGCTTCTTCGACAAGACGGACCGTCGCGAACGAGCGCGGCTGTCACGTCGTCGAAGACAATAGCATAAAATTAAGCCCTATGAAAGGGTTGCGTCCGGACGCGCCAAGAGACGCCGCCAAGCTTTCGCGAGGCGGTCAGGCTCCGGCCTTGAGAAATCGTGATGGTGATCAGGAGCCCTTGCCGGGCTTTTCGCTGAAGTACTTCTCGAACTTGCCGGTCTCGCGCTCGAAATCCTCGCGGTCGGCGGGGGGCTCGCCCTTGACCGTGATGTTCGGCCAGACCTTGGCGTAGTCGGCGTTGATCTTCAGCCACTTGCCGTCGGCCTCGTCCTCGGTGTCGGGCTTGATCGCGTCGACCGGGCACTCGGGTTCGCAGACGCCGCAGTCGATGCATTCGTCCGGATTGATGACGAGGAAGTTCTCGCCCTCGTAGAAGCAATCGACCGGACACACCTCCACACAGTCCATGAACTTGCAGCGGACGCAGGCGTCGGTGACGATGTAGGTCATCGAAAACTCGGTTGAGATCGGGCGGAGTTCGGCGGGCGCGTTTTCGAAGTCTGGCGGCCGCTTGTCAATGCGGCTTCCTCCCGTATTGGCTCAGGAATTCTGATCCTACCGTCAGAGTGCGCGCATTTCTGGGGCCAGGGCTGGCCTGCGTCACGCCGTCCCCGCGACATTCGGTTACCCCGGTGAAAACCATTTCTTATTGAACGAACGGAATTATGCCGCTCGGGAAACGCCCAATAAAAACAACGTCGGGAATCCGACTCTATGAAGATTGAAGCCTTGGCTGTCCGACGAGACGTGAAGGTCGAAGACGGTAACCGCGCCCTGGGTAGGGCGCGTGCGCGTGCGTTCGGCGAGTTTATCAGAGAGATTCCCTTCGCCGCAGCGTTGCTGGACCGTGACCTGTCGCTGATCGCGGTGAGCCGTGATTGGGCCGCGCAAGGGATCGCGCCGGGACTCGTGATCGGCGCCGACGCGGTCGCCGGCGGCCTGGTGACCTCCGAAGACGCCGCCGCCCTGCTGGCCTGCGCCGAGGAGGGACTGGCCTTCTCGCGCTATCTGCCGGTCACCGACGAGGCGGGCGTCGAGCGGGTCTGGCGCACCGAGTTCAGCGCGTGTCGCGACGGTGAGGAGACCTATGCGGTGATGGTCACCGCGCGCGACGTCACCGGCTACGCCGAAAGCGTGCTGCGCGCCGAGCGTGACCGCCAGCGCCTGACCATGGCCCTGGAGCTCGACGATCTGCTGGTGCGCGAATACGACCTGCGGACCCGACAAACCTACTTCTCCGGCCACGCTCCGGAACTGCAGAAGTACTGCACGTTCAAGGACGATCCGCTCGAGATCGTCCATCCTGAAGACCGCCAGCGCTGCGCCGACCTGGTGGCCAGCCGCAAGGTGGGCGAGGCGAAGGTCTTCGAGTTCAAGCTCAGGCGCGACGACGGTGTCGAGACCTGGGTCCGATCGGTCGGCAAGGTGTTCGTCGGACAGGACGGCCAGCCCGAGAAGCTGGTCAACCTGTTCAAGGATATCACCGATCGCCGGCGCCAGACCGAGGCGATCGAAACCCTGGCCTTCAAGGATCCGCTGACCGGCCTGCCGAACCGCACCCTGTTCCAGCACCGCTTCCAGGAGGCGGTGTCGGCGTCCGAGACGCTGGGCGAGATGTTCGGCCTGATCATGATCGACGTCGATCACTTCAAGGACATCAACGACACCCTGGGCCACGACGCCGGCGACGCCCTGCTCAAGCGCCTGGCGGGCATGCTGCAGCACGCGTTCCGGGCCGGCGACACGGTGGCGCGCCTCGGCGGCGACGAGTTCGCGGTGATCCTGCGGGGGCTGCACAGCGAGAGCGACATGATCCGGCCGATCGAGGCGCTGCAGGATCTGCTGCGGCGTCCGATCCAGCACGGCGGGCGCAGCTTCACCGCCAGCGCCAGCATCGGCGCGGCCCTGCACGGCGATCCGGACGCCGATCCGGCCCACATGATCAAGAACGCCGACATCGCCCTCTATCGGGCCAAGGAGGCCGGGCGGAACCGTAGCATCGTGTTCGAGCCGTCGATGCGGTCCGAGGTTGAGCAGCGCCTGGAGCTGTTGCGCGATGTCCGCGCCGCCCTGACCGAGAACGAGTTCACCCTCTACTACCAGCCCGTGGTCGACATTCGCGAAAACCGGGTCGCCGGCTTTGAAGCCCTGATGCGTTGGGCTCATCCCGAACAGGGGGTGCTGACGCCGGCCCGGTTCATGGCGGCGTTCGAGGACCAGGACCTGTCGCTGAAGCTGGGCGACGTCGCCTTCGAGGCGGCGTTGAAGCAGATGCGGGCCTGGCTGGACGAAGGGGTCGAGTTCGGGCGTGTCGCCGTCAACATCAGCTCGGCCCAGTTCCGCTCAGGACGTCTGGCCGAGGAGATCCAGGAGCGCCTCGCGCGCTGGAACGTGCCTTGCGAGCGGCTGACCATCGAGGTGACCGAGAACGTCTATATGGGCTGGGGTTCGGACCTGGTCAGCGACACTGTGCGCCGCCTGCATGAGGCCGGCGTGATGATCGCTCTCGATGACTTCGGCACCGGCTACGCCAGCCTAGCCAACCTCCGCCAGTTCCCGATCGATCGCCTGAAGATCGACAAGTCCTTCGTCCAGAACGGCGAGGACGCCGCCATCGTGAAGGCTGTGATCACGCTCGGTACGTCCATGGGCATGAAGGTCGTGGCCGAGGGCGTGGAGGACGCCGACCAACTGCAAGCCCTGGCCAGCTACGGCTGCGACCAGATCCAGGGCTACCACTTCGGCCGCCCGATGCCGGCCGGCGAGGTGGCGGGGTTCTTGAAGGGTTTTGGGGGGTAGGATGCTCCCCTGCGATGCGGGGGAGCTGTCGCGGAGCGACCGAGGGGGCGAACTGGGCGAAAGCCGCATTCGCCCCCTCCGGCCCTCTGGGTCACCTCTCCCGCATCGCGGGGGAGGAACTGGACTCTTACCCCTCCACCGCCTCGTACAGCCCCCGCGCTTCGGACGCCGGGCCCCGGCGTTCGCCGCAATCGAGCACGCGGACGGCGATCACCCGGCCGGCCAGGCCGAACACCAGCACGTCGCTGGGCTTGATCGTGCGGGAGGGTTTGTCGATCCGGCTTTCGGTCCCCGCGCGGGTCAGGCGAATGCGGCCTTCCTCGACGAACCGGGCCGCCAGGGAGCGGGTCTTGAAGAAGCGGGCGCGCCACAGCCAGACATCGGCGCGGACTGCGTCGTTGATCGCGTCGTCGTGGGCGGTCATGAGGCGGCCCGGCTCGGCGCCTTGGCTGCGGCCGGCTTACGGCGGCGTGGCTTCTTTCGGCGCGGCGGAGGCGGCGGCGGTTCCGTGAGCTTGGCGAGCGCCGCGAACGGCGAGTCCGGTCGCGCCTTGACCGGCTTTTGCTCCAGCTTGGCGGCGCCGCGACGCTTCCAGACGATCGGCTGGTCCGGCTTGGCGCGGATGGCGGGGGTGTAGTCTAGCGCGCGCAGGACGGCGGCGGCCTGCTTGTCGGTCCAGCCGAGGTCGGCCAGAGCCGCCTCAGTCAAGACGACGCCCCCGTGTTGCTGAGCGGCTCGGAGCAGGGCGTCCAGCTTTTCCAGTTGCTCCACCGGGATGCTGAAGCCCGCGACGGCGCGCAGGCCGCTGGCCGACAGCTCGCGCGCGCTGGGCTCGGGCGAGGGCAGCTTCTCCAGCGTCGTCAGCGCCCCGCGCCAGCCGGCCGGGTTCAGGGCCCGCGCGCAGGCGATCGCCTCGGCCTTCAGCACGCCCGGGCAGAACAGGCTGAACGCGCCGATCCGCACGCCCAGGCCCTTGAGCGTGCGACGCTCGCCTTGGCTCAGTGCTTTCAGCTCCGGATCAACCGGCCGCTTGTCCAGCACACCGCCGGCCTCCAGCAGGCGGTGGGCGATCCCACGCGGCAGGCCCTTCAGCTCGCCGCCGGCCAGCGCTCGTTCCAGCTTGCGCAGCGGGGCCAGATGCCGATCGACCTCGCCGGCCAGGAAGGCGTCCAGCCGCCGCTCGGCCCGCTCGCGCACCGCGGCGGGGCCAAGGTCGCCCAGCAGGCGGGCGCGGGGGGAGAGTAGGGTCTGGTCGCGACGCACCGCGCCCGCCACCTCGCCGCGCCACAGGATGGTGCCGTCGGGCGTCAGGGCGAAGGCGTCGTCGGCCTCGCTGGCCAGGAGGCCCAGGCGTCGGGCGATCTCGGGGCCCACCGCGCGCTGGGCGGCGTTGCGCAGCGCCTTCTCCTCCAGCGGCGAAGCGCCCTTGGCCGGGGTGAAGGCCACGCCTGACAGATGCCCGACCACATGGCCTTCGACCGTCACCTCGCCGTCCTGGCCGACGCCGGCATAGAGCGTCTCGCGCTCGCCCAGCTGCTTGAGGAGGACGCTGGTGCGCCGGTCGATGAACCGGGCCATCAGCTTTTCGTGCAGGGTGTCGCTGATCCGGTCTTCCAGCTGGCGGGTCAGGCCCTGCCAATGGGCGGGATTGGCCACCCAGTCGGGACGGTTGGCGATGTAGCTGAGCGTGCGCACGCCCGACAGGCGCGCAGCCAGGCTGTCGATCTCGCCGTCGGTGCGGTCCAGGGCCTTGAACTGGGCGCCCACCCAGTCCTCGGGCAGGCGCTTGCGGCCCGTCGTCAGGTCGTCGAACAGGGTGCGCGCCATCCGCTGGTGGTCGTCGTCCGTGGTCTTGCGGAAGTCCGGCGTCTGGCAGACCTCCCACAGGCGGATCAGGGCCGAGCGGTCGCTCTTGCAGCGCTTGATGACGTCCTCCTGCTGGGCCAGGGCCCGCAGGGTGCGCTCGTCCAGCGCCTCGTCCGACAGCTTGAGCGCGCCGCGCTGAGGCGTCTCGGACAGCGAACGCAGCAGGCCTGGCAGCGAGCCGAAGTCCAGGCGGGCGTTGCGCCACTCAGCCTGGGTGATTGGCTCGAAGGTGTGGCTCTCCACGGCCTCGACCAGATCCTCGTCGATCTCCTCGCAGTCGCCCGTGACGCCAAAGGTGCCGTCGCGGGTGTAGCGGCCCGCGCGCCCGGCGATCTGGCCGACCTCCTGCGGATAGAGCCAGCGGGTGCGCTTGCCGTCGAACTTGCGAAGCCCTGCGAAGGCCACATGGTCGACGTCCATGTTCAGGCCCATGCCGATGGCGTCGGTGGCCACCAGGAAGTCGACCTCGCCGGACTGATAGAGGGCCACCTGGGCGTTGCGGGTGCGGGGCGAAAGGCTTCCCATGACCACGGCCGCGCCGCCTCTTTGCCGGCGGATCAACTCGGCGATGGCGTAGACCGCGTCAGTGGAGAAGGCGACGATCGCCGTGCGCCGGGGCAGGCGGGTCAGCTTCTTGGAGCCTGCGTAAGACAGGTTGGAGAACCGCTCGCGCGACACGATCTCGGCGTCGGGCAGCAGGCGGCGGACCAGCGGCGCCATGGTGCCCGCGCCGAGGAACATGGTCTCGAACTTGCCGCGCGCATGCAGCAGGCGGTGGGTGAAGATGTGGCCGCGCTCGGGATCGGCGCAGAGCTGGATCTCGTCGACGGCCAGGAACTCGACCTCGCGGCCCAGCGGCATGGCCTCGACCGTGCAGACGAAATAGGCCGCGCGGGCCGGGACGATCTTCTCCTCGCCGGTGATCAGGGCCACGGCCGCCTTGCCGCGCAGCTTGACGATGCGGTCGTAGATCTCGCGCGCCAACAGGCGCAGCGGCAGACCGATCATGCCTGAGGCGTGGCCCAACATCCGCTCGACGGCCAGGTGCGTCTTGCCGGTGTTGGTGGGTCCCAGCACCGCGGTCAGCTTCGAGGGGGCCAGGCCGGTCGAACGGTCGCTCATGGCCGGAAAGTGGGGCGGGAATCGACCTGGAGCAAGCTTAGCGGCGGCGAGGCGCCGCAGGTGAATCATCCGCGACCTGTCGTCGCACCTGCTCCAAGTTCACCTTTTCGTTCGGCCCTATCGCCAACACAGTTCAGCTTGGTCCTCAACACGGGATGCCAATGAATGACCAAGGGCGCTGACGCCGACCCTCCGCCGCGCGGCGGACGCCGACTGGAAACGCAGATCGTCGGCGTGGCGTTGCTGTCGACCATCGTGGCTCTGTTGGCGGCCTTCTCGGTCTATCAGTGGCGGAACTGGCGAGTCGACCGCGAGGCCCTGGCGCAGGAAACCCTCGTCCTGGCCGAGGCCCTAGCGCGCACCGCCCACGCCCATGTCACGCGCAAGGATGTCGCCGCGGTCGACACCATCCGGGAGCTGATCGCCTCCAGCGATCGTAAGGTCGCGGTGGCCTACGCCCCAGCCCAGGGGCGCGAGATCCGTTTCGCCAGCCAAGGCGCGACGTTCGGCCCGCCGGCGGTCAAGCCGGTGACGGCGCCGGAGTTCCGCTATCGCGGCGTTCAGCTTGAGGCCTTCGCCCCCATCCGGGTCGACGGCGAACAGGTCGGGGCCATCGCGGTGCTGGTTGACGGCCAGGACCTGCTGGTTTCGCGCTTCGTCAATATCGCCATCGCGCTCCTGCTCTCCGCTGCGGCCCTGGCGGGCGCTGGCCTGATGGCCCGTCGCCTGACGCGCCAGGCCTTGGCGCCGCTAAGCGTGCTGGCCGAGTCGGTCGACCAAGCCGCTACCTCGAAGGATTTCAGCGCCAGGGTTCCCGTGGCGCGCGATGACGAGCTTGGCCTGCTGACCCAGCGTTTCAACCACCTGCTGGCGACGCTGGAGGCCTACGACGCTGATCGCCAGGCCGCATTGCGCGAGGCGACGCTAGCGCGCGAGGCGGCGGAGAACGCCAATCGCCTGAAGGAACGGTTCCTGGCCAATATGAGCCATGAGCTGCGCACGCCGCTCAATGGCGTCCTGGGGATGAGCCAGTCGCTGCTCCGCGAGCCGATGGTGCCCTCCCAGCGCGAACGGGTCGAGCTGATCATGAGCTCGGGCTCGGTGCTGCTGATGCTGCTCAACGAGATCCTCGACCTCTCGGACCTTGAGCGCGGCGCCATCCGGCTGGAGAGCAAGCCTTTCGACCTCGCTGCGACCATCGGCGAGGCATGCGATGCGGCCGTCCTGATGGCCGAGGACAAGGGCGTGGCCCTCCAGATCGAGGTCGACGCCGAGGCCGCCGGCCGCTGGCTGGGCGACGCGCGTCGGCTGCACCAGATCCTCTATCATCTGGTCGCCAACGCCCTGAAGTTCACGGCCGCCGGGCAGGTGCGGGTCACGGCGTTGGCGAGGGCGGGCGAGCTCGTCCTGTCGGTCGCCGATACGGGCATGGGGATCGACGCCGAAGCGCTGCCGCGTCTGTTCGAGGCCTTCACCCAGGTTGACGACGCCTCGACCCGGGCGTTCGGCGGCGCCGGGATCGGGCTGAGCGTCTGCCACCGGCTGGCGGGCCTGATGGGCGGTCGGCTGGAGGTCGAGAGCCAGGTGGGCCAGGGCAGCCTGTTCACCGTCGTCCTGCCGATGAACCGCGATCGGGCCAGCGAGCGCGCGACCGGCCAGGACCAGATGCTGCGGGTGCTGGTGGCCGAGGACAACGAGGCCAACCAACGGGTCGTTCGGACGGTCCTCAACGCGCTTGGCATCGACCCGGTGATCGTGGCCGATGGCGAGGCGGTGGTGCGGGCCTGGCGCACCGGCGCGTGGGATCTGGTGCTGATGGATATCCAGATGCCGCTGAAGAACGGCGTCGACGCCACGCTGGAAATCCGCCGGCTGGAAGCCGAGCGCGGCCTTCCCGCCACGCGGATCGTCGCCCTGACCGCCAACGCCATGCCCCACCAGATCGAGACCTATAACGCCGCCGGCATGGACGGCGTGGTGCAGAAGCCGATCATGATGGCCGATCTGCAGGCCGCGCTGCTGGGTGACCGCGCCGCTTGAGCTGGCGCGCGTGGTGGGACGGCGTCGCCCATGGTAGGCCCGCGACAGGTCCCTTGGAGACCCGAGCGCCATGACGGTTGTCGATGAGAGCGTTTTTGCACCGCTGACGGGCGGCTGTCATTGCGGCGGTGTGCGATACCGGATCAGCGCCCGACCTCGCCGCTGTTCGCTCTGTTGCTGCGTCGATTGCCGGCGAAGCGCGGGCGCGCCGACGGTGGCCTGGGCGGTGGTCGCCGAGACGGCTCTTGAGGTCACCGGCGTCACGGCGGCCTACAACTCTTCGGGCGACGTACGGCGGCTGTTCTGCCCGACCTGCGGGACCGGCCTGTTCTATCGCAGCGATAGCCAGTTTCCGGGCGAGGTCGACGTGCGCGCCGCTACGCTCGACAACCCGAACGCACTACGTCCGGAAGCCCTGATCCAGCTCGACGACGCGCCCGAATGGCTGGCCGACCTTGCCGATCTGCCGCGGCATGGCCGATTTCCCGAAGGGACCTGACGCAGGGGCGCCGACCTCTACTTCTCGAACACCACCTTGCCGTTCACGACCGTCAGCACCGGCTGAGCGGTGAGGATCGCCTTGGGCTCGACGGTCATCAGGTCGCGGTCAAAGACGGTGACGTCGGCCTTCTTGCCGGCCTCCAGCGTGCCCAGCTCCTTTTCGCGGAACACGGCGTAGGCCGGCGCCAGGGTCAGCATTTTCAGCGCTTCCGCCCGGCTGACAGCCTGATCGAGATGCCAGTCCTCGTTGGCGAAACCGTCCAGGCTGTGGCGATAGATGGCGGCGTAGAACTCGATGCGCGGATCACCGACCTCGACGGGCGCGTCCGAGCCCGCCGCCACCACGACCCCGGCCTTCAGGAAGTCGCTCCAGCGATAGCCCTCGTGTAGCCGCGCCTTGCCCAGGCGCGCGGGGGCGAAGAAGAGGTCGCCGATCGCGTGGCTCGGCTGCATCGAGGCGATGACCCCGAGCTTGGCGAAGCGCGGCACGTCGGTGTCGGCCACGATCTGCGAATGCTCGTTGCGCCAGCGCGCGGCCTTGGCGTCGGGGCCCAGGCTCTGCTCGAACCAGTCCAGCACCAGGCGGTTGCCGCGGTCGCCGATGGCGTGCATGGCGACCTGGGCCCCGGCGGCCTTGGCCCGCTTCATCAGCGCCAGGCCCTGCTCGGGCTGGGTCAGTTGTAGGCCGAGCGTGTCGGCGTCGCTGTAGGGCTCCAGCAGAGCCGCGCCGCGCGAGCCCAGGGCGCCGTCCATATAGAGCTTGATGCCGCGCACGCGGATCAGGCCGGTGGCGTCGGTCTGTGGCCCCTTGGTCAGCACCTCCTCGGCGCCGCTGGGGTCCATGTAGTTGTCGATGCGGATGTGGAACGCGCCCTTGGCGGCCTCGTCGCGTAGCAGGGCCAGGTCGTCGGCCATGACGCTCATGTTGGCCATGCCGGTCCAGCCGCGCGCGGCGTAGATCTGGCTGGCCTTGCGCAGGGCCTCGCGCTTGAGGGCCTCGTTCGGCGGCGGGATGACGTTCCGCACCAGGGACTGGGCGTGGTCGATCAGCATGCCGTCGGGCTGGCCGTCGGGACCTTTGAGGATATCGCCGCCGGGCGGGGCGACGGTGGCGGCGGTGACGCCCGCCTTGGCCAGGGCGGCGCTGGAGGCGACGCTGGCGTGGCCGTCCGAGCGGCCCAGCACGATGATCCGCCCCGGCGCGGCGGCGTCGAGATCCGCCTTGGTCGGGAAGCGCTTCTCGGGCCAGTGGGTCTCGATCCAGCCCCGGCCATAGATCGCGCCCTCGGGATGGGCGGCGGCGTAGGCCTTCACCGTGGCGACGAAGTCAGCCAGGGACTTGGTCTGGTCGAGATTCAAGGTCAGCTCGCGCAGGCCGATCCCGGTCAGGTGGGCGTGGGCGTCGACGAAGCCCGGATAGGCGGCCGCCCCTTTCAGGTCGATGGCGCGGACGTCCTTGGCGGCCTTGGCCTTGGCGGCGGCCAGAGGGCCGACGAACAGGATCCTGTCGTCGCGGATCAGCACCGCCTCGGCCTTGGGCGCGGTCTCGACGCCCGTATGGATCGGGCCGCCGTGGATCAGGAGATCGCCGGCCTTGGCCGTGGTCAGAGAGGTCGCGGCCAGCAGGGCGGCGAGAACAAGGCGGCGCACGGGCGGTCTCCAAACAGCAAGTTCCGGAAAACGTACGGCGGCCGCCTGCCAAGTCGCAACAGGCCTGCTAACTTTTGGCGATGACCAAGCAGGGTTTCGCCCTTTTCGACACCGTGATCGGCCGCTGCGGCCTCGCCTGGGGCGCGGGCGGCCTGATCGGCGTGCAGTTGCCCGAGGCGACGCCCGGCGCGGCCTGGGCGCGGCTGCGCAAGCGTTTCCCCGACGCTGTCGAGACCGAGCCGCCGCCCGAGATCGAGGCCGTCATCGATCGTATCCGCGACCTGCTGGCAGGCGGGCGCGATGACCTCGCCGACATCGTCCTCGACGTCGACGGCCAGAGCGCCTTCAACCTGCGGGTCTACGCCATCGCCCGGGCCATTCCGCCGGGCGAGACCTCGACCTATGGCGAGGTGGCCCGCGCCATGGGCGAACCTGGCGCGGCGCGCGCCGTGGGTAAGGCCCTGGGCGAGAACCCCTGGCCGATCGTGGTGCCCTGTCACCGGGTGCTGGGCTCGTCAGGCGGCATGGGCGGCTTTTCCGCGCCGGGCGGCTCGACGACCAAGGCCCGACTGCTGACGATCGAGAAGGCGCGCACAAGCGCCGCGCCGACCTTGTTTGATCTGGAGTTTTCGGTGGCCCCGCCGCGGGGCGGGTAGGGGGGGGCGGGAGCGCCCCCTCCGTCACGTCGCCTGTCGGCCCCGCGACACCTCCCCCGCTTTGCGGGTGGGGAGGAAGCCGCCGCCCTCCTGCCCCGCTTGCGGGGGAGGTGGATCGCTGCGGTTACGCAGCGAGACGGAGGGGGCGTTCCTGCGCCGGCGACCCGCCTTACAGGTCACGGCGTCCCAGCGATCCAAGGCTGCAAGTATCAAGGGCTGGGAAACACCGCTTAACGCGCGCTAACGTTTCGCCGAACAGGGGCGAAACGAATCAGGACCGAATCAGCGACGTTCGCCAATTCAGTGTTTGTTCCCTACTAGCTATTGTAGCTTAAACTGCATTAACCACAAATCGCTTTCAATCTCCGGGGCTATTTGGCCGCAGTCTGATCGGGCGGGCACTCAGCCGACAGGCGCTTGGCGGTCATGGTTCCAGCGAGCGGCAGGCCGTTTATGGTCTTGATGTTGATGTTCAGCTTGAAGCGCTCGGGCGTGTAGCTGCCCTCGGCGGTCACCGGCGCGACGCGGTCCTTCTTGTCGGTCCACGAGCCCTTGAGTCGGATCTTGCCGTTCTGGACCACATTGGTCGTGTAGTCGCAGCGATACTTGCGGGTGCAGATGCCGCGCGAGAACTGTTCCACATCGGCCGGTTTCAGACAGCGTGTCTCGCTGCCGGCGGGGATCGGGCCGATCTTGTAGTCGTACTCCCAGTGACCGGGGAGAATCGTCGTCTTCGTCGCTGGGGCGGCGACGCGACTCGCTGCGGCGACCAGCGGCTGGGCCAGGCTGTATCCGGCCGTGGCGACGCCGACGGCGAGGGCCAGGGCGGAGGCGGCGAGGGTGGTCGAACGCATGGGGCGGGTCTCCTTCAGGCGACTTCTATATAAGGCGCCAGATGAACCGTGCTTGAAGGCGGCGCGGGAGGGCCTGGTTCCTTCGCAGCCGCGAAAGCCGGGAGGCCCGGCAAACCCAGACCAGCCTTGACTCAGGGGCGGGCCTTCGCCTATATCGCCCGCTCTCGCGCGGCCGGCTCGTTCGGTTCGCGTGTCCGAATTCATATCTTAGCGGGCCAGGCTCTTCTCAAGAGGGCGGGGCTTCGCCCAAGCCAAGGTAACCACCATGTCGCGCCGTTGCGAACTTACCGGTATCGGTCCGATGGTCGGCCACAATGTGAGCCACTCGAACATCAAGACCAAGCGCCGCTTCCTGCCGGCCCTGTCGCCCGCCACGCTCCAGTCGGAGTCGCTGGGCCAGAGCTTCAAGCTGCGCATCAGCAACGCGGCCCTGCGCACTCTCGACTTCAAGGGCGGCCTGGACACTTTCCTGCTGGGCGCCAAGGACGAGCAGCTGTCGCCGCGCGCCCTGAAGATCAAGGCCCAGGTGAAGGCCAAGGCCAAGGCCGCCGCTCAGGCCGCCTAAGGCTTCTAGCCTTTCAAGGCTGACGAATTCAAAAGCCCGCCAGGAGCAATCCTGGCGGGCTTTTCGTCGTTGTCGCCGGGCGCGACAGCATGGCAGGTTGCGTAGGCAGAGCCGGGGGGGCGCAAATGTCTGACATCGCCAGTGCGCCGAAACGGCGTTTCTTCTTCGCGACGGCCGTCATCATGGCGGCGATTGTCGTTCTAAGTTTCCCGCTGACCTACTATGCGCCGCTGGTCACCGGCTCAAAGCGGTTCGATCTGCTGCACCACGTGCACGGCTTGGCGTTCTTCGCCTGGATGGGCCTGTATGTCTGGCAGACGTGGCTGGCCTCGCGGGGACGCATCGCGTTCCATCGTGAAATCGGCTTGACGGGATTGGCCTTGACCGGCGCGATGATCCCGCTGGGCTATTGGATGGCGCAGCGCGCCGCCGAGCTCCGGCTGGCCGCCCGGACCGCTGATCCCTACTACGGTACCTGGTTCAACCTGACTGATCTGACGCTGTTCGCGGGGCTGATGCTGGCGTCCATACTGCTCGTGACCCGGCATCGCGAGTGGCATCGCCGTCTGACCTATGTCGCAGCCCTGTGCCTGGTTGCGCCGGCGGCCACGCGCTGGACCTTGAAGCTGCCGCTGTTGGATCCGGTGGCGTTGGACCTCTTCAGCTATCTAGTGATGGACCTCTTCCTCGTGGCGTTAGCGCTCCATGATCGCAAAACGACCGGTCGGGTCCACCCCGCCACCGTTCTCTGCGTCGCGGTGCTGCTGCCTCTCCAGATCAGCGCGGCGTGGATCGCGCGCAGCGACTGGTGGAGCGCGCTGGCGCCGACGCTGATCGGCCCGCGCTAGCCCCTTCACGCAGACGACGCCCTCAGAAATCCATCGTCAGGAACAGCGCCGCCGCGCGGGGGGCGTTGATGTCGTAGGTCGCGCTGCTGATCACCCGCCAGTCGAAGGCATTGGTCAGGTTGGTGACCTGCAGGCGCAGCAGGGCTGGGGTCTTGCCCATGTCGAAGCGGTAGCGGAAGCCCGCGTCCCAGATCGTGGCGGCCGGGGTCGAGACGCGGTTCAGCTGGTCGGCGGTGCGGCGGCCGTGATGGTTGGCGGCGAAGGTCAGGGCCAGGCCCTCGACGGGCAGGGCCCATGTGCCACTGAGCGTCAGGGTTCGCGCCGTCTGGCCCACCGGCTTGGGGCCAAGACGGCCCTGCTCGACCGGCGCGCCGGTGACCCGGGGACGCATCAGCACCGCCCCGGCGACGAGGTTCAGGCCCTCGACCGGCGCGCCGGTCATGCTGACCTCCAGACCCCGATGGCGGACCATGCCCATCTCGCGGAACACATTGGCCTCGTCGGGCGCGAAATAGGGTTTGCGCACGTCGAACACGCCCGCGACCAGCCGCAGATCGCCGGGCAGAACCCAACGCACGCCCGCGTCCCACTGGTCGGTCATGATGGCCGGCAGGGCCTGGGTGCGGTTGGCGGCGCTGTCGGGAGCGACGCCGCTTTCCTCCAGGCCGCGCGTCACGCTGCCATAGAGGGCCAACTGGCGGGTCAGGGTCCAGGAGGCCGCGGCGTTGTAGAGCCAGGCGTTGTCATGGGTGAGGGCGGGCGCGACGCCGGGCCGACGGACGGTCTTGCGATAGTCGGTGCGCTGCAGGCCCAGCATCAATGAGCCACGCCCGCGCCAGCGCAGGTCATAGGCCCCGCCGCCGGTCCATTGCTTGACCTCTTCGGCCGTTTGCGCGCCCAGCGTGAAGGCCGGCGGCGCCGTGTCGATGCGATCTTCCAGCCGCACGAGACCGTAGGTATAGGCCCCGCCGCCGCCGTAGCGGCTGTCGCGCACCCGGCCGCGCACCGAGGCGTGCAGGCCATGCGAAAAGTCGCCGCGAACGACGGTTCGGCTGAGCCGCGCCTCGCCGCTGGTGGCGTTGCTGGTCTGGCGGGGATCGCGACTGATCCGTCGCGTCGCTAAGCCGTCGGCGGTGATTCCGCTGAGGACATGGGCGTAGTTGTCGCGCGTGTCGTTCTCCGAGCGGAACAGGCCCAGCGACAGGCCGAGGTCGGCGGGCAGGGGCGCCTGGACCACGATCCCGCTGTTGGTGGCGAGGCTGCGGACATCGGCCCAGCCGGGTCCGACATAGCGCCGGCGCGCCACCTCGGGCGGCAGTACGCCCGGGCTGGCCACATAGATCGGCGCGGACTCGCGGTTCCAGGTGTCGACGCGGCTCCAGAACGGCAGGATCTGGACGCCTGGCGCTGGACGCCAGCGCGCGCCCAGGGCGTAGGAGGCGTAGATCGCATCCGCGCCGCTGCCGTACTCGTCATCAAAGCTGGCGACGCCGCCAAACAGGCTGAGCGTGTCGGACACCGGCAACTGTCCGTCCAGCTCCAGGCGTCCGCCACCCAGGGGGCCATAGCCCGCCAGCACGCTGAGCACCGGCTCGTCGCCCGACGGGCGAATGCGGAAGTCGACCACGCCGGTGGGGGCGGGGAACAGGTAGTTCTGCGCCGCTAGGCCGACGCGCACGACATTGCTGGCCACCAGGCGGTCGGTGAAGCCGGCGGGGCGGTCGACATACAGTCCTTCCAGCCGGATGTTGCCGGCCGCGATCGGCGAGAAACCCCGCACCTCGCTGGCGCTGTAGAGGCCCACGCGCTCATTGCCGATGCTGGCGCCGAAGGCGTCCTCGGCTCCGGCGACGGCGTTGTCGCCGACCCGTTGGGCCAGAGCGACGCCGGGCGCGGCGACGGCGGTGGCCAGCAGGAGCGCCGTCAGGCGGGGGGAGGGGCTGCACATGTCGAACGCACTCGCAGGGACGAGGGCGATCGGCGCCCGCTCGCGGGTCCTGGCGGCCTCCCTCGTCTGTTATTCTATAACGGGGCAATGCGGCATGCGGCGGCGTTTGGCAAGGCGCGGCGTCGCCCTTTTCCACGCGCGGAGGGGGTGTCCGGTAGTCTCGCCCAGACAAAGCAAAACCCGCCGCGACCTATGCCGCGGCGGGTTTTGAAAGCTTGGTACTAAGGGTTTCGCTTAGCGCGAAACGACAGCCGGGTTGGCCATGTTGTAGGCCGTCAGAGCCGGGCTGTTGAGCTTGGCGACAGCGTCGTTGACCGAGGCGCGGATGCAGGCCGGATACAGGTAGCCGGCGAGGGCTTCACCACGGACGTCCTTCCAGCAGACGTTCGAAGCCGCCTTGACGATGTCGGCGCGGACTTCGGCGGCCGGGCGACCGGCGACCTTGATGCGAACTTCTTGGGCCGAAGCAGGAACGGCGACCAGGGTGGCGATGGCCGAGGCGGCCAGAACGAGCGAGCGGATCATGTCGAAGTGTCCAAAAAGGAGGTTGTGATCAACCCCCTCCAGACGCGTTCCTCTGACGGCCGTTCCCCGGTCTGTCGCCTGTTGGGCCGTCACTGAGCGTATAGCCGCGCTTCATTGAGTGATCAATGATTATGTTGCGGCGCACGCGTTGAAATTTTGCGGCGCCGTCATCAGCGCAACTGGCGCCCCGACGCAGGCAGGCGAACGGAAAGGCCCGCAAGACGGAGTCTCGCGGGCCAATTTTCGGCAGGTTGTTTCGACGTTGCGTGTCGCCGCTGGCGTTGGAGCCGTCCTCGCTCTTCGACAAGCTAAGGGTGAGGACGACTGCAGGCGGCTCGTGCAAAATCCTCATCCTGGCTTGTCCCCCGGGACCGACCGACGGTCGGCCCGAGGATAAACTGCGGACGAGGATTTCCTTCCGCGCCTGCGCCGACGCGTAACGCGAGCTCGGCGCTCCTGAAACGATCAGCGCGACGCCAGCCGCAGATAGGCCGTGCGGCCCTGCGTCTTGTTGTAGGCGCGCAGTTCGGCGTTGTTGGCGCGGACCACGGCGTCGCGGGTGACTTCGCGGATGCAGAAGGGAGTCAGGTCCGAGGCCTGGGGATTGCCGGCAAGGTCTTCCTTGCAGAGCTGCCGGGCGGCGTCGACGATCTCGGCGTGAACGACCGGCGTGGCGCGGCCGCGAACCTTGACGGTGATTTCGCCGGCGTTGGCGGCGGAGGTGGCCATCAGGGCGGTGATGGCGATGACAAGCAGTCGGATCATTTGGGTAGTCCCGGAAAGGAGGTTGAGTGCAACCGCCTCCCGACGCGTTCCTCTGACGGCCCCCAGGATCTCGCCTCGTCGTCCGTCGCTGTCTTTTGTTTATGACAACGTTGTCTCCCGCAAGTGCGAAGGCCGCGCCCTCACGAAAATGTTAGCGGTACCATATCGTTGCCAACGAAACCATCTCGCCGCGCTGACGGCGGTTCAGCGCCTGCGGACGGGCTTCTTGGCGGGCTTGGGCGGCAGGGCCGGCGGAGGCGGCGGCGCGACCCAGTCGAAGGCCAGCAGCAGGGTGCGCTGGCTTTCGGCGGCGTTGTCGTCGGAGATCAGGTAGAGCCGCGTGCCGCCCGAGGGCGAGCGGGTCAGGGCCACGCCTTCGAAGTTGTCGCGCGTGGTCGAGCCTTCCAGCCGCAGCGTGGCCGAGATCCGCTGGCGAGCGACAGGCACGGTCGGGTCGGCCACGAAGCGGACCATGGCGCGCCAGCCGCGCACTGGGTCAAAGCCCCGATGCAGGGTGGCGACGGCGGGACCCGCGAACGGCGCAAAGCCCGACAGGCCCCAGGTGAAGTCCGGTCCCGGCTGCGGCGGAAGCGCCTTGCAGTCCGCCGCCAGGCGGCAGAGCCAGACCTCGCCCTCCTCGCCGCCGACGATGTAGGCGTCAGGACCGGCGGAGGGATAGGCGGCGATGGCCTCCAGCCCCTCGTTGTCGGGCAGGACGGTTGCGGGCTTGGGGGCGGGGCGGGGCGTTCCCCAGCCGCCGTCCGGCAGGACGGGATAGAGCCAGATGCGGTGATCGCGCTCGAAGCTGACCAGCCGGTCGCCATTGGGCAGCACCGCCAGGCCCTCGGCGTCGGCCTGCTCCTTGCCCTGGAGCGGCTGGCCGTCCAGGCCGCGCAGCGGGCGCAGCTTGCCGTCGGTGAGGCCCGATAGATAGCCGTTGGCGTCCAGCTGAATCTTGGCCTCGAACAGGTCGCCGTCGTCGGTCAGGGCCATAAGCTGGCCCTCGGCGCCGACCGCCAGGTCCGACAGGCCGTGCAGCCGCGTGGTCGTCGCGCTGGTCAGCACCAGGCCGCCGGCATAGGTGAAGCCGCCGTCCAGGGTGGTCTTGGCCGGGTTGGCGCTGTCCAGTGAGACGGGCGTGGCCGTCAGGGCGATCTCGGGTCCGACCTTTACCGGGGCGGGCGCGGCCACGACCGGCGGACGACGCGGCGCGCACTGGGTGGCCATGCCGCCCAGGCCGGCGATCACCCCCAGCACAAGCGCCGTGCGCAGATCGATCACGCGGGAACCTTGCCCGCTGTCTTCGCCGTTTGCGGCATGACGACCGGCGGCGGGGCAAGGAGGCCGCGCGCCCGGGCGATCTGGCGAGGCTCTTCCTCGAACAGGGCCGCCAGTTGCTCGACCAGCACGCCGCCCAGTTGCTCGACATCGACGATGGTGACGGCGCGGCGGTAGTAGCGGGTGACGTCGTGGCCGATGCCGATGGCGAGCAGCTCCACCGGGCTCTTGCCCTCAATCTCGGCGATGACCTGGCGCAAGTGACGCTCCAGATAGTGGCCCGAATTAACGCTCAGGGTGGAGTCGTCCACCGGCGCGCCGTCGGAGATCACCATCAGAATGCGGCGCTGTTCGGGCCGGGCGATGATCCGCTGGTGGGCCCACATCAGGGCCTCGCCGTCGATGTTCTCCTTCAGGAGACCCTCGCGCATCATCAGGCCAAGGTTCTTGCGGGCCCGGCGCCAAGGCGCGTCGGCGGCCTTGTAGATGATGTGGCGCAGATCGTTCAGGCGGCCCGGCGCGGCGGGCTTGCCGGCCTTGATCCACTCGTCGCGGCCCGTGCCGCCCTTCCAGGCGCGGGTGGTGAAGCCCAGGACCTCGGTCTTGACGCCGCAGCGTTCCAGGGTGCGGGCCAGGATGTCGGCGCAGATCGCCGCCACCATGATCGGGCGCCCGCGCATCGAGCCGGAGTTGTCGATCAAGAGCGTGACGACGGTGTCGCGGAACTCCTGGTCTTCCTCCTGCTTGAACGACAGCGGCGCGGTGGGGTCGATGATCACCCGCGTCAGGCGGGCGACGTCCAGCATCCCTTCCTCGAGGTCGAAGGTCCACGAGCGGTTCTGCTGGGCCAGCAGGCGGCGCTGCAGCTTGTTGGCCAGCCGCGAGACCACGCTGGACAGCGCCGAAAGCTGCTGGTCGAGATAGGCGCGAAGGCGCGTCAGCTCCTCGGCGTCGCACAGGTCCTCGGCGCTAACGATCTCGTCGTGAGCCGTGGTGAAGATCTTGTACTGCGGTTCGCCGCCCTGGCTGGCGCTGGTGTCGGGACGCGCCGGCTTGGCGCCGTCGCCCATTTCGGGGCTCTCGTCGGACTCCTCGGGCTCGCCCTCCTGGTCCGACTGGACCATTTCCTCGTCGCCGGCCTCGCTCTCGCGATCGGTCGCTTCGCTCTCCTGGGGCGCGGAGCCTTCCTGCTGCTCGCCTTCGCCCTCGCCTTGGTCCTCGTCGGAGTTTTCGGTGGGGGCGTCGTCCTCGCCGTCTTCCTCGTCGGCGCTTTCGGTGGCGTCGGCCATGTCTTCGGAGAGATCAAGGTCGCGGAGGATCTCGCGGGTGACCTTGGCGAAGGCGGCCTGGTCGTCGATGGCGGCGGCGAGGCGATCCAGGTCCTTGCCGGCCCGGGCCTCGATATCGTTGCGCAGAATGTCGACCAGCGCCCTGGCGCCGTCGGGCGGCGCATCGCCGGTTAGGCGCTCGCGCACCATCAGACCCAGGATCTCGGCCATCGGCGCGGACTGGCGGTCGGTGGCGACGGCGCGAGTCAGACCCTGTTTCTCCAGCCGGGCCTCCAGCGCGGCGGTCAGGTTGGCGCGCACGCCGCCCAGGGCGTTGGCGCCGATCGCCTCCAGCCGCGCCTGCTCGATCGACTCGAAGGCCGCTTGGCCGTCGGGCGAGCTGGGCCGCGCACGGGCGTGGGCGACGGGGTCATGGTGGGCCAGGCGCAGGGCCATCTGGTCGGCAAGGCCCCGGATGCGGGCGGCCTCGCGGCTGTTCAGGTCGCGAGGCGGATGCGGCAGTACCGCCCGGTTGCCCAGAAGCTGGGGACCATCGCCGGAGAACACGACCTCCAGATCCGGCGTCTCGGCGAGCGAGCGCGCAGCGTGCGCCAGGGCGCGCTTGAAGGGTTCGGTCGGGCTTTCGGGCTTGGAGGCCATGGCGTTCGAGTTAAAGGCGCCGGGCGGGGAAAACAAGGAACGCCGCGCACGGCAGCGACGTTGATTTTCCAACCGCGCCCCGGGCGCGCTCCTGGAGGGAAACCAATATGCTCAAATGGGCCATCATCCTCGCTATCGTCGCCCTGATCGCCGGGGGCCTGGGCTTCACCGGCGTGGCCGGCGCGGCGGCCGGCGTCGCCAAGATCCTGTTCTTCCTGTTCCTGGTCGGCTTCGTGCTGGTGCTGCTCTTGGGCGGCACGCTGTTCAAGGCCGCGACGGGGCCGAAGTGAAATCCTCCCCCAGAAGGGGGAGGCGGCCGAATGGCCGGAGGGGGAAGAGGCCCGCACAGCAGAACTTCCCCCTCCGTCCGCTGCGCGGACACCTCCCCCGCGAGGGGGAGGATTTTCATGGACCTCACTTCACCCCATAAGCCTTGGCCTGACGGCCAGCGAGGGCGACCAGGTCGCCCATCTGGACGTTTACGTCGATCAGGTGCAGGCCCCAGTCCTTCAGCGTGACCGGGCCGACGACCACGTCGCCGCTGATCTCGTCGGTGCGCGGATCGGTCGGGTCGGCGTTCACCTTGACCGACAGGTAGGTGAAGTCGCCCTCGGAGACGCACTTGGCCGACAGCAGGCCCGGCATGGAGACGAACGGCGTCGAGACGGTCACGTCCTTGGCGAACGGCTTGGGCGCCGCGCCCGACACCGCGCCAAAGCCCTTGGCGCTGAGGTAGGCGTGCAGCGGCGCTTCATCCGTTGACGCCTTGCCCGCCAGCAGGGCGGCGGGATTGACGCAGGCTGAGCGGCGGCCCTCGGCGTCGGTCTTGCCAAAGCGGCTGTTGGCCGGCGGCGGGCTGGTTTCGCGGAACGAGACATAGCTCACCAGGCACCCGGCCTGGTCGGCCTTGTCGCAAAGCGGGATCGAGCCGTACTTGCCATCGACGACCGGGGTGTTCATGCCGATGACATAGGCGGCGATCATCTGCTTCTGGGCCGGCTTGCCGTCGATTTCGTTCGTGAGCAGACCCTGCAGCATCCGTGCGCCCTGGCTGTGGCCCATCAGGATCACGCCGCGCCCCTTGTTTTCGGTCTTCAGGTACCAGTTCCAGGCGTCGCGAACATCGCTATAGGCCAGGGCGGCGTCACCGGGGGCGCCTTGACCCATCATGACCGCGCGCAGGGCCGCCAGGGTCACCTGGCGGTACATCGGCGCGAACACCCGGCAGGTCGAGGCGAAGCGCGCCAGCTGCTGCTCGACCACCCGGCGCTCGGCCTCGTCGATGCTCATGTCGCTGTTGCCGCCGGGATCGGTCGACACCGTCGGATAGACGTAGAAGCAGTCATAGGCCGGCGCTGTCGCGGCCTTGAACGTCTCGAACGAGGTCTTGCCGTCCGATTGAATGATCGTCGTGGTCTGGTCGACGGCGCAAGCGTCGGCGCGGCCGGGCAGGCACAGCCACGACTCGGGCTTGCCGTAGTCGTTGGGCGTCGGCGCTGCGGTCTGCGCGTTCGCTGCGCCCGCCAGCCCCAGGACCGCCATCGCCGCAAGGCCCGTCAAAGTCCGCTTCATCCTGGTTTCCTCCCACGCTCAAACGCTCGTTTGGGCGCGACAATGATCAAAAGAACGACGCCCGCCAAGGGGGCTTGGCCCGATCATTGCGCGACGGCGAAGCCGCGTCCCGGTTCGGGACGGCCAGCCGGAGCCTGCGTGTGGTGATCAGCTTCAAGACCCTTTGCCGCCTGGGCGTCGCCGCGCTCGCCACACTGTCGCTCGGCGTCTCGCCGGCCCTGGCCGACGGCTTCCCGGGCGCGCCGACGCGCAGCCCAGTCCCAAAACAGGCCACGCCCAAGCCGCGCACCAAGATCGTCTATGTTGACCGCCCGGTCGTCGTGGAAAAGCGCGTGCCCGTCTATATCGACCGCCCCACCACCCAGATCGTCGAGAAGGTGGTCGAAAAGCCGGTGATCATCGAGCGCCCGGTCGTCGTCGAAAAGCGCATCGAGGTTCCGGTCGAGAAGCTGGTCGAGGTGCCTGTCGAGAAGAAGGTCTACGTCGACCGCACGGTCGAGAAGAAGGTCTATGTCGACCGACCGGTCGAGAAGAAAATCTATGTCGACCGCGTGGTTGAGAAGCGGGTCGAGGTCCCCGTCGAGAAGATCGTCGAAAAGGTCGTGGAGAAGCCCGTCTACGTCGATCGGCCCGTGCCGACGGACAAGCCCGGCGAGGTGGTCGAGAAGATCATCCAGGTTCCGATCTACGTCTATGTCGATCGCCCGGTTGCGACGCCGTCACAAGGTTGCGCTCAGCCCTGCGGTTATGTCGAGCGTCCCGCGCCGTGCGCCAGTTCCTGCGGATATCCGCAGCCGGCTCCGTGCGCCAGCCGTTGCGATATCCATTGGCGGCCCGCGCCGCCTTCCAGCTGCGGTCATCCTTGCGGACCGATCCAGGGCCCGCCGCCTTGCGCTAACCCTTGCGGCTACGGTGGGGTGATCCAGCATCGCGAAGAACGCTATGAAGAGCGCTCGTCTTACGATGAACGCCATGACGGCTACGCCGAGCTTCCGCCTCTGCCGTTGGGCTATCTCGGCAGCGCCTCGGGCGGTCGCGGCGGTGGATATGGCGGGGTTGGCCTGGTCGGCGGCGGCGGTTGGCGCGGCGGCGGCTTCACCGGCGGCTCGGCGTCTGCGAGCGCTTCGGCCACCGCGTCGGCGACGGCCTCGACCTCAATCCGCATCGGTGGTGGCGGGGGCGGCTGCTCGGGCTGCGGCGGCAAGAAGCGCCACTAATCCCTCAAAGCGACAGCCAGCGGCGCGGGTTCTTGTCGCCCAGCGCCCGCGCCTCGCCGGGCTTGAGGCCCAGGTCGCGCATCCGATAGGCGACGATCTCGCGCAGCGCCTCGACCGGCTCGTGGCCGCCGACGGGGCTTGAGGCTACGGGGCCCGCGTTCATCGCCAGATCCACGGCGGTCCATTCGGCTTGGGCCCGGTCGGCCTTGCCCACAGCGAAGTAGTGGCGGACGGGCGCGCGTTCGCCTGGGACCTCGACCATCACGCCGATGACCCAGCCTTGAACGATCAGATCGGCGTCGGGGCGCTGGCGGAACATCCGCGGGATGTAGCCTTGCGGGAAGGTGTCCGAAAGGGGCTCAGCCGATCAATTGAAACGCCGCCTGGCTGATCAGGCCCAGCGCCAGCCAGGCGCCCAGGCCCAAAAGCACGACTGACGCCCGCACAGGTCGGCGACGATGCTGTGAAGACTGCAAACGCACATACGCCATGGACGCCTCCATGCCCTGATTTCCGAACAAGAGGTTAACGCCGGACGTGGCCCTTGGCTCCGCGACCCATTGACCCGGCGAGGGGGCGTATCCGCCTATCGACAGGCTAAAGGGGCGTGGCCAGCCCCTCACAAGCAACTCCATTCCGCCAAAGAAAAAGGGCGGAGCCTTTCGGCTCCGCCCTCATCCATTCAGCGTTTGAGCTGACCAGACTTCCTTAGAAGTCCATGTCGCTGCTCTGGATCGGCTGGGCCGATCCAGATCTCTTTGGGAGATGGGCGACTTTATGGACTTCCTTAGAAGTCCATGTCGCCCATGCCGCCGGGCATGCCGCCCGGGGCGCCGCCGGCCGAGGCCTTCTTCGGGGCTTCGACGATCGCGGCTTCCGTCGTGATCAGCAGGCCGGCCACCGAAGCGGCGTTCTGCAGAGCGGTGCGGACCACCTTGGCCGGGTCGATGACGCCGTCGGCGACCAGGTCGACATACTGCTCGGTCTGGGCGTTGAAGCCGAACGAGCTCGAGTCGTTTTCCAGGATCTTGCCGACCACGATCGAACCTTCGACGCCGGCGTTTTCGGCGATCTGGCGGATCGGGGACTGCAGGGCGCGGCGGACGATGGCGATGCCAGCGGTCTGGTCATCGTTGTCGCCGGTGACGCCGGCCAGGGCCTTGGAGGCCTTCAGCAGGGCCGTGCCGCCGCCCGGGACGATGCCTTCGTCGGCGGCCGCGCGGGTCGCGTTCAGGGCGTCGTCAACGCGGTCCTTCTTTTCCTTCACTTCGACTTCGGTCGAGCCGCCGACGCGGATGACCGCAACGCCGCCGGCCAGCTTGGCCAGGCGCTCTTGCAGCTTTTCCTTGTCGTAGTCCGACGTGGTGTCTTCGATCTGGCGCTTGATCTGGGCGATACGGGCCTCGATGTCGGCCTTCTCACCAACGCCGTCCACGATCGTGGTGTCGTCCTTGGTGATCGAGACCTTCTTGGCGCGGCCCAGCATGTCGAGCGAAACGTTCTCGAGCTTGATGCCGAGGTCTTCGCTGACGACTTGAGCGCCGGTCAGGATCGCGATGTCTTCCAGCATGGCCTTGCGGCGGTCGCCGAAGCCCGGAGCCTTGACGGCGGCGACGCGCAGGCCGCCACGCAGCTTGTTGACGACCAGCGTGGCCAGGGCCTCGCCTTCGACGTCTTCAGCGATGATGACCAGCGGGCGGCCCGACTGGACGACGGCTTCCAGCACCGGCAGCAGCGGCTGCAGCGACGACAGCTTCTTTTCGAACAGGAGGATCAGCGGCTCTTCCAGCTGAACTTCCATCTTGTCGGCGTTGGTGATGAAGTACGGCGACAGGTAGCCGCGGTCGAACTGCATGCCTTCGACGACGTCGAGTTCGGTTTCGGCGGTCTTGGCTTCTTCGACGGTGATGACGCCTTCGTTGCCGACCTTGTCCATGGCCTTGGCGATCATCTCGCCAACTTCCTTGTCGCCGTTGGCCGAGATGGTGCCGACCTGAGCGATTTCAGCGTTGGTGGTGACCTTCTTCGAGGAAGCCTTGATGTCCTCGATGGCGATGGCGACGGCCTTGTCGATGCCGCGCTTCAGGTCCATCGGGTTCATGCCGGCGGCGACCGACTTGAGGCCTTCCTGGACGATGGCCTGGGCCAGGACCGTGGCGGTCGTGGTGCCGTCGCCGGCCTTGTCGTTGGTCTTCGACGCGACTTCGCGGATCATCTGCGCGCCGAGGTTCTCGAACTTATCCGACAGTTCGATTTCCTTGGCGACCGAGACGCCGTCCTTGGTGGTGCGCGGAGCGCCGAACGACTTTTCGATGACGACGTTGCGGCCCTTCGGACCCAGGGTCACCTTCACCGCGTTGGCGAGGATGTTGACGCCGCGCAGCATGCGGTCACGAGCGTCGGACGAGAAATAGACGTCTTTGGCGGCCATTTCGGATGCCTTTCTGGAAAGAGGTTAGATTTGGAGAGCGTCGGAAGACGAAGGAGGCCTTAGGCCTCGACCACGCCCAGGACGTCGCTTTCCTTCATGATCAGGAGGTCCTGACCGTCGACCTTCACTTCGGTGCCCGACCACTTGCCGAACAGGATGCGGTCGCCAGCCTTGACGTCCAGGGCGACAACTTCGCCCTTGTCGTTGCGCGCGCCGGGGCCGACGGCGACGACTTCGCCTTCTTGCGGCTTTTCCTTGGCGGTGTCGGGGATGATGATCCCGCCCTTGGTCTTGGTTTCTTCTTCGACGCGCTTCACGAGGACGCGGTCGCCCAGGGGACGAAACTTCATGGTGTTCTCCGTCGGAACGGTTTGAAATAAGAACTCGTCGGCCTCGGGGAGCGGGGCTGTTAGCAGTCGCTTCCCCTGAGTGCTAACGACGCCGGTGAGTTAGGCGCCGGGCTTCGGGGAGTCAAGGACGCGGCCCGCGAACTTTTCGCGAAAGCTGCGAGGAAAGGGCTGCGATGTTCGATCATGTGGGCCTGGGCGTCGTCGATTTCCAGCAGTCGACGGCGTTTTACGACGCGGCCCTGGCGCCGCTGGGGATCCGCCAGCTGTATGTCGTTCCCAAGGAATTCACCGGCGGCGTCGATGCGGTTGGCTATGGACGCGAGCGGCCGATGTTCTGGATTTCCGGGCAGGACGCGACCCAGGGCAAGCTGCACGTCGCCTTCGCCGCCCAGACCCGCGCCGAGGTCGACGCGTTCTACGCAGCGGCCTTGAAGGCGGGCGGGCGCGATAATGGGGCGCCCGGACTTCGCCCTCATTACGATAGAGACTATTACGGCGCATTCGTGCTGGATCCGGACGGCTTCAACGTCGAGGCCGTCTGCCGCGCGCCGGACTAGATTCAGGTCTCCACGGGAGTTTCCGCCCTATGTCGAGCTACGTCCTGTCGCTGCTTCTGGCCGTGATCGCTTGCGTCATCGGCGGCACGCTGGGCGGCATGATCCTGGCGCGACCGGCGACGCTGCTTGAGGCGGCGGGTCTGTCCGAAGACGGCACGCCCAAGCCGCCGCTGTTCGCCGAGGGACGCGCCCTGGGCGGGGTGCTGATCGCCTCGCACGGCGTGGCGGCGCTCTATCTTGGCTATCAGCCCCGGATCGGCGCGGCCATGGCCCTGGCCCTCGCGCTCGCGTGGCTGGGCGCGGCTGTGGGGCGTGCGGTGTCCTTGGCGCTGGACGGCGACGCCGGGCGCTACAATCGCGGCGCGCTGCTGTTCAACGTGCTGATCGGGGTGACCTTGAGCCTGCCGTCGTTCCAGATCGGCAAGGTCGTGCTACGCGGCGCTTTGGGGCTGGCTTAAAGCGCGCCCTCGTGGGCGAGCAGCCACCGTTTTCGTTCGACCCCGCCCGCATAGCCGGTGAGCGCGCCGTTGCTCCCGATCACCCGATGGCACGGCGCCACCAGGCTGAGCGGATTGGCGCTGTTGGCCGCGCCCGCAGCCCGGATCGCCAGAGGCTTGTCCACGCGGCGGGCCAGTTCTGAATAGGGGATGGTCTGACCAGCGGGGATCTTGGTCAGCGCCGTCCACACTGTCTGCTGAAAGGGCGTCCCGCCTGTCCGCCAGCTCAGGGCGGTCAAGGCGTCGGTCACGCCATCGAAGTAGCGTGTGAACGCCTCCTTGATTGCTGACGGCGCAGGTCCGCTCTCCATCGCAAGCTCGCCATAGTGCAGCCGCGCCAGGCGCCGCATCCGGGGCTCGAAGTCATGGAAGTCTACGGCGCGCAGCAGGCCGGTCTCGTCGGTGACAATCAGCAGGTCGCCGATGGGGGAGGGAGCGCGGTCGAGAAAGAGGCGGGCGGGGCGGGTCATGGGGCGAAGATCGCCGAGGTCAGCGCCGCTGTCCGCCCGGATTTTGCGGCTGGCTAGATCCTCCCCCCCAAGGGGGGGCGGCCGAAGGCCGGAGGGGGAAGTTCTGCAGAGCCTGCTTCTTCCCCCTCCGTCGTCTCTTCGAGCCGACACCTCCCCCGTGAGGGGGAGGATTTGAGAAGACTACCGGATCCCCGGCACGTGCAGGGCGGCTTCCTTCTCGGCCTTCTGCTTGTACATCAGGTCGCCGTACTTGCTGTATTCCATGCGGGCGATCGTGCGCTGGTGCACCTCGTCCGGACCGTCGGCCAGGCGCAGAGTGCGGATGCCGGCATAGGCCTTGGCGAGGCCAAAGTCGGTGGTCACGCCGCCGCCGCCGTGGGCCTGGATGGCGTCGTCGATGATCTTCAGGGCCAGGCGCGGGGCCGCGACCTTGATCATCGCGATCTCCAGACGCGCCGACTTGTTGCCGGCCTTGTCCATCATGTCGGCGGCCTTCAGGCAGAGCAGGCGGCACATCTCGATGTCGATGCGGGCGTCGGCGACGCGCTCTTCCCACACCGAGTGGTCCGAGACGTACTTGCCGAAGGCCTTCCGGCTCATCAGGCGCTGGCACATCTTTTCCAGCGCAACTTCCGCCGTGCCGATGGTGCGCATGCAGTGGTGGATGCGGCCGGGGCCGAGGCGGCCCTGGGCGATCTCGAAGCCGCGGCCTTCACCCAGCAGCAGGGCGTCCTCGATCGGCACGCGCACGTCCTTGAGGATGACCTCGGCGTGGCCGTGCGGGGCGTCGTCATAGCCGAACACCGGCAGCATGCGGACGATCTCGATGCCCGGGGCGTCCAGCGGCACCAGCACCTGGCTCTGCTGGGCGTGGCGGCTGGGGTTGTCGGGATCGGTCTTGCCCATGACGATGGCGACCTTGCAGCGCGGATCGCCTACGCCCGAGGACCACCACTTGCGGCCGTTGATCACATAGTGGTCGCCGTCGCGCTCGATGCGGGTTTCGATGTTGGTGGCGTCCGAGGAGGCCACCGCCGGCTCGGTCATCAGGAAGGCCGAACGAATCTCGCCGTTCATCAGCGGGCGCAGCCACTTTTCCTTCTGCGCCAGCGTGCCATAGCGCATCAGCACTTCCATGTTGCCCGTGTCGGGCGCCGAGCAGTTGAACACTTCCGAGGCGAAGCCGACCTTGCCCAGCTGTTCGGCGATCAGGCTGTATTCCAGGTTGGTCAGCTGCACGCCTTCGAACTGGAAGGTGTCGTCCACATGGGTCTGGCCGCTGTGCGGCGGCATGAAGAAGTTCCACAGGCCCGCGGCCTTGGCCTTTTTCTTCAGGTCCTCGACGACCTGAACGACCTTCCAGCGCTCGGCGCCCAGGACGTTCATCTCGGCCTCATAGGCCGGGATCGCCGGATAGACGTGCTCGTCCATGAACGCGGTGACGCGATCCAGGAACGCGCGTTGTTTGGGGGAAATGTCGAAGTCCATGGCCGTTCCCTCTACCCGCTTATTTCGGTGTCAAACAGTTGTTTGAAGCATTAGTAGACCGGCTTTCCGCGGGCGGCAAGCGGGCAGGAAGACGTACGTAGCGGCTGGTGCGCGGCTTTCGGTTGTCTTGACGCCGATCATCGCCGACAACGTCGCCATGCTGAACCTGACCGCCGACATCCTGCAGGGCCGCTACGTACGGCTCGAACCCGTCACCGTCGATCATCGCGACGAACTGAAGGCCGCCATCGACTGCGATCCCGAGAGCTGGGAGATCATGTCGGTCAACGGCTGTGGCGAGGGCTTCGAGGACTTCTGGGGCGCGCTGCAGGGCGAGACCGACCGGGGCGAGCGGATCGGCTTTGCGATCCGGCGTCTTTCCGACGGCAAGGTCGTCGGCACCTCCAGCTATCTGAACATCCGGCGCCTGCATGGCGGGCTCGAGATCGGCGCGACCTTCCTCAATCCCGACGCGCGGTCCGGTCCGGTCAATCCGGAGAGCAAGCGTCTGATGCTGGGCCACGCGTTCGACAAGGCCGACGCAATCCGGGTGGAACTGGTCACCGACGTACGCAACGCCCGCAGCCAGGCGGCGATCCTGAAGCTGGGCGCCACGAAGGAGGGCGTGCTGCGCAACCACAAGGTCACCTGGACGGGCCATATCCGTGACACCGCCGTGTTCTCGATCACCGACTACGACTGGCCGGCCATTCGTGAGCGCCTGGAATTCCGCCTGAGCGAAACGTTCGCCTGACCTTGCGTCAATCTGGCGCGAAGCTGGCGTAACAATACTTTCTCAACAAGCTTGGCCATGAATGCTGGTCCATGGCTGGAATGGCTTGTCTACGCATTTGCATCGAACATGGCGCGCGAAGCGTCACGCTTGACGGCGTCACGCCGGCCAAGATCGACAAGGTCGCCTCCGGCTATATCGATGTGAACTGGCGTGCGCCCCGCCGACATGGGCGCGTGGGACCCGGGGCCTATGTGCTGATCGATCCCGGCGCTGACACCCTCAACGGCGAGGAGCTGCGCCAGATGGCGGCGGAGCTGCAGGTGCATCTGTTTGGCACCCAGGGTCAGCAGGACCTCTGCATGCTGACCTTTGAGGGCGACGAAGAGCAGGTCCTGAAGTTCACCACGCTGCCGGAAGAAGAGCTTCTGGCGATGCGGGGCGGCAGCGAGCCGCCGCCGCCGGAAGGCCGCACTCGGATTGTCAGTCAGGACGGCGTCCGGGAGCTCGCGCCCTGGGGATCGACGCCCCGCGTCGTCGCCGAGCAGGCCCAGGCCGACGCGGCGCCGGTCCGCCTGGGTTGGCGCGGGGTCTACAGCCTGCCCACCCAGAGGTTTGAAGCCAGTCAGATCCAGCCTTTCTTGAAGCCTGGCGAGGCCGAGCCCCAGAACGACGCTGATTTCCTGGATCGCGATCTCTTGGCTCTGGATCGGGCGGTGGCGGCTCTGGAGGGCGATCCGCGGCTAAGGGCCTGGGTTGGCGTCCGGCTTTGGAGCGTGGCGCGGGGCGGCTTGCGGGACACCTGTCGCGAACGCTTTTCGGCCATCCCTGACTCAGTGCGCGAACGGCTGGGGGCGATGGTCTATGACGCGCCCCGCGACCTGCCCTTCTCGACCATCGGACCTTTGCGGGAGCTGGTGCAGCCGTTCTTCGCGCGGGTGGGGTTGTGCGTGAACGATCCGGGCTTTTACGTCCAGGCCCTTCCGGACGCCCTGGCGCATTGCGTGATCTTCCAACTGCCGGAGGAGGATGAGAAGGCGCGGATGCTCAAGGCTCACCGCTTTCTGTCGGCGCGCAGCCAATATGTCGCGCGTAAGATCCGGGTTGGGCTCGCGGGCGTCAAAGCGCCGCGCGAACTGGAGCTGGCCCGCAAGATGGGCGCGCACATCGTCAAGGGACCGCTTGTCAGCGCGCTCTTCTCTACGCCCGTCGCCGATCAGACCTTACCGCTCACTGAGTTGCCGCTGCGCGCTTGACATCCCGCCGCCAGAGACGTTTCGCCGCAAGCCGCTTCACGCGCCTCAATCTCCCCAATCTGGGATTTCTGTAAGGCTTTGAAATAAATACTATTTCTTGTATTCAATCGTTTTCAGCAGCGCAAAAAAAATGGGCTGAGGCTGTGCGAAAGGCGGCTTCTCCCTAACGAATTGTCGAGGAATGGCGGCGCATGCTGCGCGCATGACGGCCATCGCCTGCCTTCGCATCCTGTTCACCGCCGACGGCGACATGCGCCCCGGGGATATGCCCAAGCACAAGGCGCAGGGCGTGGCGGACGCGTTCCTGAAGGCCAAGTGGCGCGCGCCGCGTAAATGTGGGGCCGTCGCTCCGCTGGCGTTCGTGCTCGCCGATCATCGCGCTGATCAACTGGACCCGGCGGAAGTGCAGGGTCTGGCGGTCGAGCTCGAGAAGACCCTGTTTCCCAACCGGCCTATCGGCCAGATCGCCCTGATGACCTTCGAGGGCGACGAAACTGCGGTCCTGCACTTCTCGGCCCTTTCGCAAAAGGAACTGGCCGCCCTGATGGCCGGCGAGGGCTACGGCGGTGAGCCGGGACGGATTCACGTGGTGACCGCCGACGCGATCAAGCCGATGCCGGCCACGCGCGAGGAAGCCAAGGTCTACGCGGCCGAAAAGGCCAAGGCCGCTGAGGTTGAACCGCCGCCCGTCAAGGCCAAGCCCGCCGCCAAGCCGGCGCCCGCCGCCGCGCCTGCGCCGACCGCCCCCAAGGCTGTCGCGCCAGAGCGACCGGCCGATACGGGCTGGTGGGGCGTCTACGATCTGTCCCAGTGCGTCTTCATCGGCTCCACGATCGCCATGCGCGCCGATCTGGTCGAAGCGCCGCCCGAGGACGACACCAAGCTGCTGAAGCGCGACCTCGTGGCGCTGACCGACCTCCAGGCCGCGCTGAAAACCGCATCATTCGGCGAAATCCAGGCGTCGTTCGGCTTCTGGAACCTGATCACGCCCGCCTCGCAGGAGTCCTACAAGGCTCGCCTGTCGCGCTATCCCCTTGATGCGCGCCCCCGCCTGACCGCGTCGATCTACGGGGCGCCGCGCGAGGCTTCGATCGGCATGCTGCAGCAGATGCGAGCCCTGCTGTCGGGCGCGTTCGCGGCGATGGATCTGCGGATCACGGACCCGACCTTCCCGGTCCAGGGCTTGCCGCCGGAGCTCCTCGAAAGCATCACTCTGGTGTTGGCGGGCGAGACCGAGCATGAGCGTCTCAAGCAGATCCTCAAGTTCGTCGAGCGTAAGTCCGCCTATGCCGCCAAGGGCGTCATGCAGTGCGTGGCGAACGTCACCTCGCCCGTGGAGCTGGAAGCCTGCAAGGCCGCCGGCGTCGTCCGCGTTCAGGGACCGGCGGTCACCGACCTCATGGACAAGCCTGTGGCGGTCGCCGACGGCGCGCCCGCCGCCCTGGCCAAGAGCGCGGCCTGACCACGAAACCCGACGCTTGACCCTCACGCCACGTCAGACCTGATGGCTCTCGTCATTGAGAGGGAAGGTCGCGTTGAACGTCTACACGGTCAAACAGATGGCGAGGCTTTCGGGCGTCTCGGTGCGTGCGCTGCACCACTATGACGCCATCGGCCTGCTTAAGCCCCGCGCCGTCGGGGCTAACGGCTATCGCTACTACGATCGCCAGGACCTGCTGCGCCTGCAGCAGATCTTGTTCCATCGGGCTCTGGAAACGCCGCTGAAGGACATCCAGGCTACGTTGGACCAGCCAGGGTTCGACCTCGCCGCCGCCTTGCGCGCCCAGCGCGCGCGACTGGCGGCGGAGGCCGAGCGCTACGCCCGGCTGGTGGACGTCGTCGACCGCACCCTCGCCGACCTCGAAGGAGACGAGACGATGGATGACAAGATGCTTTTCGCGGGCTTCGACGCCGAGAAACAGGCGGGATACGAGGCCGAACTGGTCGAGCGCTATGGCGAAGAAGCCACCCGGCGCATCGCCGACGCTAAGGCGGGCATGAAGACCTGGGGCAAGCAGGACTGGTCCCAGTTTCAGGAAGAGGCCAAGGCGATCGAGCACGATCTGTCCAAGGCCTTGAGCCAGGGGTTGCCGGTCGACAGCCAGCCTGTGACGGCGATCATGCGTCGGCACTGGGCCTGGATTGGCAAGTCCTGGAACCGCGAACCCACCCCGGACGCCTTCGCCGGACTGGCGCATCTCTACGAGGACAATCCGGAGTTCACCGCCCGCTACGAGTCCATCGCGCCGGGCCTGACGACGTATTTCGCCGAGGCGATGCGGGTGTTCGCGCGAGCGCGAGGGGCCTGATCCGATCTTTGATCCGGGGGGCTCTACGACCTCACGTCCCGAACTGGGTGAAGGGCACGCGGTTGAAGAACTCACGCTCGACGCCGCGCGGATCGTCCTCCAGCCGCGAGACGGTGTCGAACACCATCGTCTGGCGGCGGGGCAGGGTGTAGGGCTCCCACTTGGGCAGGGCGCCGCCGTTCGGGTCGCCCGTGCGGGCGAAGGCGATGAAGGCGTCGCTCATGGTGTTGGACATGGCCACCGAGTCCGGGCCTATCCCGACGATCGAGCCTTTGGCGTCCAGCGTGCCGAACACCAGCCCGATGTCGATGGTGTGCGGCGCGCCGAAGATCCCGCCTTGGATCGGCGAGCGCCAGTTGACCTGATAGGCGTAGGCCGGCGCGCCGGCGCGGGCCCGCTCTTCGTCCTGGATGATCGCCGCCTTCCAAGAGCGCCCCGCCGTGGACGCGGCGAAGAAGACGTCGGCCGGCGAATAGTTCGGATAGGTCTGGCGGTAGAAGGCCACCACCGTCTCGGGATCGATGTCGATGCGTGCGGCGAACTGCCCCGGCAGCCGGGCGATCACCTCGTCCCAGGTCTGGGGGAAGGCCTTGGCGTCCCAGCCGATGAAGCCCTTGGTCTCGTCGTGGGTGTTCCCGACCATCATCGGGATCGACAGGCTCTGGGGCGCGGCGTCGGGGAAGAACGGGTGGCGGGTCAGCGACCGCTGGTCCAGCACCGGGCCCATATAGACCCCGCCCGCGCCGGCGATCGGATCGACCGCCTTCAGCCCCGCCAGCATCTCGGCGGCGGGCAGGGCGCGCAGGGCGGCCAGGTCCTTGATCCCCAGCTTGTCGAGGAAAGCCTTGGCGCGCTTGGTCGCGTTGAACGGGCCGCCGACCGTGACCTGTTGGCCGCTCATGGTGGCGGCGCGATGGAACAGGCCCTTGGCGGCGGGCATGGCCATCAGGGTGGCGATCTTGGCCCCGCCGCCCGACTGGCCAAACAGCATGACGCAATCGGGATCGCCGCCGAACCTGGCGATGTTGTCGCGCACCCACTGCAAGGCGAGCACGAGGTCCAGCTGTCCGACATTGCCGCTGTCAGCGACCGACGGATCGTTGAACAGCCGGGCCAGATAGAGATAGCCGAAGGCGTTCAGGCGGTGGTTGACGGTCACCACCACGACGTCGCCGCGCTTGGCGAGCTTGGTTCCCTCATACCAGGGGCTGGCGCCCGACCCGCCATTATAGGCGCCGCCGTGGATGTAGAACATCACCGGCCGCTTGCCGCCGTCGGCCAGACCGGTCTTCCGCGAGGCCTTGGCTGGGGTCCAGACATTGAGGAACAGGCAGTCTTCCGAGAGGGTCTCGCCCTCCTCGCCCTTGCCGGTCTGCATCGAGGCGGGGCCATAGGCGAGGGCGTCCTTCACCTCGGCCCAGGGCTGCGGCCCCACTGGCGGCATGAACCGCCGCGCCCCGCCGGTGTCGGCGCCGTAACGTAGGCCCTTGAAGACGCAGACCCCGTCCTGGACGTAGCCGCGCACCTTGCCGTTCGTGGTCGCCACCACGGGCGAGCGCGCTTCGGCGGCAAAGCCTGCGCGGGGCAGGACGGCGTAGCCGGCTGTGGCGGCGGCGCCGGTGATCAGGGTGCGGCGGGTGGCGGGCATCGGGTTTCCTTCGGCGCTTTCTGACGAGCGGTCCGAAGCGGTATCACGGGTGACACCGGTGACAATCCCTTTGTCGCCGGGTGGCTAGCCCAGCGCCTTCACCGCCGCCGCGTGCTCGGCGATCACCGCCAGGGTCGAGGCGTCGGCGTCGAAGACGCCGAACAGGCCCTGTTCCTCCTGAGGCGGATCACCGACATAGCTCTTGTCGCCCTTCTTGAACCAGGCGTTCGGCTGCTGGGCGCGGCCCTCGCCGTTCCAGGCCCAGAAGTTGACGCCCGCCGTCGGCCCGCCGGCCTTCATGTCGGCTAGGGCCAGATCCAGCATCGTCTTGTAGAAGCGGTCGCGATAGGTGGTCGGCGAGCCGGGCGCGAACTGGCGGCCGTCGCGGATCAGACCAAACTCCTCGATGGTCAGCGGCTTGTTCAGGCGCTTGGCCAGGGCGATGTGCTGGGCGACATAGTCGCGGCACTTCTGCTCGCCCGCCTCATAGGTCGAGGGCTGGTCGGTCATGCTGATCCAGCCCCAGTTGTTGGGCCAGATGTGGATGGTCATGTAGTCGATCACCGGCGGGGCGTGGGCGTCGACGACGCAGGACTCCAGGCCCATGCAGCCCATGGTCCCCTCGCTGCCGGTGGTGACCAGATGCTGGTTGTCGAGGCGCTTGATCAGGCTGGCGGTGTCGCGGATCCAGGCCTGATAGGCGGGCATGTTGCTCTTGCCGAACGCGTCCGAGCCGCCGGGGCGCGGCTCGTTGGCCAGCTGCCAGGCCATGATCGTGGGATCATCGCGATAGGGCTTGCCGGTGACGGTGCTGACCCGGCTGACAAGGCTCGTCACATAGTGGCGGAAGAGGGCGTTGGCCTTCTGGTTGGCGTAGAACCGCGCCGAATAGTCGGCGTACTGGGGCCACGGATGGGCGGGATCTCCCTGCTGGAACCAGGGACCGTCGCCCGCCCAGTTCAGATAGGCCGGCATGCCGCCCGACCAGTCCCAGAAATTGTTGACGTAGATGACCGCCTTCATGTCGCGCTGGGCCATCTCGGCCAGGGTGACGTCGAGGCCCTTCAGCAGGTCGGCGTTATAGTCCTCGCCCGGGCCTCGGAAGGTCGGGTCCATGGCCACCTTGGCCGGCGATTGCTCGCCCGCGCCGAGGATGCGCAGGTTGGTGACGCCCATGGCCTTCAGGCGATCGAGCTCTCGGCGCAGGCGGCCAAGGTCGCCATAGCCAGCCGGCGCGCCCAGCCAGGCGGCGTACCAGACATTGGTCCCGGCGAAGCGATAGGGCTTGCCGTCCAGGCTCAGCCGGCCGTCCTTGACCGTCACGAAGCCCTTCGGCGGCGTAGGCGCCTTGGCCGCGCCGATCGCAGGCAGGGCCGCTGCGGCGGCGATCAGGTGGCGGCGGGAAAGGGTCATGGCGTCCTCCGGCGAACCTCTGCGGGGCTCTCGGCGGGTAACATGCCGCGCGTTGATAGCGCTAACAACGGAAAGCTCCCCGACAGCGTCGGGGAGCTTCGTCATTTTTCGGATCGGCTGTGAAGTAGGCCGTTACAGGTTCAGCAGCGCCGGGTCGCCGCCCTGGGCGGTGATGTTGACGCTGAGCGCGCGCTCGACCGCAAAGCGGAGCAGAGCGTGCGGGCCGCCGGCCTTGGGGCCGGTGCCCGACAGGCCCTCGCCACCGAACGGCTGGACCCCCACGACCGCGCCGGTCATCGAGCGGTTGACATAGGCGTTGCCGGCCGGGACCAGGCGCTGGACGTCGGCGGCGAAGCTCTCGATCCGCGAGTGGATGCCCAGCGTCAGGCCATAGCGACGGGCGGCCAGGGCGCCGGCGACCTTTTCGAGGTTTTCAGGCTTGTAGCGCACCACGTGCAGCACCGGGCCGAACACCTCGCGCTCCAGGAAGTCGGCGGTCGGGATCTCGGCCAGGACCGGGGCGAAGAAGGTCCCGCCAGCGGGGGCGGCGAGAGCGTGCAGCACCTTGGCGTCCGACTTCAGGCGGGCCAGATGCTTGTCCAATGCGTCCTTGGCCTCGGCGTCGATCACCGGGCCGACATCCGTGACGGCCAGGGCCGGATCGCCGAGGACGAGGGCGTCCATCGCGCCCTTCAGACCGTCGATAATGTGGTCGGCGGTGTCTTCGGGCAGGAACAGCAGGCGCAGGGCCGAGCAGCGCTGGCCGGCCGAGCCGAAGGCGCTGACGATCACGTCGTCGATGACCTGTTCGCGCTGGGCGGTGGTGTCGACGAACATGCCGTTGAGGCCGCCGGTCTCGGCGATGAACGGCACGATCGGGCCTTGTCGGGCGGCGAGCGTCTGGTTGATCCGCCAGGCGGTGTCGGTGCCGCCGGTGAAGGCGACGCCGTCCAGGCCCTCATGGCTGGTCAGGGCCGCGCCGACGGTCTCGCCGCGACCCGGCAGCAGGGCCAGCAGGCGCGGGTCGAGGCCGGCGGCGTGATAGAGCTTCACCGCCTCGAACGCGATCAGCGGAGTCTGCTCGGCGGGCTTGGCCAGCACGGCGTTGCCGGCGGCTAGGGCGGCGGCGATCTGGCCGGTGAAGATGGCCAGCGGGAAGTTCCACGGGCTGATGCAGACAAAGACGCCGCGCCCGGCCAGGCGCAGGCTGTTGGTTTCACCGACCGGACCTTTCAGGATCTCGGCCTCGCCGAACTGGTCTTCGGCCAGCGTCGCGTAGTAGCGGCAGAAATCGACGGCCTCGCGCACCTCGGCGATGCCGTCCGACAGGGTCTTGCCGGCCTCGCGCGACAGGATGGCGATCAGGCGCTCGATATTGGCTTCCAGCGCATCGCCCATGGCGCGCAGCACCTGGGCGCGGGCGACGCCGCCGGCGCGGTCCCAGGCCGGCTGCGCGGCGCGGGCCAGCTTGAAGGCCTCGTCGATCTGCGGGCCTTGCGCTTCCGAAACCACGCCGACGGTCTTCTGCGTATTGGCGGGCGCGATCACCGGCAGCGGCGCGCCGCCGGCCACGACCTTGCCGCCGATCAAAGGACCGGCCGACAGGGTCACGCCGTCCAAGGCGGTGACAGCGGCGGTCAGGCGTTCACGGTCGGCCTTTACCGACAGATCCAGGCCCGCGCTGTTCTGGCGGCGCTCGCCATAGACGTGAATCGGCGTCGGGATCTTGGCGTGGCGGTCGGGGTGGGCCTCGACCGTGTCGATCGGGTCGGTGACGACCTTCTCGACCGGCACGCGCTCGTCCAGGAGGGCGTGGACGAACGAGGTGTTGGCGCCGTTCTCCAGCAGGCGACGGACGAGGTAGGGCAGCAGGTCCTCGTGACCGCCCACCGGAGCGTAGGCCCGCAGGGTGATGCCGTCATAGAGGTCGTCGGCGGCCTTATACAGGGCCTCGCCCATGCCATGTAGGCGCTGGTGCTCGATCTTCACGCCGGCGTTCTTGGCCATGCGCACCACGGCCGCCAGGGTGTGGGCGTTGTGGGTCGCGAACTGGGCGTAAAGGTGCGGGGCGGCGTCGATCAGGGCCTTGGCGTTGACCAGATACGACAGGTCCGTGGCCGGCTTCGTCGTATAGACCGGGTAGTCTGGACGACCGGCGACCTGGGCGCGCTTGATCTCGCTGTCCCAATAGGCGCCCTTGACTAGGCGGACCATGAGGCGGCGGCCGGTCTGTTCCGACAGGGTCTTCAGGCGCGCGATCACCTCGCCGCAGCGCTTCTGATAGGCCTGGACGGCGAGGCCCAGACCCTTCCAGTCGCCCAGCTCCGGCTCGCGGCACAGCTTGTCCAAGAGCTTCAGCGACAGGGCCAGGCGGTCGGCCTCTTCGGCGTCGATCGTGAAGTTCAGGTTGTGGCGCGCGGCGATCTTGGCCAGGCGCAGGGTGCGGGGATAGAGCTCCTCCCAGACGCGGTCCTCGTGGGTGGCTTCATAGCGCGGGCACAGGGCCGAGAGCTTGACCGACACGCCGTGGCCGGCCTCGGGACCGGCGCCATTCGACAGCTTTCCGACCGTCTCGATGGCGTCCGCATAGGACTTTTCATAGCGGGCGGCGTCGGCGGCGGTGCGGGCGCCTTCGCCCAGCATGTCGAAGCTGCACATGTCGCCTTCGGCGGCGGCGCGCTTGATCGCCGCCTCAATCGTGCGGCCCAGGACGAACTGCTCGCCCATGATGCGGATGGCCTGGCCGACGGCGGCGCGGATCACTGGCTCGCCCAGGCGCCCGGCCAGCTTCTTGATGAAGCCGGGCAAGTCCTTCTGAGCCTCGGCGTCGGGCTCGACGATCTTGCCGGTCAACATCAGGCCCCAGGTCGAGGCGTTGACGAACAGGCTGTCGGAGCCGCCCAGGTGGCTGGCCCAGTCGGCCGAGCCGATCTTTTCGGCGATCAGCTTGTCGCGGGTGTCGTCATCGGGGGTGCGAAGAAGCGCCTCGGCCAGACACATCAGGGCCAGGCCCTCGCGGGTGCCCAGGCTGAACTCCTGCAGGAAGCTTTCGACCACGCCCTGCTTGCGGACGCTGCGGCGAGCCCCGCGGACCAGCGCCTCGGCCTCGGCGCGGACGGCCGCGCGGTCTTCGCTGGAGAGCGGCTTGGCGGCGAGCAGGTCGGCGATCACTGCGGCTTCGTCGCGATACTTGCCGGCGTCGAGGCTATCCCAATCGGTCATGGTCGTTTCCGCTTGTTGGTATATCGTCGGTCTAACTCGGGTATGACGGAAGGTGCTTCGTTTGTTGGCCGGCGGAAGCGAAACTTGTTCGGCCGGAACGCGGAAAATGTTCGTCCGCTCCAGCGTGCGGCGCAGCGCGGGCTTTGTGCGCGCGCAAGTCTGCGCGGAAGGCCAGGACAAGGGCAAATGGGGAGGGAGGAAGGGACGCGTTCAGGGGGGGAGACGCTCGCGTCCCTTCCTCTCTAGCGCGACGCCCGGTTAGGGGGAGAGGGGCGAGCGTCGCGTCAGTTCCAGACCACGGCGGCTGGCCGTTTCCGCAGGCGCCTTGAGGAGGAGGGGCGGCGCCAGGCGGCGCTGGAACGATGCGGGGTATACCCCTGCATTCTCCGAATGTGCTACGTTTGTAGTGTTTAATTTTCGAAGGTTATTCGGTGAAAGTGCGATATGGCCATTTCCGCTCTAGATGACACCGATCGCCGGCTGTTGAAGGTTCTGCAGGCCGACGGCCGGATCACCAACGCCGAGCTCGCCAAGCGCTGCAACCTTTCGCCAGCGGCCACCTTCGACCGGGTCAGGCGACTGCGCGAGCGCGGCTTCATTACCGGCTACGCCGCCCTGCTGGATCCGGCCAAGGTCGACCGGGCGCTGCTGATCTTTGTGGAAGTGGTGCTGGAGCGCACGACCGGCGATGTCTTCGAAGAGTTCGGGGCCGCCGTCCGTCGCGCGCCCGAGATCCTGGAGTGCCACATGGTGGCCGGCGGCTTCGACTATCTGATCAAGGCGCGCGTGCGCGACATGGAGGCCTATCGCGGCTTCCTGGGCGACATTCTGGTCAAGATGCCGGGCGTGCGTGAAACGCGGACCTATGCGGTGCTCGAAGAGGTCAAGAGCACGGTGCAGCTGCCGCTTTAGAGCGCGCCGTGGCTTGAGGTCGCAAACAACTGGCCGCGCTCGGGCCTGAGATCCTGCGGCGGGCAGGCGGCCGCCAGCACGATGGCGGCGATGGCCAGCACGGTCGCGACCGCGATGCCCGTCAGATGGAGCGCTAGTTCTTTTTCCTTCGAGGGCGACATGGGTCGACTCCGAGTCAATGCCTGCGCGAAATCTAACTCAATCGATTGCGTAAATGTGATCGCAGTAGAGTAAATCTCCCCGTTTCGAGGAGGCCTGGCGCATCTGCGAAGGTGGAACGGGCGGCTCACAGGGGGGGGGAGGAGCTCGCCCGTTCCGTTCGCGACCATCGGGGGGGATGATGGACAGCGAACTCCCCCGGCCAGAGCCGGGGAAGCGGTTTAGCCTCAGGCCGCGGGCGCGCCGCCGCCGAGGGTCTTGTAGAGGGTCACAAGGTTGGTCGCCTGGGCCAAGCGCGTGCTGATCAGGCCCTGTTGCGCCGTATAGAGGCTGCGTTGAGCGTCCAGCAAGGTCAGTGCGCTGTCCAGGCCCGCGTCGCGCCGCTGCTGCGACAGGCGTGTGCTGTCGGCGGCGGCGGCGGTCAGGCGCTCCTGGGCGGCCAGGCGATCGGCGACCGTCGCGCGCACCGACAGGGCGTCGGAGACCTCGCGGAACGCGGTCTGCACCGTCTTCTCATAGGTCGCCACGGCGATATCGCGGTCGGCCTTTGAGATGTTCAGGTTCGCCACGTTGGCCCCGCCGGCGAAGATCGGCAGGCTGATCTGAGGCGTGAAGCTCCAGACGCCCGTGCCGCTCTTGAAGAGGTCGCCAAGGTCGGTGCTGGCCGAGCCCGTCGAACCGGTCAGGCTGATGCGCGGGAAGAACGCCGCCCGCGCCGCGCCGATATTGGCGTTGGCCGCCTGCAGCTGGTGTTCGGCGGCCAGAACGTCGGGGCGACGCACCAGAACATCCGAGGGCAGCCCCGCTGGCAGGTCCGCCAGCACGCTGTCGGCGTCCAGGCGTCCCGTGGGCAGCAGGTCGGCGGGCAACTCGCCGCCGGCCAGCAGAGTCAGGGCGTTACGGTCCTGGGCGACCTGGGCGGTGTAGACCGCGACGTCGGCCCGGGCCGTTTCGGCCAGGGTCTCGGCGTTGCGCAGGTCCAGCAGCGAACCGGCCCCGCCATCGACCCGCTGACGCACAAGACGCAGCGAGTCCTCGCGGGTGGCCAGGGTGCTCTGGGCCAGGGCCAGGCGCTCCTGGTCGGCCGCCAGGGTCAGCCAGGCGTTGGCGGTCTCGGCGATCAGGCTGACCTGGACCGAGCGGCGGGTCTGCTCGGTGGCCAGATAGTTCTGCAGCGCCGCGTCCTTCAGGCTGCGGACGCGGCCGAACAGGTCCAGCTCATAGGCGGTGAAGCCGATGGTGGCGCTGTAGACCTCGGTGTCGAAGGCCTGGCCGGTCTGCGAGGTCGAGGCCGGGGTGCGGCCGCGCTGCTCGGAGACCGCGCCGTTGATCCCCGGGAGCAGGGCGGCGCGCTGGACGCCGTACTGAGCGCGGGCCCGCTCGATGTTCAGCACCGCCACGCGCAGGTCGCGGTTCTGCTTGAGGGCCAGGTCGACAACGCCTTGCAGGCGCGGATCGACCAGCACCTGGCGCCAGTCGAGATCGGCGGCCGAGACGGTGGTGGCCGCCTCGGGCGTCGGGGTCGACCAGGTCTGGGCGACCGGCAGGGTGGGGCGCTCGTACTTGGGCGCCAGGGTGCAGGCGCCGACCGCCGTCGAGGCGACCAGGATCAGGGAGAGGTTACGCAGCATCTCAGTGAGCCTCCGCCGCCGGGGCGTCGCCCTGGGCGCTGGCGGTATCGTGACCGCGGTGCTTGGGTTTGAAGATCTTCTCGACCACCACGAAGAACAGCGGGACGAAGAAGATCGCGAGCAGGGTGGCCGAGATCATGCCGCCGATGACGCCGGTGCCGATCGCGTGCTGTGCGCCAGAACCCGCTCCGTTGGAGATGGCCAGGGGCAGCACGCCGAACACGAAGGCCAGCGAGGTCATGATGATCGGGCGCAGGCGCAGGCGAACCGCCTCCAGCGTGGCCTCGATCAGGCCCATGCCCTTCTCGTAGAGGTCCTTGGCGAACTCCACGATCAGGATGGCGTTCTTGGCCGCCAAGCCCATGGTCGTCAGCAGGCCCACCTGGAAGTAGATGTCGTTGCTGAGGCCGCGCAGGAACGTGGCCGCCAGGGCGCCGATGATGCCCAAGGGCACCACCATGATCACCGCCAGCGGGATCGACCAGCTCTCGTAGAGCGCCGCCAGCAGCAGGAACACGACCAGGATCGAGATCGCGTAGAGGGCCGGCGCCTGGTTGCCCGATTCCCGCTCCTGGGCCGAGAGGCCGGTCCACTCGAAGCCGACGCCCTTGGGCAGTTGAGCGGCGAGCTTTTCCATGGCCGCCATGGCCTGACCCGAGCTCTTGCCGGGCGCGGGCGAGCCCTGGATGTTCATCGACGACAGGCCGTTGTAGCGCTCCAGACGCGGCGAGCCGTAGGTCCAGGACGCCGTGGCGAAGGCCGGGAAGGCGACCATCTGGCCCTGGTTGTTGCGCACGTACCAGCGGTTCAGGTCCTCGGGCGTCATGCGGAACGGCGCGTCGGCCTGCATGTAGACCTTCTTGACCCGGCCGCGATCGATGAAGTCGTTGACGTAAGCGCCGCCCCAGGCCGCGCTGAGCGCGCTGTTGATGTCGGCGGTGGTCAGCCCCATCGCCCCAGCCTTGGCCTGGTCGACGGTGATCTTCAGCTGCGGGGTGTCGTCCTGGCCGTTGGGGCGCACGCCGACCAGATTGGGATCCTGGGCGGCCATGCCCAGCATCATGTTCCGGGCCTGCATCAGGGTCTCGTGACCCACGCCGCCGACGTCCTGAAGTTGGAAGTCGAAGCCCGACGAGGTGCCCAGTTCCGGCACGGCCGGCGGCACCACGGCGAACACCATGGCGTCGCGGATCTGGCTGAACGCGCCCATCGCGCGACCGGCCACGGCGGGAGCCTTGAGGTTAGCGGCCTTGCGGTGCTCGAAGTCCTTCAGGCGAACGAAGGCCAGGCCTGCGTTCTGCCCAGCGCCGCCGAAGCTAAAGCCCGAGACGGTGAACACCGACTGCACGGCCTCCTTTTCGCCGACCAGGAAGTGGTCGCGAACCTGTTCGAGCACGGCGAGGGTCTTTTCCTCGGTCGCGCCGGCGGGCAGCTGGACCAGCGTCAGCATGGTGCCCTGGTCTTCCTCGGGCAGGAAGGCGCTGGGCAGGCGTACGAACAGCAGGCCCATGGCCACGATGATCGCGGCGTAGATCGCCATCCAGCGGCCGCTCTTGCCCAGGATCTTGCGGACCGAGCCTTGGTAGCGCGACGACATGTCGTTGAAGCTGCGGTTGAACCAACCGAAGAAGCCGGTCTGGTGCTCCTTGTGGCCGGCCTCGACGGGCTTCAGCAGCGTGGCGCAGAGGGCGGGCGTCAGGATCAGGGCGACGACCACCGACAGGGCCATGGCCGAGACGATGGTGATCGAGAACTGGCGGTAGATCACGCCTTGCGAGCCGCCGAAGAAGGCCATCGGCACGAACACCGCCGCCAGCACCAGGGCGATGCCGATCAGGGCGCCGGTGATCTCGCTCATCGACTTGCGGGTGGCCTCTAGGGGGGAGAGCCCCTCTTCGGACATCACCCGCTCGACGTTCTCGACCACGACGATGGCGTCGTCGACCAGCAGGCCGATGGCCAGCACCAGGCCGAACATGGTCAGCGTGTTGATCGAGTAGCCGAAGGCCGCCAGCACGCCGAACGTGCCCAACAGCACCACCGGCACCGCAATGGTCGGGATCAGGGTCGCACGCCAGTTCTGCAGGAAAAGGAACATGACGATGAACACGAGGATGATGGCCTCGATCAGCGTCTTGACCACTTCCTCGATCGACAGCTTCACGAACGGCGTCGAGTCGTAGGGAACTACGTACTTGTAGTTGGCGGGGAACGACTGCTCGAGCTGGGCCATCCGATCCTTGACGGCGGCGGCGGTGTCGAGCGCGTTGGCGCCGGGGGCCAGGCGGATGGCCAGGCCGGCGGCCGGCTTGCCGTTGAACTTGGCGACCGAGCCGTAGTTCTCGGCGCCCAGCTCGACGCGGGCCACGTCGGACAGGCGCACAGTGGCGCCGCCTGCGGTGTTCTTGACGATGATGTCGCGGAACTGCTCGGGCGTCTGGAGGCGCGACTGGGCGGTGATGGTGGCGTTCAGGCCCGTGCCCGGCAGGTTCGGCGCGCCGCCGATCTGGCCGGCCGAGACCTGGGCGTTCTGGGCGCGGATCGCCGTGGCGACATCGGCCGGGGTCAGGCTGAAGCTGGCCAGCTTCTGCGGGTCCAGCCAGATGCGCATCGCGTACTGGGCGCCGAACAGCTGGATGTCACCGACGCCGTCGACGCGGCTCAGCGGGTCCAGGATGTTGGAGGCCAGATAGTCGGCGAGGTCGGTGTTGGTGGTCTTCGGATCCTCGGAGAAGAGGCCGACCACCATCATGAAGTTGCGCGCTGACTTGGCGACCGTCAGGCCTTGCTGTTGCACTTCCTGCGGCAACAACGCCGTGGCGGTCTGCAGCTTGTTCTGGACCTGGACCTGGGCGATGTCGATGTCGGTCCCGGCCTTGAACGTCAGTGTGATGGACGCCGCGCCGGAGCTGTCGCTGGTCGACGACATGTATTCCAGGCCGTCCAGGCCCTTCATCTTCTGCTCGATGACCTGGGTGACGCTGTCCTCGACGGTCTTGGCCGAGGCGCCGGGATAGACGCCCGAGATGGTGACCTGGGGCAGGGCGATGTCGGGATACTGCGCGATCGGCAGGGTCCGGATGGCGAGCGCCCCGGCCAGCATGATCACGATGGCGATGACCCACGCGAAGATGGGCCGGTCAATGAAGAAACGCGAGAGCATGGGTAGCCGGCCTTAGCGCTGGGCTTGAGCGGGAGGGGCGGACGTCGAGCCGGCCGGAACCGGCTTGATCGGCGCGCCGGGGCGCATCTTCTGCAGGCCTTCGACAATGACCTTGTCGCCGGCGTTCAGGCCGCCAGTGATCAGCCACTTGTCGCCGACGGTCTGGCCCAGGGTGACCGGGCGCGGCTCGGCCTGGCCCTTGGCGTTGACCACGGTGACCAGAGCGCCGCCCTTGGGGTCACGCTGGATCGCCGTCTGCGGCGCCAGGATACCGCCCGAGGCGACGCCCTGGCTGAGCACGGCGCGGACATACATGCCCGGCAGCAGCACGCCGTTCGGATTGGCGAACACCGCGCGCAGTCCCACCGCGCCCGTGCCCGGGTCGACGGTGATGTCGGAGAACTCCAGACGGCCGGGGATCGGATAGGTCGAGCCGTCTTCCAGCTTCAGCGTCACCTGGGCCGAACCGGAGCGGCCGACTTTGCCCGAGGCGAACTGGGCCTGGAGCTTGAGAAGCTCGGCCGAGGTCTGGGTCAGGTCGACATAGACCTTCGACAGGTCCTGCACGGTGGCCAGGGCGGTGGCCTGGTTGGCGGTGACCAGGGCGCCGGCGGTGACGCTGCTCTTGCCGATGCGGCCCGAGATCGGGGCGGTCACGCGGGCGTAGTTGAGGTTGATCCTGGCAGTGTCCAGCGCGGCCTTCTGCACGCCGACGGCGGCGGCGGTCTGCAGGGCGGCGGCCTGGGCGTCGTCATTGTCCTGCTTGGAGACCGCGCCGGTCTCCACGAGGGCCTTGTAGCGGTCGGCCTTCAGCTTGGCGGCGGTCGCCTGGGCCTGGGCCTGGGCGAGAGCGGCGGCGGCGCTGTTGTAAGCGGCCTGATAGGTGGCGGGGTCGATCTGATACAGCGGCTGGCCGGCGCGAACGATCGAGCCTTCCTCGAACAGGCGCGCCTTGATGACGCCGCTGACCTGCGGGCGCACCTCCGAAACCAGATAGGCCGAGGTGCGGCCGGCCAGTTCCGTGGTCAAGCCGACAGACTGCGACTGGACCACGACGTAACCGACCTCGGTGGGGCCGCCCATGCCCATGCCGCCGCCTCCGCCCGGCTTCTGGCCGCAGGCGGTGAGGGTGAGCGCAATGGCGGCGAGTCCCACGGTCGTCGCCGCGACCGAGCGTTGGAAATGCATGTTTGACCCCGGGGAGGAGAAGGTCGCGTGGGCTATTACCCTTGACGCGGCCGGTATGATGAACAATGTGAGAATGAACGTTCATTCTCAAGCGGGCTGGACATAGGAGCGGGAGTGTCGCAAGTCAACACCCAGCGCCGAGAGTTTGGCTGCCCTAACGGAAATGTAATGCCGAACAGGATTTTCAATGGCTGACGAGACTCATGCAGGTCGTCCGTCGCCGGAAACGCGCCGCCAGCAGATCCTGGATGCGGCGTGCGAGCGCGTACGCCAGTCGGGCTTCCACGGCGCCAGCATGGCCGACATCGCCAAGGTCGCTGGCCTGAGCGTCGGCCAGATCTATCGCTACTTCGAGAACAAGGAGGCGATCATCGCCGCCATCGTCGCCCAGGACCTGGCCGAGATGCGCGACAAGTTCGCCGAGATGGAGAAGCAGCCCGGCACGCTGCGCGACTCCATCGACGATCACCTGCCCGAGGCCATCGACAAGTGCTTCGACCCGCGCCGGGCCGCCCTGGCGCTCGAGGTGGTGGCCGAGGCGGCCCGTAACTGCAAGGTCGCCGCCATCGTCCGTTCGGCCGACGAGCAGGAGCGCGCCCTGGCCCGCGCCATGATGGAGCGCGACCGCAAGCCTGAGTGGACCGAGGCCGAGTTCCAGGCCCGCTGCGAGGTGGTGGGTCTTTTGTTCGACGGCCTGCTGCTGCGGGGCGTAAACCACCCCGACCTCGACCGTGACGCCCTGACGGCCGTGCTGCGGTCCACCGTGCGGCACCTGCTGAGCTAGGGCGTTTCCGGCAACTCCAGCCCGCAGCGCACCAGCTCGTCCCAGACGCCCTCCGCATCATCCGCGAAATGCAGCAGTTCAAGGTCTGACGCCGCGATCATGCCGTGGCCGACCAGCGCCTCGAAATTGATGATCGACCGCCAGTAGGCCTCGTCGAACAGCACGATCGGGATGGGCGGGGCCTTGTCGGTCTGGCGCAGGGTCAGGATCTCGAACAGCTCATCGAACGTGCCAAAGCCGCCCGGGAACACCACCAGCGCGTTGGCCCGCATGGCCAGGTGCATCTTCCGCATCGCGAAATAGTGGAAGCGGAAGGTCAGGTCGGGCGTGCTGTAGGGATTGGGAACCTGCTCGTGCGGCAGGGTGATGTTGAAGCCGATCGACGGCGCGCCGGCTTCAAAGGCGCCCCGGTTGGCGGCCTCCATCAGGCCCGGCCCGCCCCCGGTGGCGATGACGTTGTCGCGGACCTTGTCGCCGTTCTGATGCTTGGCCCCGCCGCGCTCGGAGACGATACGGCCCAGCCGCCGCGCCTCGGCGTACCAGCGGGCGCGCTCGGGCCGGTCGTCCTCGCGCACTCGGGCGCTGCCGAACACCACGATGGTCGAGCGCACGCCCCAGCGGCGCAGGGCCTCGTCGGCCTTGGCGAACTCCAGCAGGAACCGCACGCCGCGCATCGACTCGCCGAGCAGAAAGTCCTGGTCCAGGGCCGCCAGGCGATAGGACGATGAGGCCAGTTGCGCGGTGTTGTCGGGGACGTCGGTCACGATGGTGGCTCGCAAGGGTTTCTGGGCGCAGACTATCGGGCGATCGCCGCGCGGACTTGACCTAGATCAGGGCGCGGGCGGCGCGCGCAAGCCCTGGTGCGGGGCGACGACAACTCGGAAGGCCACCCGATGACCCTCAGCTTGACCTTCCACGGCGCGGCCGGTTGCGTCACCGGCTTCTGCGCCCGGCTGGTCACGGACCACGCCACCGTGCTGATCGATTGCGGCATGTTCCAGGGCTCCAAGACCCTGAAGGCCTTGAACTACCAGCCGTTTCCGTTCGATGCGGGACGCGTCGACGCGGTGCTGCTGACCCACGCCCATATCGACCATTCGGGCCTCTTGCCCAAGCTGATGCTGGCCGGCTTCGAGGGGCCGATCTACGCCACGGCCGCCACGCGCGACCTGGGCGCGGTGATGCTGGTCGACGCCGGCGGCATCCAGGAGAATGAGGTCGAGAGCCTCAACCGCCGCAATCTGCGGCGCGGCCTGCCGCCGGTCGAGCCGATCTATACCGAGCGCGACGGCGAGCGAGTGGCCAAGCAGTTCCGAAAGGTCAAGCTGGGCGAGCCGGTCCGCATCGCCGAAGACATCGTCGCCACCTACTGGCCGGCTGGACATATGCTGGGCGCCGCCTCGATATCGCTGGACGTCGGTCCGGAGGGCAAGACGAAGCGCCTCCTGTTCTCGGGCGATCTGGGGCCCGGCGGCAGTCCGTTCCTGGATGATCCTGACGCCCCGGTCGGCGTCGATCACCTGATCCTCGAGTCGACCTACGGCGACCGCGACCGCGTCGGGATCGACAGCGCCGCGCGCAAGCAGCAGCTGGCCGAGGAGGTCCGCGCCGCCCATGCCGCCGGCGGTCCCTTGCTGATCCCGGCCTTCGCGGTCGAGCGCAGCCAGGAGCTCCTCGTCGACCTGCTGGACCTGATGGACCAGGGCGAGGTTCCGAGGGGCGACATCTTCCTGGACTCGCCTCTGGCCATCGAGGCCACCAAGGTCTTCCAGGAACGCGGCTGGAACCCGCGCACCCAGACCAATCCGTTCGCGGCGCTGCGGCCCTCGCAGCACCTGCGGTTCCTCGACTCGCCCGCCGAGAGCGATGGTCTGGACCGGTTGAAGGGCTGGCACGTCATCCTGGCCGCCAGCGGCATGTGCGACGCAGGCCGGGTGCGAAAGCACCTGCAGCGCCTGCTGTGGCGACGCGAGGCGACGGTCCTGCTGTGCGGCTACCAGGCCACCGGCACCCTGGGCCGCCTTCTGGCCGACGGCCGCAACCGGGTGACGATCCGGGGCGACGAGATCAGCGTCCGCGCCCGCATCCGCCAACTGGACGCCTATTCCGGTCACGCTGACGCGGCGGGGCTGGTGGCCTGGGCCAAGGATCGGCTGCCGGTGACGGGCTCCATCTTCCTGGCCCACGGCGAACCCGACGCGACCGAAGGTCTGCGGCGTCGTCTGGTCGAGGCGGACTTTCCGCCCGAGCGTCTGGTGATCCCCGCGCTGGACGAGGGCTTCGTCCTGGACGGCGTCGGCGCAGCGCAGCCGATCGGTGAGGCGCGGCCGCGTCTGCCGGCCGGGGCGCCGGGCAAGCTCGACTGGCACAATCAGCGGGTAGCGTTCCAGGTGGCGCTGGGCCAGGCGCTGGCCGAGGCGCCGGACGACCGCGCGCGCGAGGCTCTGCTCCGGTCGCTCACGGCGACGCTGCAGGGGCGGGGCTAGGGGAGAAGGTTACGCCGCAGCGCCGGCGCGACGTCCGCCAGCGCCTTTGCGACCATGGCCGAGAACAGCGCCGCGCCCTCGGGGCCCAGGTGGGTGTAGTCGAACGACGGCTTGAAGCTGCCCATCGCGCCGGGCGGGGAGGGCGGCGCGGCCGGCGGGCGGGGCGGGGCTGCGGCGCCGGGCAGGACTGGCTCATAGAACATCGCGCCGCTGGTGGTTCCCGACCCGGCTGAGACGGCGACCTCAGGTGGGGGCGGCGCCTGGGCCAGGGAGAGCGCGGCCACGGGACCCATGGCCTGGACGGCCTCGCGGCTCAGCGCATGCAGGTCCACCAGCGGGGTGTTGGTCTCGGCGGCCAGCTTGCGGATCGCCTGCGCCCAGGGGGCGAGGTCGTCGAACACCTTCCCGTCCTTGAACTGGCGACGGATTAGCGGCGTGACCAGCACCGGCTTGGCGCCCGTCGCGCGCGCCTCCTCGACGAAGCGCCGCATGTTGACGGGGAACTCGGTGGCCAGGTCCGTCGAGCGTTCGGGGCGGCCCGGCTGGTCGTTGTGGCCCAGCTGGATCAGAACGAAGGTCTGCTCGAATCCGCCGGCGCTCATCTCCTTCAGCGCCAGGGACCAGGAGCCTTCCTCGCGATAGGTGCGGCTGGACCGACCGCCGCGTCCCAGGTTCACGCAGGCGATGTTCGAGGTCACATGCGTGGCGCAGAACGCCCCGCCCCAGCCGCTGTTGACCGCCACGGTGGAGTCGCCCACGAGCACGATCTTGGACGCCTTGAAGACGGGCTCCTGGGCGTGGACGGCGACAGGCGCGATCAGCAGGGCGGCGGCCGCCAGCACGATTTTCAGCATCTCAACTCCCAGCCCAAACAACGTGTGTCATCCCGGAAGCGCGGAGCGCTATCCGGGGCCCAGGGGGTGACAGAACGCCGTGCGCGCCGCCCCTGGGTCCCGGCTCGGCGCGCTGCGCGCTGGGCCGGGATGACAGTTTTTACGGCAACGCCCGATACTTGAATCCCCGGAACCGCGCCGAGCCCTTGCCCGCCGCGTAGAGCCCCGGCTTCAGCATCAAAAAGCCGCCGCGGACATTATGGTGGTAGCCGCTGACCTCCATGCCGCGATCAAAGCGCTTCCAGGTCTTTCCACCGTCGCCGCTGGTGTGGAAGCTGACGATGTGGCGGTTGTTGCGCAGCCGCATCAGCATCCGGGCGCCATGCGGATTCGCCGGGCGGCCCCGCTCGATGCCGTACTGGTGGGTGACGAAGTTCTTCGCATCGAACCCCAGGCCGCAATAGAGCTGGCGGTCGTAGAACAGGATCAGGCCGGCGCGGGTCTCGGGCTCGATCTCGATCTCGCATTCGATCTCATAGGCCTGGTCGCCATTGACGAAGATCAGCGGCGAGCCCGTCGACGGCGCTTCGCCCGCGCCCTTCAGGATCAGGGCGCCGCCTTCGCGCCGGATGCGGTCCTGCTCGCCGGGCTTCGGATCGAAGAAGTTCCACTGTACGCCGTACTTGTCGGTGCTGAAGTCGTCCGACAGCGCCATGCCGTGCGGACCCGGCTTGCCGCCCTTGGGCTTCTTGATGGGCTGGCTGAGATCGCCGCCGCCGATGTCGAACCAGCCGTCGGCGGTCCAGGTGACCGGGGCCAGCAGGGTCTGGCGGCCCAGCGTGTAGTAGCCGTTTTCATAGCCATGATAGACGGTCCACCAGTCGCCGGGCGTGGGCCCCTCGACCAGGGTGGCGTGGCCGCGCGACCACCATTTCTCGGCGTTGTCGACGGTGCGCACCAGCGGGTTGCGCGGGTGGTTCTCCCAAGGACCGGCCAGCGACTTGGCGCGGGCGGCGATCACCATGTGGCCGGTCGGCGGGCCCGCCGTGCCGCCCACGGCGGTGATCATGTAGAAGTAGTCGCCCTTCTTCATCACCTTGGGGCCCTCAGGTGAGAACCCCTCGACGTCCCAGTCGTCCGGATAGCGCCAGGGATCGTAGACGTGCTCGGGCTTGCCCACGGTCGACAGACCGTCGGGCGCCAGCTTGATGCGGTCGCCGCCGGACAGGAACAGCCAGCGCTCGCCGTTCTCGTCGACGATGTGGCCCGGGTCGATGTAGCGCGGCAGCTTCAAGTCGATCGGCTCGGACCACGGCCCTTCGATCTTGTCGGCCCAGATCACGTAGCTGGTGTTGTTGTTGGGGTACTTGGCCGGGATGTAGATGTAGTAGCGGCCCTTGTGCTTGCAGATCTCCGGCGCCCAGACCGAACCGATGTTGGTCTTCAGCGAGGCGGTGACCGGCGTCCAGTTCACCAGGTCGCGGCTGTGCCAGATCAGCAACCCCGGATAGGCGTCGAACGAGCTGTGGGTCATGTAGTAGTCGGCGCCGTCCTTCAGGATGGACGGGTCGGGCCGGTCGCCGGTCAGGATCGGGTTGAGGAAGGTCCCGTCGCCCAGATCCGCCTTGCGCTGGCCCTCGACGCCCTTGGTCCAGGTCGGACCGCTGGTCGGCTTGGCGGGGAGGAGGCCCATTTGCATCGCCTGGCCTGAAGCAGGCAGAGCGGTGAGGCCGGCGCCGGCCAGCAGCGAGCCCAGCGCGCCTCGGCGATTGATGTCGACCATGGTGTTTCTCCCGAACGCGCACTTGTTTTGTTGTCGCCAAGCTAGCGGCTGGGACGGTTTTGTCCACCGGTGTCATTTGCGTGCGGCGTAAAAGAAAACGCCCGGAAGCGAAGGCTCCCGGGCGGTTCTTGAAGATGCTCCCCCGCGATGCGGGGAGCTGTCGCGCAGCGACTGAGGGGGCGGGTTGGAGGTCGGCCGAGTTCGCCCCCTCCAGCCCTCTGGGCCACCTCCCCCGCATGCGGAGGAGGAGCTTGTCTCTCAGCTACCCCTGCATCGCTTCCAGCTCCTTGCCGCGCGTTTCGTGGACCAGCTTCTGGACCAGGAAGAACGAGACCAGGGCGCTTACGGCATAGAAACCGTAGGTCATCGGCAGGCTGGCCGCAGCCAGGGCCGGGAAGCTGACCGAGATGGCGAAGTTGGCGATCCACTGGGCGAAGCCGCAGACGGCCAGGGCCGAGCCGCGCATCTGGTTGGGGAACATCTCGCCCAGCATCACCCACATGACCGGACCCCATGAGAGGTTGAAGAAGATCACATAGAGGTTGGCGGCGATCAGGGCCGTCACGCCGACCTGGTCGCCCAGGGTCAGCACGCCGTTGACCGTGGTGGCCGTCGAGAAGCACCAGGTCATCACGCCCAGGGTCACGGCCATGCCGGCCGAGCCGATCAGCAGCAGCGGCTTGCGGCCGATCTTGTCGATCACGGCGATGGTCAGCAGGCAGGCCAGGATCGACAGCGTGCCCGACAGGATGTTGATCTTCAGGCTGTCATCTTCGGTGAAGCCGACCGACTGCCACAGCACCGAGCCGTAGTAGAAGACGATGTTGATGCCCACGAGCTGCTGGAACACGGCCAGCACCAGGCCCGCCCACAGGATGACGCGCAGCTTCTTGGTCGTCGGGTCCAGCAGGTCCGAGAACTTCGGCTTGTGGTCGCTGCTCAGCGAGGCGCGGATTTCCTCGACCTTCTTGGCGCCCTGGCCCGCACCGAACAGGCGCGAAAGGATGGCTTCGGCCTGGGCGTCCTTGCCCTTGGCCACCAGGTAGCGGGGGCTTTCCGGAATACCCAGCAGGCACAGGAAGAACACGCCGGCGGGAATGACCTGCATCCAGAACATCCAGCGCCAGGCGGGCAGGCCCAGCCAGAATTCGGCGGTCGAGCTGCCGGCGGTGTGGGCCAGCACGTAGTTGGCCACGAAAGCGCCGGTCAGGCCGGTGATGATCATGATCTGCTGCACGGAGGACAGGCGGCCGCGGATGTTCGCGGGCGTCACTTCCGAGATGTAGACCGGACAAAGCACGCTGGCCGCGCCCACGCCCAGGCCGCCGATCAGGCGGAAGACGATGAACACGATCGAGCTCTCGGCCGCGCCGGTGCCGATAGCGCTGATCACGAACAGCAGCGCCGAGATGATCATCACCGTACGGCGGCCCCACACGTCGGCCAGGCGGCCGGCGGCGAAGGCGCCGATGGCGCAACCGATCAGGATGGCGCCGACGTTCAGGCCGGTGCCCAGCTTGCTGAGATTGAAGGCGCTCTCCAGGCCCTCTTGCGTGCCGTTGATGACGCCGCTGTCGTAGCCGAACATGAAGCCGCCGATCGTGGCGACGGCGACGATCGCAGCGACGAAGGTCATGTTGACCTTCCCGCCATCGGCGCTCATGCCGGCGCTGGGCCCGGCGTTGGATACTGAAGCCACAGGTTCCCTCCCCATGGGGCCAGACTGGCCCGTTGATGCCCTACAGGTCCTTGTCGGACCTCTGGTTGCCGGCGACATTAGTGTTACCGGTATCAGCGCGCAAGCGGTGGTTCTGACGACCACATCGCCGACGCGCGGGACTCACCCCTGCGCGCGTATCGATAGCAGAGAGGCGGTGGTTTCCGCGACGGCAGAGTGTCGGATCCCAGGTTCACGCCTGTGGCGCGAATGCCACTTGGAGTCCCCGACCGGCAACATTGCCGAAAAGAAATTTGTCCCGGGGCTTCGGACCGTCTTTACGGCTGTCGGTCGAGACCGCGCGGACGTCCGCAGCGTATCGCTCGACGCTTGAAGTTGAGGTCTCCCTTGCGCCTGAAGTTCGCCCTCCTCGCCGCCGCCGCCGTGATCGCGCCGCCGGCCCTTGGTCTGGCCCAAACGGCCCCTGCGCCCTCCGCGCCCGCCCAGACCCCCCCCGCCAAACCGGCGGACGCGCCGACCGCCGTTGAAGGCGTGGTGATCCGCAGCGACGCCACGGCGATGCGCACCGATATCGACCGCCGCAGCTACAGCGTCGCCAATGACCTGAGCGCCAAGACCGGCTCGATCAGCGACGCCCTGCGCAACGTCCCGTCTGTCGAGGTCGACGTGCAGGGCAATGTCAGCCTGCGTGGCGACTCCAACGTGACCATCCTGATCGACGGCAAGCCCTCGGGGATGTTCAACGGCGACAACCGCGCCGACGCGCTGCAGCAACTGCCTGCCGACCAGATCGACCGCGTCGAGGTGATGACCAACCCCTCGGCGGCGTATCGCCCCGACGGTTCGGCCGGCGTCATCAACCTCGTCACCAAGAAGACCCAGAAGGCCGGCGTCACCGGCACGGTGCGCGCCAATGTCGGTCCCGACGGCCGCTACAACGGCGGGATCAGCGCGCAGCGCCGCGAAGGCAAGCTCACGCTCTCGGGCGACGCCAGCTATCGCTACGACCGCCAGGAAGTCACCTCGATCGTCGACCGTCAGTCGCTGAATGCGGCCGGCGCCGTCACCCTGGACGCCGACCAGACCGCCGAGGTGCTGAACAAGGGCGGCGCGCTGTCGTTGCGCACCGGCGTCGACTACGACCTCGACAAGAAGACCCGCCTGTCGGCCGAAGTGCGCTATCGCGGCATGGACTACGAGGGCGACGGTCGCGAGACCTACCTGTCGCGCAACAGCGCGGGCGTCACGCAGCAGGCCTATCTGCGCGACAGCACCGGCGTGATGATCCGCGACAACTCGGCCATCGCCGGCGACTATCGCCGCCAGTTCACCGGCGCCGGCCACGAACTGACCTCGCGCGCCGAGTACGAGATCACCCGCTTCAAGCGCGGCGGCGACGCCTTCGCCGACTACACCGCCGGCGCGCCGGACTTCTATGAAGCCTTCAGCTTCGGTTCGGAGCAGAAGCGCGCCAACTGGAAGCTCGACTACGCCAAGCCCTTGGCCGACCAGGCCAAGCTGAAGACCGGCCTGGATTTCGAAGGCGCCGACAACGACTACAACAACTACGGCGCGCGCGGGGCCACGCTGAACGGCCAGACCGTCGACCCGGCCCGCACCAACCGCTTCGCCTATGACCAGGACGTGTTCGCGGCCTATGTCACCTACGAGCGTCCGTTCGGCGACCTGACCGTGCAGACCGGTCTGCGCGCAGAGCAGGTCGAGATCCGCACCGACCAGATCACCTCGGGCCAGAAGGGCTCGAACGACTATCTGCGGCTCTATCCGACGCTGAACGCGGGCTATCGCATCAATGACGCCAACAGCCTGAGCGCGGGCTTCAGCCGCCGGGTGGCCCGTCCGGGCGCCCAGGACCTGAACCCGTATCCGATCTACCAGGACCCCTATAACTTCCGGGCCGGTAACCCGAACCTGAAGCCGCAGGTCACCGACTCGTTCGAGCTGGGCTGGCAGTACCGCAAGGGCCCGACGACCTATCTGGCGACCGCCTTCTATCGCGACACCCGCGACGGCGTGACCGACGTGGTCAAGGACCTGGGCGGCGGCGTGTTCCTGACCACCCGCGAGAACCTGGCCAAGAGCCGCAACGGCGGTCTGGAGTTTGTCGTCGTCGGCCGTCTGACGCCGAAGCTGACCTACAACCTCAGCGGCCAGGCGTTCTGGAACGAGATCGACGCCGCCAGCCTGGGCTTCACTGGCAAGCGCTCGGACACCAGCCTGTCGGGCCGGGCCAATGTGAACTTCCAGGCCACCCCGAAGGACTTCTTCCAGGTCAACGCCTTCACCTCGGGCCGGCGCATCACGCCGCAGGGCTATCGCGAGCCGGTGCAGATGGTGAACCTGGGCTATCGCCGGAAGGTCAACGACAAGCTGAACTTCGTCGTGACCGTCAATGACGTGGTCGACAGCTTCAAGATCGCCGGCGTCACTAACGCCGCGCGCCTGCGCGACCGCAACGAGACCAAGGTCAATGTCCGCACCGCGTTCATCGGCTTCAGCTACGCCTTCGGCGGCGGCAAGCCGCGTCCCGAGCAGTTCGACTTCAGCACCGGCGGGCCGAACTAGGGAACACATCAAAGCTGTGTCATCCCGGCCGTAGCGCGCAGCGGCGTTTCCGGGATGACGCGGTTTTGAGGGGCGGACTTTCATGAGCGCCTGAGGGCCCCCTCCGTCACGCAGCCGCGCCGCGCGCCACCTCCCCCGTTTTACGGGTGAGGAGGAAACCGTCCCCCTCCTGCCCCGCTTGCGGGGGAGGTGGATCGGCGCGAAGCGGCGAGACGGAGGGGGCGCTTCTGCGACCGCCACCCGCACGGTCGGTTGACGGCGTCCTTTAATCCCCCCCTAAACCCAGATGCCGCTCGGCCTCCGCCAGCCCTGCGGCGATGTCGAGTTCGGCGTAGAGATCGCCCGCTTCGCGCCAAGGCTGAAGCGCCGGACGACCCAGCGCCTCCAGCGCCAGGGCGGTGAGCCGCAGGGCGTTGGCCAGATCAAGGCGGTGCTCCCGTCCCAGCGCGCCGTAGAGGGTGGCGGCCTCCTCGGCGGCGGCGAGGGCGGCCTCCGGGCGGCCCGTCTCCCGGTCGAGGTCCGAGACATGGCGCAGGGCCTTGGCCAGACCCTCTGGCTCCTCCGTCGCACGGGCCTTCTCCAAGGCCTCGTCATAGAGCGCGCGCGCCGTGTCGCGTTCGCCGCGCTCGCGCAGCGCCTGGGCTTCGGCCATCAGCCAGTCGATGTCGCGCATGGGGCCTCCGTTGGTCGAAGGCATAGTGGCCGGCCTCCTGGCGCGGGCCAAGGTCTCAGCGGCGCGCTATGCGTCGAACACTAGAAGGACCAATGGCGCCGCGCGCCGATCTCACGGCCAGCATCGTTAACGCCGCCAGCGCGGCGGGGACCAGTGCGACCAGCCAGACCAGGACCACGAGGCCGAGCTGGAGGATCGTGGTCATGATCACCAGGCTGGGCGACTCCGGTCGCTGAGGAAGGGCTCGGTTCACCGACAACATCCTGCCCGCGCTCAACAATTGGCCCGTGGCCCTATCAATACACCCAGAATGGGTTTCAACCCAGAGAAGAATTTTACAATTTGCAACATTCCTCTTAAGGCTTTTTGAACCTTCGGCAAATGGTCAGCCGCGTTTACCAAGGCGGCGCGGGGTGAGTGTGCTCAACCCACAATCAAAAAGGGCCTCCGGATCGCTCCGAAGGCCCTTCGCGTCAGTGATTGTGGCGGGGCAACTTGGCCGCGAGGTCCTGGTACTTGACCGCGAACTCCAGCACGCCGCCCGTGTCGAGCTGACTGGCGTGCGCGCGGTAGATCTCCTGCCAGGGCGTCATGGTGGCGGGAACGGCCGGTATGCCCTCCTGCTTGCGCGCGGCGATCGTAGCCTCATCCACCAGAGCGTCGCAGCGGCCGGTGTTGAGGTCGATGCGGATCACATCGCCCGTCCGCAGCCACGACAGTCCGCCGCCGACCGCGCTCTCGGGCGAGGCGTTGAGGATCGAGGGGCTGTCGGCGGTGCCCGACTGACGCCCATCGCCCAGCGTGGGCAGGCTCATGATCCCCTTCTTCAGCAGGTGATCCGGCGGCTGCATGTTGACGACCTCGGCCGAGCCGGGCCAGCCGATCGGGCCCGCGCCGCGGATCACCAGGATGCAGCGCTCGTCGATGTTCAGCGACGGGTCGTTGATCCGCTTGTGATAGTCGTCCGAGCCGTCGAACACGATGGCGCGGGCCTCGAACACGCCTTCCTGGCCGGGCTGCGACAGGTAGCGCTTGCGGAACTCCTCGCCGATCACGCTGGATTTCATGATCGCGAAGTCGAAGAGGTTGCCCTTCAGCACCAGGAACCCGGCCTTTTCGGCCAGCGGCTGGGCGTAGGGGAAGATCACCTCGCGGTCGCTGGTCTCGCGGCCTTGCAGGTTCTGCGCCATCGTCTTGCCGGTGACGGTCAGCACGTCGCCGTGCAGGCGGCCCTGCTGTAACAACTCCCACAGCACCGCCGGCGCGCCGCCGGCCCGGTGGAAGCGCTCGCCCAGATACTTGCCGGCCGGCTGCATGTTGACGATCAGCGGGATGTCGTAGGCCGCGCGCCAGTCGTCGGCGGTGATCTCGACGCCGGCGTGACGGGCCATGGCCACGATATGCGGCTGGGCGTTGGTCGAGCCGCCGGCCGCCGCCACTAGGGCGATGGCGTTCTCGAAGGCCTTCTTGGTGAGGATGTCGAGCGGTTTGACGTCCTCATAGGCCAGGTCGACGATCCGCTGGCCGGTCTTGTAGGCCATCTGGCCGCGCTCGCGGTACGGGGCGGGAATGGCCGCGCAGCCGGTCAGCGACAGGCCAAGCGCCTCGGCCACGGCGTTCATGGTCGAGGCCGTGCCCATGGTGTTGCAGTGGCCCGCCGACGGCGCCGACGAGGCGGCGCGGTCGATGAACTCTTCCTCGGTGATCTCGCCGGCCGCCAGCTTGCGGCGCGAACGCCAGATCACCGTGCCCGAACCGACCAGCTCGTTCTCGTGCCAGCCGTCCAGCATAGGACCGCCCGACAGCACGATGGCCGGGATATTGACCGTGGTGGCGGCCATGATCCCGGCCGGGGTGGTCTTGTCGCAGCCGGTGGTCAGAACCACGGCGTCGATCGGATATCCATGCAGGGTCTCGACAAGACCCAGGTACGAGAGGTTCCGGTCCAGCGCCGCCGTTGGGCGACGGCAGTTCTCGAAGATCGGATGAACCGGAAACTCCATGGGGATTCCCCCGGCGTCGCGGATCCCGTCCCGCACCCGCGACACCAGATCGAGGTGGATGCGGTTGCAGGGCGAGATGTCGCTGCCGGTCTGGGCGATGCCGATGATCGGCTTGCCGCTGCGCAGCTCCTCCGGCGTGATCCCGTAGTTCATGAAGCGCTCCAGATAGAGCGCGGTCATGTCGATATGGTCGGGGTTATCGAACCAATCGCGGGACCGGAACCGGCGGGGCGTGCGGTTAGGCAAGGCGTACCTCATGCTGGGGTTGGCCGGCGACGTCGACCTGGATGGCGAACAGGCCGCCAGCCAGAGGATACTGCGCCAGGGTCTCGTCGCTCAGGCCCTTGCGGGCGGTGGTGAAGTAAAGGGTCTTCAGGTCGGGCCCGCCGAAGCAGGGTTTGGTGACGTTCGGAGCGGGCAGCTCGATGCGCGCGACGGCCTCGCCCTGCGGTGAGAAGCGCACCGCGCCAAACCCGCCCCACAGGGCCGTCCACACATAGCCTTCGGCGTCGACGACCGAACCATCCGGATAGACGTCGTCGCCCACGGCGATCTTCACAAAGACGCGCTTGTTCGACAGCAGGCCTTCCTCGGACAGGTCGAAGGCGTAGATCGTCTTTTCCAGGGTGTCGGTGTGGTAGAAGGTCTTGCCGTCGGGCGAGACGCAGGGACCGTTGGTGATGCAGATGTCGCGGTCCATCCGCGCGACGCCGGTGGCGTCCATCCGGTACAGCGAGCCGCTCTTGTTTTCTTCCCCGTCGTGCATGGTGCCGAACCAAAGGCGGCCCTTTGCGTCGACCGTGGCGTCGTTGGTGCGGTTGTCCAGCGTGGCGTCTTCGATGGTCGCCAGGGGCAAGAACCCGCCCATGATCGGATTGAAGCGGTGGAGACCCGACTTCAGCCCGACAAGGAAGTTGCCGGGGGCCCCCGCCAGCGGCGCCAAGAACGAGACAGGCTCAGGCGCGGAGAAGGTGAGCTTCTCTCCGGAGCTCTGGATGAAGCCGTGGATCTTTTGCTGCTTAATGTCGACGAACCAAAGGGTGTCGTTGAGCCAGATCGGGCCTTCGCCCAAGGTCGCCTTCAAGTCCCAGACGCAGGTCATTTCCGCACGGTCTCCCAGATTTCGGTGCTGCGCGTTCGTAAGGCTTGCCTAGGCATGAGGAAAGTCCGCGAGGGAAAAAAGCCCCAGACCTAACGCCAGCCCGCGTCGATCCAGTACTCGTGGCCGGTGCACAGCGCCGCATCGTCCGAGGCCAGGAACAGCACCAGCGAGGCGACGTTTTCGGGCAGGATGCGGCCCTTCAGGCACTGAGCCTTGACGATCTCGGCCTCGCCTTCGGGCGTGTACCACTTCTCCTGGCGCTTGGTCTTGACGTTGCCCGGCACCACGCAGGTGACGCGGATATCGTCGGGGCCGAGCTCGCGGGCCAGGGCGCGGGTCATGCCCTCGATGCCGGCCTTCGCGGTCTCGTAGAGGACAAGGTCCTCAAGGCCCAGGTGCCAGCTGATCGAACCGAAGTTGATCACCGCGCCGCCGCCACGTTTCTTCATGCCCGGCGCGACGGCCTGGGTGCAGAACAGCATGTGGCGCAGGTTGACGTTGATCCGCTCGTCCCAATAGGCGCCGGTCACGTCGCCCAGGCTGTGGCGGTCGTCATTGCCGGCGTTGTTGACCAGCACGTCGATGTCGCCGATCTCGGCGAAGGTCGCCTTGATCGCGTCGAGGTTCATCAGGTCACAGCGCTTGTACACCGGCGGGATCGGCGAGCCGGCCAGCTCGGCCTCCAGGGCCTTGGAGTCTTCATCGGCGATGTCGAGGAAGATCACCTCCGCGCCCTGGCGCGCGAAGCCGGCGGTCAGGCCGGCCCCGATGCCCGAGCCGCCGCCGGTGATGACGACGCGCTTGCCCTTCAGGCTGGGATAGATGGCTGAGGACATGCTGCTTACGACCACGAGTAGGAGGTTTTGGTCTGGGTGAAGAACTCGACCGCCGCGAAGCCCTGCTCGCGGGCCCCATACGAGCTGCTCTTCGTGCCGCCGAACGGCACGTGATAGTCGACGCCGGCGGTGGCCAGGTTGACCATGGTCATGCCCGCGCGGGCGTAGCGCTGGAAGTGGCGGGCGTGCTTGAGCGAGGTCGTGGCGATGCCGGCCGACAGTCCGAACTCGACGCCGTTGGCGATCTCCAGGGCCTCTTCGTAAGACTTCACGCGGATGGTCGAGGCGACGGGCCCGAAGACCTCCTCGTTGTTGATCCGCATGCCGGCCTCGGTGTCGGCGATCAGGGTCGGACGCACGTACCAGCCCGGATTGTCGAGCTTGATGCGGTCGCCGCCGGTGACCACGCGGCCGCCTTCCGACGTCGCGATGTCGATATACTTGTAGCTGGTCTCCATCTGGTCTTCGGAGACGGCCGGGCCGATCTGGGTGTTGGGGTCCAGAGCGTCGCCCACGCGCAGGGCGGCGACCTTCTCGGCCAGCAGGGCGACGAACCGATCGTGGATGCCGTCCTGGACGATCAGGCGCGAGCTGGCGGTGCAGCGCTGGCCGGTGGCGAAGTAGGAGCCGTCCAGCGCGATGGCGACGGCCCGCTCCAGGTCGGCGTCGTCCAGCACGATCAGCGGGTTCTTGCCGCCCATCTCCAGCTGGACGCGGGCCTGGCGGGCCACGGCGGCGGCGGCGACCTGCGCGCCCACGCCTTGCGAGCCGGTGAACGAAATGCCGTCCACGTCCTTGTGCTTGATCAGCGCGTCGCCCATCGAGCCGCGACCGAACAGCATGTTGAACACGCCCGCCGGCGCGCCGCATTCGGCCATGATGTCGGCCAGCACGTTGGCGGTGGCGGGCGTCGGGCCGGCCGGCTTGATCACCACGGTGTTGCCAAAGGCCAGGGCCGGGGCGGCCTTCCACGCCGGGATGGCGATCGGGAAGTTCCAGGGCGTGATCAGGCCATAGACGCCGACGGCCTGGCGGTAGGTCTGGATCTCGACGCCGGGGCGGGTGCTTTCCAGGTTCTGGCCATGACGGCGCAGGGCTTCGCCCGCAAAGTACTTGAAGATGCGGCCGGCGCGGACAGTCTCGCCGACGCCCTCGGCCAGCGTCTTGCCCTCTTCGCGGGCCAGCAGGCGGCCGATGTCGGCGCTGCGGGCGATGATGGTCGAGCCGACCTTGTCCAGCAGGTCCGAGCGGACTTCCGGCGAGGCGTCGGCCCAGGCCGGGAAGGCCTTGCGGGCGGCGTCGACGGCGGCGTCGACCTCGGCCTGGCCGCCCATCGGGACCTTGGCGACGACGTCGTTGGTGTTCGACGGGTTGAGGCTCTCGGCCGGCGCGTCAGCGGCGACGCGTTCGCCGCCGATGTAGTGGCGCAGGGTGTCGGTCATGTGCCGATGGTCCTTCGATCTGGATTAGAGCAGGCCGCGACCGGCCAGGTTGCGGATCAGGGCCGAGATGCCGAACGTCCACGGCTTGGCCTTGTCGCAGGTGGTGACTTCGTTCTCGAGCACGCCCAGCTTGGGGGTCGAGACGCGGACGCGGTCGCCGACCTTGTGGGTGAAACCCTGGCCGGGGGTGTCGCGATCCTGGATCGGGGCGAACATGGTGCCCAGGAACAGCGCGAAGCCGTCCGGATACTGGTGCTGTTTGCCATAGGCCTGGCCGGCCAGGACGGCCGGATCGCGGCTGATCAGGCTCATGTTCGACTTGCCGTCGAGGACGAAGTTGTCGCGGCCGGTGATCTTCAGCTCGACCTCGGCCGAGCGCACGTCGTCCAGCGAGAACGTGTCGTCAAACAGGCGGAAGAACGGGCCGATGGCGCAGCTGGCGTTGTTGTCCTTGGCCTTGCTGAGCAGCAGGGCGCTGCGTCCCTCGAAGTCGCGCAGGTTGACGTCGTTGCCCAGCGCCGCGCCGCGGATCTGGCCCGAACCGTCGCACAGCAGCACGACTTCCGGCTCAGGGTTGTTCCAGTGGCTGTCGCTGCGCACGCCTACCTGGTCGCCCCAGCCCATCGACGAGAGGGTGGGGCCCTTGGTGAAGATCTCGGCGTCGGGTCCGATGGCCACTTCCAGGTACTGCGACCAGAGGCCGTCCTTTATCAGGGTCTGCTTCAGGCGCTCGGCGCCCTCCGAGCCCGGGTTCACGCTCTTGAGGTCGCCGCCCATGCTGGCCGACAGCTGCTCGCGGATCTTCAGGGCGGCGGCGGCGTCACCGCGCGCGCGCTCCTCGATCACCCGCTCCAGGGTCGAGACCGCGAAGGTCACGCCAGCGGCCTTCAGGCATTGCAGGTCGACGGGGGCCAGAAGCTTCACCGGCGCGGCGCCGTCCGGGTCTTCCCAGACCGGGCGGATGTCGAGGGCTTCCAACGGACCCTTGTCCTCGCCGCGCGGAATGATGGCGCCAGGCTGGAAGGCGTTCATCACGTCGGCGACGGTGGGGGCGATCTTCGAGACGTCCTCGACGCGGCCGCCGCGCACCAGCACCGGCGTCGGGCCTTCGCCGAAATCCATACGCCCCAGCAGGGTCGCGTCTTTCCAATCTTCCGGCAGGAATTCACTCACGCCCACGGCGTCGTCTCCCCAAAACTCGAGCGTCTGAAGCGCCGACACCGTCGGCGGCGCGCGTTCGTCGGCACTTGGTAGCGCTAACATGTGGCGACGGCAAGTAGGTTGTCTGACCAGTCCCCGGAATTGGTCGCGTCCCGGCCAAAGCGTTCCGTGCTAGAAGCCGCCGACGCACCACACATCGGAACACCGCCGCCATGACAGACCTCACGCCCGACCAGGAAGCCGCCCTGCTGGCCGCGCTCACCGACACCTGCCGCGCGGCGGGTTATGTCGTGGAAGCGATCGACCGGGGGCTCGAAATCTCGGGCGAGGACCAGGACGAGGGGGCCTTCTACCTTCTGCCTGACCACGGCTGGCTGCAGATCCGCTGCCTGGTGCTGGATCATGAAGACCTGGACGCCGCCCGCGATCTGACCGCCCTGTTCGAGACCATGGCCCGCGCCCAGTTCCGTCTGATCGGCTGCCGCTTCGCCTTTGATCCGGGAGTCGGCCTGTGGCTTGTGGAAGACCTCTATCCGGGCTTCGATCCAGCGATCGCGCCGACGATCATGGAGCAGATGACCTTCATCTGGTCGTCGCTCGAGGACCTGTTCGACGCTGCGCTCGAAGGGGCGGTTCCCGGCGACGACGCCTTCGACGCGGCGTTCGACCTGGAAGCGGGCGGCCCGCCGAATTAGGGCTTCTCACCCAAGTGCTTAGATCCGTGTCATCCCGGAAGCGCGGAGCGCTATCCGGGATCCAGGGGGGGACGAACCGCCGCGCGCGCCGCCCCTGGGTCCCGGCTCTCCGCTGCGCTTCGGCCGGGATGACACGCTTTGGGGTGGCGATGGATCGTGCGCAGGCCTTAGAGTTCGCGCCGAGGGACCTGCGGGCGGGAACCGGCGGCGAGGCTTGCCGTTCCCGTGGCGTGTTTTGTCGGGAGGGCGTTGCGATGCCGAACAAGCTGCTGATCATGGCCGGAGCCGCCGCCTTGTTGCTGGGCTCTACGGCCCACGCTCAGGTCAAGCCGCCCGCCAAGCCGGACGAACCCGCCGGTCGCTGGGGCGAGGCGGGCAAGAAGGCCGTCGACATCGGCACCCAGCCGGTGCGCGATGTCGGCCTGTCCAAGCGCGAGGTTCCGCCGATCCTGGCCAAGGCCTTCGATGACCCCTACAGCCTCAAGGGACTCAAGTCCTGTCAGGCCCTGGCCAACGAGGTGAAGGCGCTGAACGTGGTGCTAGGGCCCGACTACAAGGTCGGCGCCGAGTACGCCGAGAACCGCGCCGGCAAGCTGGCCGAGGCGGGCGGCAAGACCATCATCAACAGCATCATCCCGTTCCGCGGTCTGGTCCGTGAAGTCACCGGCGCGGCCCCCGCCGACCGCCAGATGAACGCCGCCGTCGACGCGGGCCTCGCCCGCCGCGGCTTCCTGCGCGGGGTTCACCTGAAGCAGGGCTGCAAGACGAAGTTCTGAGGCGGCGGTTCCCCGCCGCCGCCTACCTCAGGCCGCCGCCCGACGCGGCGCGGCCTGCGCGCCGACCGCGCTGGTCTCGAAGCCCGCGACCAGCGCCGCCAACTCGCCCGCGCCGCGACGCAGGGCCGCCGCCTCGGTCGTGGCTTGCAGGACGCGTTGGGCGTTCTGCTGGGTGGTGGCGTCCATCTGGTTCATGACCCCGTTGACGTCGCCCAGGTTGGCGGCCTGACCCGAGGCGGCGTCGGCGATCCCCTGGATCAGGGTGTCGATTTCCGAGATCTGTCCGGTGATGTCGATCAGCGCCTCACCGGTGCGGCCGACCAGCTCGACGCCGCGCGTGACCTGGGTGGTGCTCTGGGCGATGACGGACTTGATCTCCTTGGCCGCCTCGGCCGAGCGCTGGGCCAGGGCGCGCACTTCCTGGGCGACGACCGCGAAGCCGCGCCCCGCCTCGCCGGCCCGCGCCGCCTCGACCCCAGCATTGAGCGCCAGAAGGTTGGTCTGGAAGGCGATCTCGTCGATCACGCCGATGATCTGGGCGATCTGGCCGGCGCCCTTCTCGATCTCGTCCATGGCCGAGACGGCGTCGCGCACCAGATCGCTGGACAGCTCGGCCTTGCCCCGGGCGGCGGACGCCGAGGCGGCCACCTGCTTGGCGCCCTGGGCGCTGGTCTTCACCGCCTTGGTGATCTCGTCGATCGCGCCGGCGGCCTTGACGATGTCGGAGGTCTGGCGCTCGGTGCGGGCCGTCAGGTCCTCGCAGACCTGTGCGATCTCCACCGCACCGCGTTCGACATTGGCCGAGGCCCCGGCGATGCCCTGGATGGTCGCTTCCAGCGTCTGGATCGCGGCGTTGAAGTCCTCGCGCAACTGGGCGTACTCGGCGGGCAGATCCTCGTTCAGACGATAGTTCAGCAGACCGTCGCTGAGCGCCGAAAGCGCCTGGCCCACGCTCTTGACGATCGACTCCCGCTCGGTGCGGATCGCCTCGATCTCGGCCTTGCGGCGCGCCTCCTCGGCCGCCTGCAGATAGACCGACAGGGCGTAGTCGATATCGAGCATCGCCGCCTTTACGAGCGCGCCCAACTCGGCCGAGACCTCCGACGGATCGGGTCCCTTGCTCATCAGCATGCCGCGCGGCCAACGGGCCTTGACCAGGGCGTCGATCAGGCTCTCGACCACGACCGCATAGCCGCCGATGTACCAGCGCGGCTCCAGGCCGATGCGCGCGTGGACCTGGCCGATGGTGGTCACCGCCTGCACATAGCCCTGGTCGAACTGGCCGGTGAGGATCCGCTCCCAGTGAGCGACCTGCTTCTGCTTGGCGTGCTCGATGGCCGCCTCGTTCGGGAAGAACCGGATCGTCGCCGGATTGCTGCGGACCTTGGTATAGAACCCGTCCATCGCCGGGCTCAGGCGGGCCTTGATCGTCGGGCCGATGGCCGAGATCCGGGTCCGCGCTGTGGCGTCCAGACCCATGAACTCCAAACGCTCTTCGATCGTGTTGACCTCGGCCACGTCCGTTCCTGCTCGCTGATGACGGTGAAGCTTCACGGAACGGTGTTGTGCGTAAACAAATCCATAATTGAAGGGTTCTTGGCGCGCCGATGCGACGTCTCGCCGCGCCGAAACGCCCGTTTTGTCTGCGATTTTGGGGAGTTAATCAGCCGTTAATTGCGCAGGCGGATGCTGGAGGCCAGCGGAGAAGCCGATGCTTGACTATCTGGCGCGTCAGTACGCCGACAGCGACACCCCGGTCGTGATCACCGACGTGGACTTCTCGGCCACCGGTCCGACCATCCTGTTCAGCAACGCCGCCGCCGAGCGGATGACCGGCTACGCCCCGGGGGAGATGATCGGTCGAACGCCGCGCATGTTGCAGGGCGCGGGCACCACACTGGCGGCCCGCAAGGCGCTGGCGCGGGCCATCCGGCGCGACGACCGCTCGACGGTGGTCATCCGCAACTACCGCAAGAACGGCGAGCCCTATGACTGCGCGATCTCGGTCCAGATTCTGAGAGACGCAGCCGGCGTCCCGACCTTGGCGCTGGCCTTCGAGCAGGAACGCCCGATCCGGGCCGGGCGGCGACGGACCTTCGGCGAGTAAGGCCTCAGTTCACTTCCGTCTTCTTCGGCGGTCCCGGCGGCAGGGGCGCGACCTTGACCCCGTCCTCGACCAGCGCCTTGACCTCGGCGGGGGAAGCCTCGCCGTAGATGCCGCGTTCCTCGGACTTGCCCTCGTGGATGGCGCGGGCCTCCTTGGCGAAGGCGTCGCCGACATAGTCGAAGTTCTCCTCGACGTGCCGGCGGACCTCGCCCATGGCCGTCATCATCATCTCGCGCATCTTGGGATCGACGGCGGGGGCGGCCGAGCGCTGCGCCTTGGTGCCGGCGACGGCCGGGGCCATGATCTGCTTGGAGACGCCGGTCGAGCCGCACACGGGGCATTCGACCAGACCGCGCGCGGCCTGATCGTCATAGTCGGCCGACGAGCCGAACCAGCCTTCGAACTCATGAGTCCGGTCGCACCGGAGCGCGTACTTGATCATGGGATAGACATGGTGACGCTCACGGGCCGGTGAAAGCCCGGGCGTTCTTCAGGGCGGGGATCGCCGCGCGCGCCTTGTCGGCGGCGGGCAGGTCAAGGTCGGCCAGGAGCACGCCGGGCTCGTCATGGTCCAACGTGGCGATCACCTCGCCCCACGGACCGACCACGATCGAGCGGCCCCAGGTGCCGCGACCGTCCTCGTGGAACCCGCCTTGCGCGGCGGCCAGCACGAAGGAGCCGGTCTCGATGGCGCGGGCGCGCAGCAGGATCTCCCAGTGCGCCTCGCCGGTCGGACGGGTGAAGGCGGCCGGAACCGTCAGCACGGTGGCGCCGGCCAGGGCCAGGGCTCGGTGCAGGGCGGGGAAGCGCATGTCGTAGCAGATGGTCAGGCCAAGCTTGGCCCAGGGCGTGTCGACCACCACGGCCGCCTCGCCGGGCTCATAGGCCGAGGACTCCCGCGCCGTCTCGCCGGTCGGCAGGTCCACATCGAACATGTGCAGCTTGTCGTAGGTCGCCACGATCGCGCCCGCAGGGTCGATGACCACCTGACGGTTGGCGGCCTTCTCGCCCGCCTCGCGGCGCACTAGGGCCGAGCCGATGGCGATCCAGGTCCCGGTCTCCGCCGCGATGTCGCGCAGCCCCAGCACCACTGGGTCTTCGTCCAGGGTTTTGAGCGCGGGCAGCAGCAGGCTGCGGTCCTTCTGGACGACGTTGGTGCATTCGGGGGTCAGCACGACCTTCGCGCCGCCCGCGATGGCCTCGCGCACCAGCGGCGCCACATGATCAAGCGCGGAAGCGTGGGTGGCGGGGGTGCGGGTCTGGATCAGCCCGACGCGGAGCGGCGCGGCCTGGCTCATGCGTTCAGAAGCGCGTCCAGCTTGCCCTGGTCTTCCAGGGCCATCATGTCGTCGCAGCCGCCGATGTGCTGCTCGCCCACGAAGATCTGCGGGAAGGTGTTGCGGCCCGAGCGCTGCATCATTTCCTGGCGCAGGGCGGGATCCATGCCGGCCTCGATCTCGGTGAAGTCGGCGCCCTTGTCGTTCAGCAGCGCCACGGCGCGCGAGCAGTAGGGGCAGAAGGGGCGGGTGTAGATAGTGACCTTGGCCATGAGATGACTCGCTGGTGTTTCGCCGTCCTCATATAGGACGCGCCTGCATTTCTGTAACGCGCGCGACGACGGATAGGGTCACGCTGGCCGCGCCAGCCGCCAGTAGCGCCCGCGCACAGCCCTCGGCCGTGGCGCCGGTGGTCAGGACGTCATCAATCAGTAGGATCTTGCGGCCCTCGACCTGGCGTCGCCGGGACGGCGGCACGACGAAGGCCGCCGCCACGTTGCGCCGACGCCCGGTGGCCGACTTGCCGCCCTGGCTCTGGGTGTCGCGCCGCCGGACCAGGGCGTCGGGCAGATAAGGGCGAGCCCCCATCCGCGCCAAGGGGCGAGCGATCTCGGCGGCCTGGTTGTAGCGGCGGGTGAACATCCGCGCCCGGTGCGCGGGGACCGGCGCGATAGCGTCAGCCTCGTCCAGCAGGTCGGTCGCCGCGCGGGACAACCAGCGGGCGAATAGGCCCGCGAGGTCGACGCGGTCGGCGTGCTTGAGCATCAGGACCAGGTCCCGCGAGTGTTCGTCATAGACGCAGGCCGCGCGGGCCCGGGCGAAGGCCTTGGGCTTGGTCTGGCAGGCCAGGCAACGCTCTGCCGCCGCGTCGGTGTAAAGCATCGCCAGGCCGCAGCCGTCGCAGACCGGATCGTCGAGGAAGGTAACCTTGGCGAAGGCTTCAGGCGAGAGGCCGCCGGTCAGGGCGCTGGCCCCATCCAGGCTGGCGGGCGGCAGGACGAGGTCCAGCAGGCCGCGTCCCAGACCTCGCAAATGAGGGACCATCACGCGGGAGGCGGCTTTCCATGTCGGTTCGAAATCGCCATGTTCCGCCCGCATGACCGCTTCTCCGTTCCTGTTCGACCGCGCCCTGCATCGCCAGCGCCTTGACCGCGCCGCGCCCGATTTCGCCGCAGCCGACTTCCTGAAGGCCCGCGCCGCCCAGGACGTGGTGATGCGGCTGGAGACGATCCTGCGACGGTTTCCGGTCGCCGTCGACCTCGGCGCGAGAAATGGCCATTTTTTCAAGGCCTTGAGCGACAGCGACGCCCGCGCCAACATCGACACGCTGATCGAGGCCGACCTGTCGGGGCGAATGCTGGCCGGTCGTGCTGGCCTGCGTGTTGTCGCCGATGAGGAGCGGTTGCCGTTCGGGGACGCCACCCTGGACTTGGTGGTCTCGACCCTGTCGCTGCACTGGACCAATGACCTTGTCGGCGCGCTGATCCAGATCCGCCGGGCGCTGCGGCCCGACGGCCTGTTCGTCGGCGCGATCTTTGGCGGGGCCACCCTGACTGAGCTGCGCCAGTGCTTGCTGGCGGCCGAGGCCGAGCTGTCGGACGGCGCGTCGATGCGGATCTCGCCGTTCGCCGACGCCATCGACGCCGCGGGCCTGCTGCAACGGGCTGGCTTTGCGCTACCGGTCGCGGATGTGGATCGGGTGAAGGTGCGCTACGCCCACCCGATCGCCTTACTGCAGGATCTGCGCAAGATGGGCGAGACCAGCGTGTTGCTGGACCGCGCGCGCAAGCCCCTGACCCGCAAGGTCCTGTTCCGCGCGATGGAGCTCTATGTCGAACGGTTCGCCGAGGCCGACGGCAAGGTTCCGGCGACGTTCGAGATCGTCTCGGTCACCGGCTGGGCGCCGCATGACAGCCAGCAGAAGCCACTGCGGCCAGGCTCGGCCAAGATGCGTCTGGCCGATGCTCTGGGGACACAAGAGCAGCCGGCTGGCGATAAGGCGGGGTAGGGCCGCTAGCTGCCCATCGCGTCGGCGGACTTGGTGAAGGCGGTTTTGATGCCGTCGCTCAGCACGGTCATCGCGCCGATCAGGGCGATGCTGATCAGCACCACGATCACGCCGACCTCGACGGCCGTGGCGCCGGACTGATCGGCCCAGAACGCGCTCAGAGGACGTCGCGTAGCCAGGCCACCAGCGGCTCGTCGGCCGGGGGCATCGGATAGTCGCTCAGCTTGTCCGGTTTTACCCATGCCAGCGCCTCGTGCTCCTTGCGCGTCACTTGGCCTTCCCAGCGACGCAGCAGGTACAGTGGCATCAGGAGGTGAAAAGACTCGTAACTGTGAGACGCAAAAACAAACGGCGCCAGGCAGGCGTGCGCGACCTTGATCCCGAGCTCCTCCTGAAGTTCGCGGATCAGGCACTCTTCCGGCGTCTCGCCGGCCTCGACCTTGCCGCCGGGAAACTCCCACAGGCCGGCCAGTTGCTTGCCCTGCGGGCGCTGGCAGATCAGCACGCGGCCGTCGACATCGATGAGGGCGGCGGCGGCGACGAGGACGATAGGCTTGGTCATGAGCGCGGTGTGGCGCGGAGCGGTGGGCTGGTCAATCCTCCCCCTCGCGGGGGAGGTGTCGGCTCGAAGAGGCGACGGAGGGGGAAGGGGCAAGGTCAGCAGAACTTCCCCCTCCGACGCTCCGCGTCACCTCCCCCGCGAGGGGGAGGATTTTCGCAAAACTTGACTTTCCCGCTAGGATAACCGATACCCACCGCGCGCCACTTCGGCGCTATTGGCGCTCCAGCCGCGTGAGGGTCCGTTTTCGGACCAGCCTGTCGAGCGCCTTGAGAGCTTTTCTCACCCGATCGCCCGTGCACGCGGGGCGCTCCTCCGAACGATAGCCGACAGGCCAGCCGTGCGAGGAACGCACGGGCTGTCTTTCGGCGCATGAAAGACACAACACACGTGACTCAATTTTCCGACCTTGGCCTGGCCAAGCCGCTGCTGAAGGCGCTGGCTGAAAAGGGCTACAAGGAACCGACCCCGATCCAGGCCCAGGCCATTCCGGTGGTGCTGCAGGGCAAGGACCTGTTGGGCATCGCCCAGACCGGCACCGGCAAGACCGCCGCCTTCGCCCTGCCGATCCTGCAGCGCCTGGCCGAAGACCGTAAGCCGGCTCCGCGCCGCGGCTTCCGCTGCCTGGTCCTCTCGCCCACCCGCGAGCTGGCCACCCAGATCGCCGAGAACTTCAAGGCCTACGCCGTTCACATGGGCCTGTCGGTCCACACCATCTATGGCGGCGTCAAGTACGGCCCGCAGATGAAGGCCCTGGCCGGCGGCATCGACGTGCTGGTCGCCACCCCCGGCCGCCTGATGGACCACATGGCCGAGAAGTCGGCCATCGTCTCGGGCACGGAAATCTTCGTCCTCGACGAAGCTGACCAGATGCTGGACCTCGGCTTCGTGGTGCCGATCCGCAAGATCGCCGCCCAACTGACCAAGAACCGCCAGAACCTGTTCTTCTCGGCCACCATGCCGAGCGAGATCGGCAAGCTGGCCGGCGAGCTCTTGAAGGATCCGGTGCAGGTCTCGGTCGCGCCTCAAGCCACCACGGTCGAGCGCATCGACCAGCGGGTGCTGTTCATCGAGGCCCAGCGCAAGCGTCCGCTGCTGGCCGAGCTGTTCGCGGACACGAGCTTCTCCCGCACCATCGTCTTCACCCGCACCAAGCGCGGCGCCGACCGGGTGGCCAAGTACCTGAACGCGGCGGGTATCGAAGCCGCCTCGATCCACGGCGACAAGACTCAAGGCCAACGCGAGCGGGCTCTGGCCGCCTTCAAGGCCGGCGAGATGCGGGCCCTGGTGGCCACCGACATCGCCGCGCGCGGCATCGACGTCAACGACGTCAGCCACGTCATCAACTACGAGCTGCCCAACGTGCCGGAGGCCTATGTCCACCGGATCGGCCGCACCGCCCGCAAGGGCAAGGACGGCATCGCCATCAGCTTCTGCGCCGATGACGAGCGTAACCTGCTGAAGGACATCCAGAAGGCCACCCGCCAGACGATCCCGTCCTTCGACCGCCGCAACGACAAGCAGCTGGCCGCCGCCGCCGCCGTCGCCGACAAGCTGGTTCCGGCCGAGAAGTATGTCGATCCGCGCAAGGCCGACCCGCGCAACGACGTCCCCTCGGAGCTGCGCCGCAAGCGCCAGCGCAACCGCAATGGCGGCGGCGGCGGTCGCCCCGAAGGCGGGCAGAAGGCTCAAGGCCGTGGTCCGGGTCAGGGCAAGGGCCCCGGCAAGCCGGGTCAGAAGTCCGGCGAGGGCCAGAACGCGTTCCGCGGTCCCAAGCGCCAAGCCGCCGTGGCGGAGAAGCGCTGGTCGCCTATCGATTGATCCTTCAGGATTACAATAGGTTGTACGGGGCGAGCGAAGACAGCGTCTTCGCTCGCCTTGCGCGAGGTTTAGCTAAGGCCACGCTTGAATCCCCGTTCACTATGAGGTCACCTTGCGGTCAGGGCCGGTCGGGGGGCCGGATGGGGGACCTTCAGGATGGGCGAGGGCGGCCAAAGGGCCACGCCTAGATTGACCAGGATCGCGGGTGGCGAGATGGCCGCGCGCGTTCTCGCCTTTGACTGGTCGAAGACGCCCCTGGGCCCGCGTGAGGCCTGGTCGCCCGCGCTGCGGCTGCTGACCGACATCCTGCTGGCAAGCAACTTCCCCATGGCCCTGCGCTGGGGCCCAGAGCTGATCCTCATCTACAACGACGCCTACGCGCCGTCGCTGCATGAGCGCCATCCCGCCGCGCTAGGCCAGAGCTTCTACGACACGACGCCGGAGTTCCAGGCGACGTTGCGGGATTTGCATGAAGAGATCCTGGCCGGGCGGAGCCCCGGCTACGCCTTCGAGCGGCTGCCGCTCAAGGTGCTGCGCGAGGGGGCGCTGGAAACCGCTTACTTCGCCATCAACTACAGCCCGGTGCCGGACAGCGCCGCGCCGGGCGGTGTGGGCGGGGTGCTGGTCGCCGCCGTCGAGATCTCGCGTTCGGTCAGGGCCGAGAAGGCTCTCCGCGTCACCCAGGAGCGCTACGAGATGGCGCGCGCGGTGGCGGGCGTGGTCGGCGCCTGGGAATGGGACATGAAGGCCAACAAGGTCTATGCTGACGCGCGGTACGCCGAACTTCACAACGTGGAGCCGGTCTTCGCCGAGGCCGGTCTGCCGCCCCAGAGCTTCACCCCCGCCGTCCATCCCGAGGATCGCGACCGCATCCGCGACCTGGCCCTGTCGGCCGCGGCCAGCGGCGACGCCTTTTCCGATGAGTACCGGCTGGTGCAGGCCGACGGCTCGATCCGCTGGGTCTTCACGCGAGGCCAGTCCTATCTCGACGATGACGGCCAGCCGTCGCGCAACACGGGCGTCATCGTCGACATCACCGAGCGCAAGCAGGTCGACGCTGAGCTGGCGGCGGCGCGCGCGGAGCTGGACCTGGCGGCCCAGGCGGCCGGCATGGGGCGGTGGGACCATAATCCCGAGACCGGATCGCGCTATTGGGACCAGAGGGCCCGGGCCATCTTCGGGGTCGACGCCGAGTCGCCGCACGACTTCGAGCAGCTTATGGCCATCCTGCATCCGGATGATCGCGAGGCGGTGGCGGCGGCGGTGAGCGACGCCACCGATCCGTCCGGGCCCGGTACGATCAACCTGGAATACCGGATCTATCGCGTCAGCGACGGAGCGCTGCGCTGGGTCGAGACCTTCGGCCGCGCGTTCTTCGAGGGCGGGCGCTGCACCCGGTTCGTCGGCGTGGTCTCGGACGTCACCGAGCGCCGTGAGGCGGTCGATCGTTTGCTGCGGCAGGAAGAGACGCTGCGCCTGGCGATGGACGCGGCCGACGTCGGCACGTGGGACCTTGATGTCGACACCGGCGCCCTGAGCTGGTCGGATCGCTGCTACCAGATGTTCGGCGTGGCGTTGGGCGAGCCCGTGACCGTCGACACCTTCTACGCGCGCGTCCATCCCACCGATGCGACGAAGGCGCGAGACGCGACCCGCCAGGCCCTTGATCCCGAGATCCGCGCTGACTACGCGGTGGAGTTCCGCGTCGTCGGGCGCGACGACCATGTCGAGCGATGGCTGAGCGTGAAGGGCAAGGTGTTCTTCGGCGAGGACGGCAAGGCCCATCGGTTCGTCGGCGCGGTGGTCAACATCACCGATCGCAAGCGCGCCGAGCTGCACCTGCGCCTGCTGGTCAACGAGCTGAACCATCGCGTCAAGAACAGCCTGGCGACGATCCAGGCCATCGCCGCCCAGAGCTTCAACGGCCAGCATTCTCTGGACGACGCCCAGGAAGCCTTCTCCAACCGGATCATCGCTCTGGCCGAAGCTCATGACCTGCTCACCCGCGAGAACTGGGAGGGGGCGGAGATGCACGACGTCGCCTCCCGCGTGGCCGCGCTTCATGGCGGTGAGGGGCGGTTCGAACTGAGCGGAGCGGCGATCCGCCTGTCGCCGAAGACGGCTCTGTCGCTGTCCATGGCCCTGCACGAACTGGCCACCAACGCCGTCAAGTACGGGGCGTTGCGCGCTCCCGAGGGGCGCATTCATATCGCCTGGGCCTTGGCTCCCGAGCCCGGCGCGGCGCGACTGGACCTGACCTGGATCGAGCGCGGCGGACCGCCGGTCAAGCCGCCCGAGCGGCGCGGCTTCGGCTCGCGCCTGATCGAGCGCGGGCTCGCCGCCGAGCTGGCCGGCGCGGCGGTGATCGACTTCCAGCCCGAGGGCGTGGTCTGCCGGATCCGGGCGCTGCTCGAGGCTTGAACTAGTTGGACGCCGCTGAGGCGGCGCGCAGGGTGGCGGCGATCTGGTCGTCCGTGCGGCGCATCGCGATCGTCAGCGCCCCGGCCACGATCAGTGGGATCACCGCCCAGACCAGCAGGCCGGCCACGGCCAGCGCCGTCGCCCCGCCGATCAGGGTGGCGATGAACACCCCGGCCAGGCCCGCCAGGAAAGACCCGCCATGACGCCGCTTGAAGTCAGCGCGCTTGCCCGGTCTCTGATGCCAGACGCCGATCAGCCCGGTCGCCCAGGCGGTGAGCGCCGCTCCGAGCGCGGTCCACAGCCCCGCCAGCGGCGCGTACCAGGTCAGGGCCGCGATGGGGACGACCAGCAAGAGCGCGACGGGGATCAGGGCGGCGGCCAGCTTGGCGCGGTTCAGCACCCGCATGGGCGTTGGGGAAATGGCCAGAAGATCGGGGGTGTCTTCGGCCGAGACGGTGATCCAGACCAGGCTTGCGGCCACCTGACCAGCCAGAAAGGTGACCGCCGCCGCCGGACCCGCCAGGGCCCAGGCGGGCATGTGCTCTGCGCTGCGGGCCATCACGAAGGCCAGGGGCACCATGTAGAGCACACGCAGCAGCACCTGGGAGAGCAGGGCGGCGTCGCGGCTGACCAGGCGCAGCTCCTTGCGCAGCGTCGCCTGGAACGCGCCGGCGGCGAAGTCGCGGGTCGGACCCTTGGCCGCCTTGCGGGTTTCAGCGCCTTGGGTGGCGGCCGCCGCGTCGGCGAAGCGCTGGCCCAGCACGCGGGCCGCGAACAGGAACACGCCAAGGCCGATCGCCATCAGGATCAGCAGCGGGATCGGCTGGCCCACCGCCGCGCGAAGGGGCAGGTCGGCGAACGGCGGCGGCTGGATGCGGCCGTCCCTTACGTCCAGGGCGATGCGCGCGAACAGGCTTTCCGAGGCGTCCTCGCCCACCAGATTGCGGTACTGGCTGGCCAGGAAGAAGGCCGCGCCGATCAGGGCCGCCAGCACCTGGGCCACGGTCCGCGTACGGCGAGGGCCGATCAGCGCGAACAACGCCATGGCCAGCAAGAGGCCGACGCCCGAAGCGCCCAGCGCCGCAGCGATCAGCACCCCGAACACGCCAGCCCAGTGCGGATGACCCATGAAGAGCGACGGCGCCAGGATCAGCGCCGCCGGCAGCACGAACCAAAAGCCCGCCCCGACCGCCAGGCCCAGCGCTCGCACAAAAAGCACCTTGCGCGGCGACAGGGGCGAGGAGAACAGCAGGTCCAGATCGCCGCGCTCGTAGAGCGCGTTGGCCGCCGCCGCCAGGGTGTTGGCCAGCATCAGGGTCAGGATCACCGCCAGCGCCATGTCGACGATGATCACCGAGAACGGGGTGATCGGGACCTCATAGCCTCGCGTCGCGAACGCCAGGGCTGCGCCCCCGAGCAGCGCAAAGACCCCCAGAACGGCGAAGGCGATGATCGAGCCGACGCCGCTGGACTTGCGGCCCGCCGAAACGCCGCGCCAGGTCAGGCGCATCTCGTGGGCCAGGAGCCAGGGCGTGCTGGCCGGCTTGAATGGCAGGCTCACGCGGCGGCCTCGGCCGTCAGCTGCAGGAAGACGTCCTCAAGGGTGCGGCCGCTGGCCTCGCCGGCCCGGCTGCGCAGTTCGTCCAGGGTGCCCTCGGCCAGCAGCCGGCCGCCGGCGATGATGCCGATGCGATTGGCCATGCGCTCGGCGACTTCGAGAATGTGCGTGGTCAGGATCACGGTGCCGCCCGCGTCGACCCGGGCCTGCAGCATGTCTTTCACGAGACGCGCGGCCGCGGCGTCGAGGCCGGTCAGAGGCTCGTCCAGGATCAGGAGCTTGGGATCGTGGATCAGGGCGCCGGCCAGGGCGACCTTCTGCTTCATGCCGCGCGAGAAGCCCTCGCAGCGGCGGCGCGCCTCGGACGCCAGGCCCAGGGTGGCCAGAAGCTCCTCGGCCTTGGCCTTGGCGGTGCGGGGATTGATGTTCCAGAGACCGGCGACGAACTCCAGATATTCCAGCGGCGTCAGCTTGTCGTAGATCATCGCCTCGTCCGGCGCCCAGGCCAGCAGGGCCTTGGCGCCGGCCGGATCCTTGCGCGCATCGACGCCGAAGATGGCGATCTCGCCCGCGTCGGGCTGGGTCAGGCCCGCCACCATCCGTAGCGTGGTGGTCTTGCCCGCGCCGTTGGGGCCCAGCAGCGCGTAAAGCTCACCGGCGCGGACCGTCAGGTCCAGGTCCGACACCGCGGGCTTGGCGAACGTCTTGTTCAACCCGCGAATAACCAAGGCTTCCGTCAACACCGCCCCCAAAGCACAACTCAGCGAGCGTTATTGAGCCTGATGCGCTCCGGCAGGCAAGCCAAACACGAGAAGGGCGCCGGACTCGCGTCCGGCGCCCTGTCGGTCATCAAATGCTCGACCGCTTAGCGGTAGCGGTACTCGTAGTGGCACTTCTTCTTGCTCTTGCCGATCTCGTGGCCGGCCACGGCGCCGACCGCGCCGCCCAGCAGAGCGCCTTCGGTCTTGTTGCCGCGCGCCGCGACGGTGTTGCCCAAGAGGGCTCCGCCCAGGCCGCCGATGACGGCGCCGTTCTTGGCTTTCGACTTGTTGCAGACCAGCACGCGGTAGCGGCTCTTGGACTGGGCGTCGGCGGTGGTCACGGCCACGGTGCTGGCGGCGAAGCCGACGGCGGTGGCCAGGATGATGGCTTTCAGGGGGGCGCGCATGACGAGCTCTCCGTTTGTTGTTTCTTGGTTTCGATCCCTCGGATGTTCAACGCTCAGGCCGGCGAGCGGTTTCCAGATCGCCGGCCTGGCGCCGGAAGGGATCAGCCCTGGACGCGATAGCGGCCGTCGGCGTCGGGGCAGACGCGCACATAGCGGGTCTCGACGCGGCCGTTGTAGTCGGTCGGAGCCGGGGCCAGGCGGCAGCGCTCGGCCGAGTCGGCGTAGCGACCGTCGCTATAGCGGTACGGCTGGGTCTGGTCGTAGCTGTAGTAGGCGCCGCGCGTGTCGCACTTGGCCGAGGCGTTGCCGACGGCCGCGCCGACGCCCGCGCCGACCAGGGCGCCCAGCACGGTGCCTTCCGGCCGGGCGTTGCGCGCCGCGACGTTCGAGCCCAGCGCTGCGCCGGCCAAGGCGCCGATCACGCCGCCCACGGTGGCGTTGCGCTTGGCGTCCTGACGACAGTCCGGGCCGTAGTTGGTGTTGGCGCCGATATTGGTGCTTGTGTCGATGCTGTAGCCGCCGGCGTAGGGCGCGCCGTAGCGGCTGGCTTCGCCTGGATAGCGACGGTCGTAGCTGCCGTAGCCGTTGCGGCGATCATAGGCGTCGCGCGCGGCGATGTAGCGGTCGCGGTCGCGCTCCCACTGGTCGCGGCCCGCGTCATAGCCGGCGTAGTTGACGCCGCTGACCCGGAAGCGCGAGGCCTGGCTGGGATAGCGGCGGTCATAGGCGCCATCGCCGTTGCGGCGGTCATAGTTGTAACGGGCGCGCTCATAGTTGGCGCGGGCGCGTTCGAACTCGGCCTGTTCGGCGTAGTAGGCCGCGCTGTCGCGGTACTGGGCCACGCGATAGCGCTCGGCGTAGCTGGGATAGCGGCGGTCATAGGCGCCGCGACCGTAGCGGCGGTCATAGTCGTCGCGGGCGCGCACATAGTTGGCGCGGTCGCGCTCATAGGCCGCCTGGCGCTGCTGATACTCGGCCACGCTTTCGTAGTAGTTCGAGCGCTGGGCGTCGTAGCGCTCGAGGCTGCGCTGATAGGCCGAGTCCTGCGCGAGGGCGGGGGCGACGGCGCCGCAGGCCACGGTGGTGGCCAGCAGCGTGGCCAGAATTCTGGACGTCATGGTGGTGGTCTCCGTTCAGATCGAACGGATCGACGGCCGACCCCCGATACCTAGGTCGCCAATCCGGGGGCGTGCGCCCCTGCGGAGACGAGAAAGCGTCGGCAGGCGCAGAGGTTCCCTGAGGCTGTCCTCAGTCCCTCGTCACCGTCATCATGTAGTTGATGTCGGTGTCGCTCGACCGGCTCCAGCGGCCGGTGAGGGGATTGTAGGCCACGCCGAACGGGCCCTGCATCGCCACCGGCTCGCCGGCCAGGAAGGCGCGCAGCTCCTCGGGCTTGAGGAACTGCTTCCAGTCGTGGGTGCCGGGCGGCACCCAGCGCAGCACGTATTCGGCGCCGATCTTGGCCAGGGCCAGGGCCTTGAGCGTGCGGTTCAGGGTGGCCACCACCATGATCCCGCCGGGCTTCAAGAGCTTGGAACAGGTGCGCAGGAACTCGCCAGGATCGGCGACGTGCTCGATGACCTCCATCGTCAGCACCACGTCGAACGGCCCCGCGCCTTCGGCCAGCAACTGCTCAGCGGTGGCGGGCCGATAGCCGATCTCAAGACCCTGTTCGGCGGCGTGAGTGGCGGCGGTCTTGATGTTCTTTTCCGACGCGTCGATCGCCGTGACGGCAAAGCCCAGCCGCGCCATGGGCTCGCTCAGCAGCCCGCCGCCGCAGCCGATGTCCAGCAGGGTGAGACCCTCGAATGGCGCGCGGACCGCGCCGTCGCGGCCGAAGCGCGCCAGGGCCTGCTCGCGGATGAAGGCCAGGCGGCAGGGGTTGAACACATGCAGCGGCGCGAACTTGCCCTTGGGGTCCCACCACTCGGCGGCGATGGCCGAGAACCGCGCGACGTCGGCGGGGTCGATGCTCCAGGAGGGGGCGGCGGAAGCGGCTTGTGTCATGACCCGTGTCTATCATGGCGTCGCGCGCGCGCCACGCCCCGCCCCCCCCTCATGTAAAAAAGACAGCCTCACGACATTGCCGTTGCGCCATCGGCTCGCTAGAAGGCGCGGGCTTGCGCGAGGGGGAGTGATCCGGCCGCGCGGGCGCAAGAAATAACCAAGTGTCGAGGTACCAGGGACGTGTCACGTCTGGTGATGAAGTTCGGCGGCACGTCGGTGGCCGACCTGGAGCGCATCCGCCGTGTGGCGCGCCTGGTCGCCGCCGAGGTCGCCACGGGCAAGCAAGTGGCCGTCGTCGTGTCGGCCATGTCGGGCAAGACCAATGAGCTGGTCGCCTGGACCGACGGCGCGGGCCGCGCTGCGGCGGGCCTGCCGGAGTCGGACGACGAGTACGACGCGGTCGTCGCCTCGGGCGAGCAGGTCACGGCCGGCCTGCTGGCCATGACCCTGCGCAACATGGGCCACAAGGCCCGCTCGTTCCTGGGCTGGCAGGTGCCGATCCTGACCGACGAGGCCCATGGCCGAGCACGGATCGAGGAGATCCCGCCGGAGAACCTCGAGGCCTGCTTCGCCAACGGCGAGATCGCCGTGATCGCCGGCTTCCAGGGCGTGACGCCCAACCGCCGCATCACCACCCTGGGCCGGGGCGGCTCGGACACCTCAGCCGTGGCCATCGCCGCCGCCGTCAAGGGCGACTGCGACATCTATACCGACGTCGACGGGGTCTACACCACCGACCCCCGGATCGAGAGCAAGGCCAAGCGTCTGGCCAAGATCTCCTACGAAGAAATGCTCGAAATGGCCTCGCTGGGGGCCAAGGTTCTGCAGACCCGCTCGGTCGAGATGGCTATGGCCCATCGCGTCCCGGTGCGGGTGCTGTCCAGTTTCGTCGAACCGGGCGAAGCCCCGGGCCAAGGTACGATCGTCTGCGACGAGGAAGAAATCATGGAAAAGCGCATCGTCTCGGGCGTCGCCTACAGCCGCGACGAAGCCAAGATCACCCTGCTGGGCCTGCCCGACCATCCGGGCGTGTCTTCGCAGATCTTCGGGCGTCTGGCCGACGCCAATGTGAACGTCGACATGATCGTGCAGTCGCGCGCCCGCAGCGCCGACACCGCCAACATGGAGTTCACGGTCGGCAAGCGTGACGCCCAGCGCGCCGTCGAGATCGTCGAAGCCGCCCAGAAGGAGATCGGCTTCGAGGCCGTCGCCGTCAACGAGGACGTCGCCAAGGTGTCGGTCATCGGCGTGGGCATGCGCAGCCACGCCGGCGTCGCTCAGTCGATGTTCCAGGCCCTGGCCGAGAAGAACATCAACATCCAGGTCATCTCGACCTCGGAGATCAAGATCTCGGTCCTGATCGACGCGGCCTACACCGAGCTGGCGGTCCGCGCGCTGCACGCGGTGTACGGGCTGGATCAGCTCTGATTTAGAGGCGGAGGGGGCGCTCCCCTCGACCTAGATGAAAACGTCGCGTTCGGACGTTATGAGGGCGTCAGCCCAAGAGAGTCCCATGCCCGACGTCTTCAAGTTCGACCCCGACGCCAAGACCGTCACCTTCCACGGCGACGCCGGCTTGGAGCTGCTCTACGACCTGTTGCTGCGCGCCAAGTTCGGCGACGGCTACGAGAAGCCGCTGTTGGTCAGCCCTTGGCTGGCGTCGCTGCTGAAGCAGTTGGACAAGGCCCTGCCCGACGACGGTCAGTGGTTCCCCGAAAAGCCGGGCCAGCCGATCTTCGACACCGACGACCTCTTGGCCATGGGCGACGCCGTCATCGAGGAAGGCCACACTGTCGGCTGGTGGTCGATGAGCGAGGCTGAAAAGCGCGTCTATCTGCGCGAGACCATCGCCGCGCCGCATCCGCTGACCGACCTTGAGGTCGAGTTCATCGAGAATGACATCGACGCCGCCCTCGAACAGGCCCGCCGTCTGGTCGCCGACGCTGACGCGCCCCTGGCGATGCCGGGACACGGCTGACCGCCCCCGGGGTGCGGCCTTTCGCCCTTAAGGGGATGAAACGGTGCCGTTAACGCTGCCTGGTCACCGTTCAATAGCCAAGCTGGGAATATTCACCGCTCCGTGAAATTTGACGCGAGCAGACCCATGGATTTCGACGCCGCCATCGCCGCCCACGCCGACTGGAAAGTCAACTTCAGGATCGCCCTGGCGACCCAGACGACGGTGGACGCCCAGCGCGCCTGTTCCGACAAGGTCTGCGTCCTGGGCCACTGGCTGCATGGCGAAGCGAAGGCCAAATTATCTGGTGACAAGACCTATCTGCAGTGCGTCGAGGCTCATAGCGACTTTCACGAGGCGGCCGGCGAGGTCGCGGGCGCCATCAATCGTCGCGACTTCCAGCGCGCCGCCGACATGATCGACGTCGGTTCGAAGTTCCATGACGCCTCGATGCGCGTGGCCGTGGCGGTGCGCCGCCTCAAGGCCATGGCGCCGGCCTGACCCCTACTTCGCCGCGGGCCTGGGCTTGGGATACCAGAGCGCGTTGACGATCACCCAGCGCTCGCCGAACCGGCCAAGGCTCAGGTGGTCGACGAACCAGGGCGTCTCGACGCGCGCGATAGCTACATTGCCGGCCACGTCCAGCACCCGGACGGTGCGGTCCCACTGGTCGCGCGGGGTCTTCAGGGCGCCTTGCCGCGTCAGGTCGATCAGCTCGTCACGGCTCATCCGGCGCAGGGCCAGGACCTCGTCGGGATCAGGCTTGGCGCGGACGGCGCGCTTGGCCAGGTCCGGGTGCAGGGCGCGAGCGACGCGGGCGGTGTCGCCCTCCAGCTGACCGTCGACATAGTCGAACGCCACGGCCTCCACCGCCTTGACGGCCGCCGGATCCAACGCCAGGGGCGGTGCGGCTTGCAGGGCCAGGGCGGTGAGCAGGGCGGCGATCATGCGCATCTCCGGTCGAGTCGTTTGCGGCGCGCGCAAGCTCGCGACGAATAGTGACGCTTACGTGGCGAACCGGCGTTCTTTTAATCCGGCTGCCTACCGGCTCTCCCGCCGATAGCGCGAGACGAAGGCCCAGAGGGCGTCGTTGTCAGCCAGCCAAGTGTGGCCGCCGCCGACGGTCATGCGGCCGACCACATCGGCCTCGCCCCGACAGCCGGAATAGTGCTCCTCATAGACGCCGGGCGCGACCCATTGGGTGGTCGGCGAAGCCTGGCAGCCGTTCAGCGCCGCCCAGCGCTGCTCGGCCGCGTGCATCGTATACTGCCAGTAGCCCGCGCCGCCGCCTTGGGTGGGATTGGTCATGTCCCGGTCGCCCGCGAAGGCGATCACAGGCACTGGCCGCCGGGGCTGGCAGGTGGCCGGATCGGGCTCCTGCGGGTTGCCCGCGCGCGGATTGCCGGCGCGTAGGCCCACCACCGGCGCGATGGCGCTATAGCGGTCCGACGCCACGCAGCCCAGCCAGGAGGCCATGCGCCCGCCGCCCGACAGGCCAGTGACATAGACGCGCGCGGGCTCGACGCAGCCTTCCGCGACCAGGCCATCCACCAGTGCCGCCAGATAGGCCACGTCGTCGGCGTCCGAGGCGTCGGGGATCTTGCCGGTGACGGTCGGCACGCCCGGGATGTTCCAGGCGAAGCCCTTGCCGGCGGCGATGGCGGCGGTGGGCGCGACGACGAGGAAGCCGTGACGCTCCGCCGTCGCTTCGAGGCCAGAGGCGGCCAGCATCTTTCCCCCGTCGCCGCCGCTGCCGTGCAGCAGGATCAGTAGCGGCGCGGGCTGGCCCGCCGCGAGGCTGGCGGGCCGCCGTAGCAGGAACGGCCGTCCGGTCGCGCCGACGTCAACGCTGACGGTCGCGCCCGGCGAACCGACCGCGCAGGCGGCGTGGGCGCTGGCGGCGCCGACGAGCCCCGCCAGCACAGCCAGCAGCGCCGCAAACCCGCGCTTGAACGCTCCCGCCGTCATTGATCGTCTCCTGCCCCTGGATTGGGCGCACAGCTTAGCCAGGGGGCGAAGGCTCCGAAACCGTGTTGTGAGACCCCGTCGGAGCGAGCCAAGCTGGCGGCGGACTGCTATGCGGCCGTCATGACTCCTTCGCGCAACCTCCTGCTTGGCCTTCTGTGCGGCGTCATCGCCGGGGCGTTCTGGGGCGGGGTGTTTCTGGCGCCCAAGCTCTTGGCCGACTTCACGCCGCTGCAGGCCACGGCGGGACGCTATCTGGCCTATGGCCTGGCGGCGGCCGTGCTGCTGGCGCCCAGCTGGAAGGCGGTCATGGCCCGGATGGACGGGCGCGACTGGCGCGACCTCATCCTGCTGAGCCTGCTGGGCAACCTCATCTACTACGTCGGCCTGGCCGTGGCGGTGCAGAGCGCCGGCGTGGCCCTGGCCTCGCTGGTCATCGGCCTGTTGCCCGTGACCATCACCCTGGTCGGGGCGAAAGCGGGGGAGGGGACGCCGCTGCGGCGCCTGATCTGGCCCCTGACCCTGATCGTCGCCGGCGGGGTCTGCATCAATATCGACGCCTTCGCCGCCGCCGGACGGGCGGGGATGAGCCGAACGCTGGTCGGCCTGCTGGGGGCGTTGTTGGCCCTCGCCGTATGGACCGCCTACGCCGTCTGGAACGCCCGGCGCCTGGCCGCGACGCCCAAGTTCAACAGTCACGAGTGGTCGCTGCTGACCGGCGTCGCCACGGGGCTGTTGTCTCTGGTCATCGTGGTCCCGGCCTTCGCCTTCGACGGCAAGGCGCATGCGGCCAGCGCCTGGGGCCTGTTCTGGGGCGTCAGCTTCGCCGTCGCCATCGGGGCCTCGGTGATCGGCAACGGCCTGTGGAACGCCGCCAGCCGCCTGTTGCCGCTGTCGCTGTCGGGCCAGTTGATCGTGTTCGAGACCGTGTTCGCCCTGCTGTACGGCTTCCTGCACGAGGCCCGCTGGCCGCGCGCGCTGGAGAGCGTGGCGATGGTGTTGATGCTGGCCGGGGTGCTTTGGTCGGCGCGGTTGCATCGGGCGGACGGTGCTAAACCCGCAACCAGCCCATAGTCCGACCTCCCCGGCGAATGCCGGGGCCCAGATTCATCCGGAACAGTCGGCGTGGGCTCGCCCACAGCCTCAGCCAACCCAGCCACGCCAGCGGGCTCGATCTGGGCCCCGGCATTCGCCGGGGAAGTCGGTGTGGATGGGTTCTCACGCCCCCCAAACCTAAACCCCACCTGAACGACCAGTCCCGACCCCGTTCAGGGCCGAGGGCCTACAACCCCTATCAACAGAGATAGGAGACCCGCCATGAAGACCCTCGGTACGTTCACCAAGACCGCCATCGCCGTCACTGTCGCCGGCGCGCTGCTCGCCCCGGCCTCGGCCGCCTTCGCCGGCGAGAAGACCGAGCGCGCCATCATCGGCGCGGTGATCGGCGGCATCGCCGGCGCGGCGATCGGCGACGGCAAGACCGACGCGGTCGCCATCGGCGCCGTGGCGGGCGCGGCCCTGGGCGCGACCACGGCCAAGGACAAGTACGACCGTCGCTACAGCCAGTCGTACCGCACGGCGCCGCGCTACACGTCGAACACTCGCTACGGCTATGACAACCGCTACGCCTACGATAGCCGCGCCAACAGCCGCTACGCCTACGACCGCTATGGCCAGCGCTATGAGCGCCGCGATCGCTACGACGACCGCTACGCCTACGGCTACCGTCGCTAGGCCCACCCGATCGCCGCTGGAGTTTTGATCCCTCCTCCAGCGTGCCAGACTGCGCCGCCCGGCTCCCCTCCGGGCGGCGCTTTTTCGTGAGCGCGCACCTAATCGCCGTTCGGTTGACGACCGCGACTGGTCCCCGGGCGAAATCTGCTGTAGCCCCACCTTGGAGGTAAGAGCCGTCTTAACCCCTGGCGTCGGACGCTGGGCTAGAAGGCTCTAAGGGACAGGGAGCGCGTACAGGCGTCATGGCGGCATCCGGCATCGCCGTTCGAGGACCACGCAGCCTGCTGCGGCAGATCCGCGAGGCCATGGCCGGCGCGGGTCCCGCCCAGGGCAAGCTCGACATGGTGGTCCGCACCATCGCCATCTCGATGGTGGCGGAAGTCTGCTCGATCTATCTGCGCCGCGCCTCGGGCGACCTGGAGCTGTTCGCCACGGAAGGTCTGGCCCGCGAGGCCGTCCACGTCACCCGCCTGAAGCCGGGCGAGGGTCTGGTCGGCGAAACCATGCGCCTGGGCCGGCCGCTGAACCTGTCGGACGCCGCCAGCCACCCGTCGTTCTCGTACCGTCCGGAAACGGGCGAAGATCCGTATCACGCCTTCCTGGCCGTGCCGTTGCTGCGCGGCGGTCGCGCCATCGGCGTGCTGGTCGTCCAGAACCGCACCGAGCGCAACTATGACGAAGAGGAGGTCGAGGACCTCCAGATCATCGCCATGGTGCTGGCCGAGATGGTCAGCTCCAGCGAGCTTCTCGGCGCGGACGAACTCAAGGACGTCGAGCTGGCGCCGCACAAGCCCGAGCGCCTGAAGGGCTCCCGCTTCGCTGAGGGGCTGGCCTACGGCGTGGCGGTGCTGCACGAGCAGCCGGTCGTGCCTGAGACCCTGCTGTCGGACGACGCCCTGGCCGAGGAAGCCCGCCTTTCCTACGCCATCGAGGCGCTGCAGACCCAGATCGACCAGATGCTGGAAGGCCAGCACGGCTTGGTGGGCGCCTCTTACGAGGTGCTGGAAACCTACCGCCTGTTCGCCCACGACCGGGGCTGGAACCGCTCATTGCAGGAAGCGGTGCGCTCGGGTCTGACCGCCGAGGCCGCCGTCGAGCGCGTGCGGTCCGAGCATCGCGCCCGCCTGGGCCAGGCCCGCGATCCCTATCTGCGCGAGCGGCTACACGACCTGGAAGACCTGAACGACCGGCTGCTGCGTCACCTGTCGGGCGACGTGCACCATGTGCGCCAGCTGCCCGAGGACGCCATCCTGATCGCCCGGAACCTCGGGCCGGCCGATCTCCTCGAATACGACCGCACCAAGCTGAAGGGCATCCTGCTGGAGGAGGGCAGCGCCGCCAGCCACGCCGGCATCGTCGCCCGGGCCCTCGATATCCCGTGCGTCGGACGCCTGGCCGGCCTGCGCGATCGCGTCAACGAGGGCGATCCCGTGGTGGTCGACGGTGAGACGCAGGAAGCCTGGCTGCGCCCGCGTCCTGACGTGGTCAAGGCGCTGAAGGCCCGGATGGAGGTCCGCGCCCAGCGCAAAGCCGAGTTCGCCCGCCTGCGCGACACCCCGCCGATCACCAAGGACGGCTCCAAGGTCACGCTGCTGATGAACGCGGGCCTTGCCGTCGATCTCGACATCCTGGGCGAGACCGGCGCCGAGGGCATCGGCCTGTTCCGCACCGAGTTCCAGTTCATGGTGGCCGAGGAGCTGCCGCGGCTCGAAGCCCAGACGGCGCTCTATGAAAAGGTGCTGGACGCGGCCAACGGCATGCCGGTGACCTTCCGCACGCTCGACCTGGGCGGCGACAAGCTGCTGCCGTACATGGAGCTGGAGCGCGAGGATAATCCCGCCTTGGGCTGGCGCGCCGTGCGAATGGGCCTGGACCGCCCGGCCCTGCTGCGCATGCAGATCCGCGCTCTGATCAAGGCCGCCAACGGCCGGCCGCTGCGGATCATGTTCCCGCTGGTGGCCAATGTGGACGAGTTCCGCGCCGCCCGCGCGTTCGTCGACCAGGAAGTGGCCTGGGCCCTGAAGCGGGGCCGTCCTGCGCCCGCCCGCCTGGATGTCGGGGCCATGGTCGAGGCGCCGTCGCTGCTCTGGCATCTGGATGCGCTGCTGCCGATGACCGACTTCGTCTCGGTCGGCACCAACGACCTGATGCAGTACCTGTTCGCGGCCGACCGGGGCAATCCGCGTGTCTCCGACCGCTATGACCCGCTGTCGCCGGCCGCGCTGCGGGCGCTGAAGACGATCCAGCAGGCCTGCGCCGACACGGGCACCCAGGTCTCGGTCTGCGGCGAGATGGCCGGCCGCCCGCTGGAGGCCTTCGCCCTGGTGGCCCTGGGCTTTGATCGCCTGTCGATGCCGCCGGCCGGCATCGGGCCGGTCAAGCAGATGGTTCTGTCGCTGGATCGCGAAGCCGCCCGCCGCAATGTCGAGGCCCTGCTGAAGGGTTCGGGCGGATCCTTGCGCGGCGAGATCGAAACCTTGGCGCGCAAGCTCTACGTCGCCGTGTGACAAAAGCTTGGCCGTTAACCAAGCGTCACCGTTTAGTACATTGAATCCCGCTACTTAGTTTGATATTCACAAACACATATTAAGAACTCCGTATAACCGGGGTGGGGGAGTGCGGCGCGCTTCGCGTGCGGCGCGATTTTCGGGGGCGTTTAGCCGATTATGCCGCTGGATACGGGGAACGTGAGGCGTTTGCACCTCGTCGCCGACGTCGATACGGATGAGGCTCCGATCGCCGTAGGCCAACCGTCGTTGGAAGAGGGCGCCGACATTGGTCTGGCGCTGAAGGCCGCGCGCGAGTTTCGCGGCCTGACCACCCAAGACGTCGCTGACGGCACCCGCATCCGCCAGAGCTATATCGAGGCCCTCGAGGACATGCGCCTCGACGACCTGCCCTCGCGCCCCTTCACGATCGGCTATGTCCGCGCCTATGCCGGCCTCCTGGGCCTGGACGCCGAGGCGGCCGTGGCCCGCTTCAAGAACGATGCGCCCGACGAGGGCGCCGAACTGCGCGCGCCCGTGGGCGTGCGGCGCGAGCGTGACCCGCGTCTGGCGCTGATCTTCGCCGGCGGCCTTCTCGTGGTCGGCGCCATCCTGCTGTGGAACGTCGCCCAGCGCGCCATCACCAAGGACGAACCGCCGCCGCAGGTCGCGCCGGAGTCGGCCCAGGTGCGGGTCGCCCATGGTGGAACGGTTGGTCCGGGCGGCTCGGTGTCGCTGGGCGCGCCGCTGCCTGCGCCGGTCGAGTCGACCACGCCCGAACCCTACAAGACCCCCGGTCTCGACGACGCCGCCGCCAATGGCGGTTCGGTCGACGCCGCCAAGCTGGCCGCCAAGGCCCGCGCCGAGGCCGAGGCTGCGTCCGGTGTGACCGACACCGCCAACGCGGTCGTGATCGGCGCGCCGTTCAAGCCGAAAGGCCAGATCCTGGGCGCCAGCGCCGCGGACGCCTCGGGCGTGCTGATCCAGGCCCGCAAGGCCGGCGCCCTGACCGTCCGCCGCGCCGACGGCGGCATCGCCATGACCCGCTGGCTGTCGGCCGGCGACGCCTACAGCGCCCCGCGCACCCCGGGCCTGATCCTGGACGTGGTGGAGCCGTCGCTGTTCGACGTCTACTACAACGGCCGCCTGACCGGCCGCCTGTCCTCTAACCAGACCTCTGTGGCCAAGCTGATCCCAGCGGCGCCGGCGGTGGCTGCTCCGGCGGCGCCCGCGCGCTAGTTCCCTTCTCCCGCAGGGGGAGAAGGAGAGGGAAGCCCCTTCTATCCCGCCCCAACACCCTCTAAATTAGCGCCATGGCCGCAGACCACACGCACGTCCGTCCCTGGCGCATGATCACGCGCCGGCAATCGCGCAAGATCCGCGTCGGCTCCGTCGAGGTGGGCGGCGACGCGCCGATCTCGGTGCAGTCGATGACCAACACCCTGACCAGCGACGCCAAGGCGACGCTGGAGCAGATCCGCCAGCTGGAGGAGGCCGGCGCCGACATCGTTCGCGTCAGCTGCCCTGACGTCGAGAGCACCGCCGCGTTCAAGACCATCGCCCGCGAGGCCAAGGTCCCGCTCGTGGCCGACATCCACTTCCACTACAAGCGCGGCATCGAGGCGGCCCAGGCCGGCGCGGCCTGCCTGCGGATCAATCCGGGCAATATCGGCAGCCCCGACCGCGTACGCGACGTCATCCAGGCCGCCCGCGACCACGGCTGCTCGATGCGGATCGGCGTCAACGCCGGTTCGCTGGAGCGCGAACTGCTAGAAAAGTACGGCGAGCCATGCCCCGAGGCGATGGTCGAGAGCGCCCTCAACCACGCCCGCATCCTGCAGGACCACGACTTCCACGAGTTCAAGATCTCGGTGAAGGCGTCCGATCCGTTCATGACGGTCGCGGCCTATTACCAGCTGGCCGAGGCCATCGACTGTCCGCTGCACCTGGGCGTGACCGAGGCCGGCGCCACCCGCACCGGCACGGTCAAGTCCGCCATCGGCATCGGCTCGATGTTGTGGGCCGGCATCGGCGATACGATCCGGGTGTCGTTGGCCGCCGATCCGGTGGAAGAGATCAAGGTCGGCTTCGATATCCTCAAGTCGCTGGGGCTGCGCCACCGGGGCGTCAACATCATCGCTTGCCCGTCGTGCGCGCGGCAGGGCTTCAATGTCATCAAGACCGTCGAGGCCCTGGAAGAGCGCCTGGCCCATATCGCCACGCCCATGTCGCTGTCGATCATCGGCTGCGTCGTGAACGGCCCAGGCGAGGCCCTGATGACCGACATCGGCTTCACCGGCGGCGGAGCCGGCGCGGGCATGGTGTACATGGCCGGCAAGCCCGACCACAAACAGTCCAACGAGGGGATGATCGATCACATCGTCGACCTCGTTGAGAAGAAGGCGGCCGAGATCCAGGCCGCGAAAGCGGCGGAGACCCTCGCCGCGGAGTAGGAGATCAGGTCCATGCGGTACAAGCTGAACGGACTGGTGGCGATGCTGGCCTTCGCGGCGGCCGGCGCGGCGAACGCGGCGAGCCCCAAGCCGCCGCCGGAACAGGTCTTGGCCAAGATGCTCGACGGCCGCACAGCCGGCGCGCCGGTCAATTGCATCGACCCCCGCAACGTCGACACCGTCGATATCGTGGACAAGACCGCCATCGTCTACGGGCTGCGCGGCGGGCGGCTGTATGTGAACCGGCCGCGGATCGGCGCGGACGCCCTGCGACGCGACCAAACGCTGGTGACCCGGACCGTCGGAACGCGCCTTTGCAGCTTCGATGCGGTGAACTTGCTGGAGTCGGGCGCGCGGTTCGATGCGGGCTTTGTCAGCCTAGGCACGTTCACCCCGTACGACAGGCCCAAGGCGCGCTGACCGCGCGCGGGTTGAGCTGAGGCGTAATTGTCCGGTTTGACAATCTGAGGGTGTGTGTCATCGTTACCGTCAGGCGTGGGGGAACGATGGGTTCGTCCCGCCCGCAAGGAGGGTTCGATGGCGATGTTTACCCTTGGCGCGAAGCTCCGCAGCGCTGGCGCCCTGGCCGTGGCGGCGATGATTGCGCCTGGCTTGGCGATGGCGGGCGACCCGGGCGCTCCAGCTTATCCGCAGGGCGAAGCCAGCCTTGTCCGGGAATTGAACGGTCGCGTGCCCGGGCAACCGGTGCCCTGCATCACCCGCCGTCTCGTGGTCGAGACTCGCGTCATCGACCGCACCGCTTTGCTGTTTCGCATGCCGGACGGAACGATGTTCGTGAACCGGCCGGCAAAGGGCACGGAGTTGCTGCCGCGTGAAGGCGTCGTGGAAGCGATCGGCAAGTCGCCGCGTGCGATCTGCCAAAACGATTTTGTGGCGGTGAATGAACCCGGCGGTTCGACAGTCTACATGCGCGGCGATAAGGGTCTTCGTCGTCCGGGCGCCTCGGCGCAACTGGGCGCGTTCGTTCCCTACTTCGAGCGCTGACCATGCGCCGCGAGGCCTACAGCGCTCTCGGCGCCATAGCCCTGGCGGTTGCGTTGACGTCGGCCGCCTGGGCGGCTGACGGCGGCGCGGGGCCGGGCGAGGCCAGCTTGGCGCAGGAGCTGAACGGTCGAGCGCCGGGTCAGCCGGTCAACTGCATCATCGGCCGCAAGGTCAGCGATGTCTGGGTCGTCGAGCAGACGGCGATCCTCTACCGCATGCGCGACGGAACCGTGTTTGTCAGCCGCCCGACCATGGGCGCCCAAGGGCTGGCCCGCGATGCGGTGCGCACCTCGGTCGGCCCTCGCGCGCTGTGCCAGGGGGATGGCGTGGCCCTGACCAGCCCGGGCGGCAAGGGCGTTCGCGGCCACACCGCTGTCCGCCTGGGAGCGTTCACGCCCTACACGCGCCCCTGAGGCCTAGGGACGCCCCTCAGGGCGCATGCCCCCTAGAGACCAAGTTGGAGATCCTCGGAATGGGTTGCCGTCATCCTGTCGGCGCCGGTTCTGGCCGATCCGTTGCAGAGGTCGCAGGAGAACCATTCGAGTCTCCGTCTGATGCCTTTGCGTCCGCCCATTCCGTCCCAGGCTGAAACAGGCGAGCCGCAGCCTGGGAGCTCCCGGCGTGTCGTCCTGGACAGTCTGAGGTTTCTGACCGCCGGGCTGATCGTGCTGTTTCATTACCAGAGCGAGGGGCCAAGGTCGCTGACGGGCTTTAGCCCGCTGTTTCAGCGGGGCTATCTGGCGACGGATTTCTTCCTGATCCTGTCGGCCTATGTGCTGGGACGCGCCTATGGGCGGAAGGTTCTTTCCGGAGCGGTCAGCGACGAGCGCTTCCTTGCCAAGCGGGTGCTGCGGGTATGGCCGGCCCATATTATCGTCTTGGCGGCGTTCGCAGCGGTGGTGGGGTTGTCGGCGACGGTCGGGCTGACGACACATGATCCGGCGCAGCTGCAATGGAGCGATCTTCCGGCACAAGCGCTGCTGATCCACGCCTGGGGTCTGGACCTCGGCGCCGGCTGGAACCTTCCAACCTGGTCGCTGTCAGCCCTGGTCGTTTGCTACGCGGCCTTCCCCACGCTCTGGCGCAAGCTCAGCCGGGTCAGCGGCGCTTTGCTGCTGTTCGGGGGCGGCGTCGTGGTGATCTGGGCGGCCAACGGGCTCAGCCAGAGCCTCTATGGCCGGGCCCTGTACGACCTGCCCTTCAATCTGGGGGTTCTGCGGGCGCTGCCGCTGTTCGCATTCGGCGCCTGCATCGCCCGCGCCAGCGAACTGAACTGGCCCAGCGAGCGGCTGGCGCCGGTCATGGCCGTGGTCGCGGGGGTGATGGTCATCGGGCTGCAGTTCGTCGGGCGCTTTGATCTGTTGAGCATGATCCTGCTGGGACTGCTGATCGCCGCCGGGGGCGTGATCCGGGTTCCGCGAGGCGCCTCGTTCGCGGCCTTGGCCGGCCGGATATCCTTCTCGCTCTATATCACGCACATTCTGGTGGCGATGATCTGGTTCCGGCTCACCCACATCGTGATCGAGGGCCTTCACCTGTCCGAGCCCGTACAATGGACGCTCTGGGCGATGGCCTTTCCCCTGGCGGTGGCCACGGCCCTGGCGTTCGAGCGCTGGATCGATAGTCCAGTGCAGGCGGTGGTCAACCGCTGGGCCGATCGGCTGACCTTCCGCAGGCCCGCGACGGTCGCCAGCGAGGCGGCTCCTCACTAGAGCCCTTTCCGATCTGACTGCATCACTCAGATCGGATAAAAAAGGGCTCTAACCCGCGACCAGCGCCGCCCGCTCGGCCGCCGTCAGCGGGCGCCAGTGGCCCTCGGGCATATCGCCCAGGTCCAGTGGGCCCACGCGGACGCGGAACAGGTCGACGACCTTCAGGTCCACCAGCTCGCACATCCGGCGGATCTGGCGGTTGCGGCCTTCGCGCAGGACAAAGCGCAGGCGCTGCTCGGAGATGACCTCGACCTCGGCCGGGCGCAGCTCGCGGCCGTCCAGCTCCAGGCCAAAGCGCAGCAGCTCGAGCTTTTCCTCGGTCAGCTCGCCCATCACCGCGACGCGGTACTCTTTTTCGAGCTCCGACTGCGGGCCGATCACGGCCTTGGCCACCACGCCGTCCTGCGACAGCAGCAGAAGGCCGCGCGAGTCCTTGTCCAGACGCCCGATCGGCGGGATCAGGTCGCCCGACTGCGGGATCGCCACGCCGCGCGCGTCACCCCACAGGTTGGCGCGCGTCAGCAGACGTGCGGCCGGCACCTGACCGGGATCAGGCTGCGACGAGACCACGCCACGCGGCTTGTGCACCAGATAGGTCGGGACGGCGTCCAGCTTGGCGGTGGCGCGATCGGCCAGGGTGAGGGTCTGGCCCGGCTGGATCTTGCGGCCGACGTCCTCGACCACCTCGCCGTCGATTGAAACAAGGCCGTCGCTGATCAGCTGCTCGGCCTCGCGGCGCGAGCACACGCCGCTCTGGGCCAGCCACTTGTTGACCCGCTGGGGCTCGGCCTCGTCGTAGGTGCGGGTCCAGCTCATCAGCCGAAGCTTTCTTCGAGGCTGGCTAGGCGCTCGGCCTGGTCCTCGGCGATCAGCGGGTTGATCACATCGTCGAGGGCGTCGCCTTCCATGATCCGCGCCAGGTTGTAGAGCGTCAGGTTGATGCGGTGGTCGGTCACCCGACCCTGCGGGAAGTTGTAGGTGCGGATGCGTTCCGAACGATCCCCGCTGCCTACCTGGCTCTTGCGGGCCTCTGAGCGGGCGCTGTCCAGGGCCTCGCGTTGCATGTCGTAGAGGCGCGCCTTCAGGTTCTTCATGGCCCGCGCGCGGTTCTGGTGCTGCGACTTTTCCGAGGAGGTCACCACCACGCCGGTCGGCAAGTGGGTGATGCGAACGGCCGAGTCGGTCTTGTTGACGTGCTGACCGCCGGCGCCCGACGAGCGATAGGTGTCGATCCGCAGGTCGCTTTCCTTGATCTCGATCTCGACGTCCTCGGCCTCAGGCAGCACCGCGACCGTGGCGGCCGAGGTATGGATGCGGCCTTGCGCCTCGGTGGCCGGCACGCGCTGCACGCGGTGCACGCCGCTCTCAAACTTCAGCCGGCCGAACACGCCCTCGCCGGTGATCGAGGCGACGATTTCCTTGTAGCCGCCCATTTCGCCTTCCGAGATGCTGTCGACCTCGACCCGCCAGCCCTGGGTCTGGGCGTAGCGCTGGTACATGCGGAAGAGGTCGCCGGCGAACAGGGCCGCCTCGTCGCCGCCGGTGCCGGCGCGCACTTCCAGGATGGCCGAGGCGTTCTCGTCCTTGTCCTTGGGGGCCAGCATCAGGGCGAGCTCGCGCTCCATGACCGGCAGCTTTTCGTCCAGCGCCTGGATCTCGTCACGGACCATCTCGGCCATCTCGGGATCGGACGCCATGACGTCCAGTTCGGCGCGCTCGGCGCTCAGCTTGGCCAGCCGCTCGACAGCCTCGGCGACCGGGCGCAGTTCGGCGTGCTCCTTGGAGAGCTTGACGATCTCGCCGCCGTCGGTGGCCGCGCCCATGCGGGCTTCCACTTCACGGAAACGGTCGAGAACCTGGTCGAGGCGGGCCTGGGGCAGTCTCACGGTGGTGTCACAAGTCTGGAGAGAACGGTCGGTCTCTCTAGAGCCTTTCCCGGCCAAAGGAAATGTTCCCCCCGCGCGCCGCAGGGCGACCCGGTCGCCGACCTGCGACAAGTTGCCTCAGGGAGCGTTAGGTGGAGCTTAGCCATGGCTTGCGAGAACGGGACGATCTGCTCTGCAACATTGGACGTTCGCGATCATGAAGGGTGTCGAGGCCCGCCTTTCCGCACCCCTGGCGGCCATGGCCCTGCTGACGGTCGGCGTGCTGGTGGCGGTGCTGTTCATGATCGCCGCGCGCGTCGATCGCGACGCCCTGCGTCACGAGCAACAGCTGGTGCAGCGCGGCGTCGACTCCAAGATCGCCGACCTGCAGCGGGTCGTGTCGCCGCAGGTCCTATGGGACGACGCGGTCAAGAACCTCGACAACCGGTTCGACCTGGGCTGGGCTGAAGAGAATATCAGCGCCTACCTGATGGGTCAGGCCGGCTTTGACATGATCTTCGTGGTCGACGGACAGGGTCGCCCGCGGCTTAGCGCGCGGGTCGGGCAAACGACCTCTGCGGCCGACTATGAGCGCCACACCCCCCGTCTCGCGCCGCTGATCGCCAAGCTTCGAAGGCTGGAGGCGGCCCGGCCAAGAGTTACGGGACCCAGAAGCGACGGTGGCTTGGTGTCCGCGCCGGCGCAGGTCAGCTCCATCGAGTCGCTCGATGGCGAGGCCTACATCGTGACGGCCAGCTTGGTGCAGCCCGACTTCGGCAAGGCGGTCCTCCGCCAACCCCGCGCGCCGGTGGTGGTCACCGCGCTGAAGATCGACGCGGTGTTCCTTGAGGCCTTCTCCAGCCGGTTCCTGCTCGCCGGCATCCATCTGCACAAAGGCGACATGCGGCCGGAAGCCAAGGACGCCCATGTGGCGCTGCGCGATCACACGGGCAAGGTCGTGGCGACGCTGGACTGGGCGCCGCCGCATCCCGGCCAGCGCCTGCTGCGCAAGGCGGTGATCCCTATCCTCTTGGTCGTTGGCGGCTTGGCCGCTGTGGCCCTCATCTTCGCGCGTCGCAGCCGGCGGATCGCCGAGGGCCTGGTGGCCAGCGAAGCGCGCGCCAAGCACATGGCCATGCACGACGCCCTGACCGGCCTTCCCAACCGGGTCCTGTTCGAGGAACGCCTGCGGCAAGGCGTCGACGGTCTGGCGCGTCGCCGCGGCGCGCTGGCGGTGCTGGCCATCGATCTGGATCGCTTCAAGGCCGTGAACGACACCCACGGCCACGCGGCCGGGGACGAGCTGATCCAGGTGATCGGCGCGCGCCTGGCGGGCCTGTGCCGGACTACTGAAACCCTGGCCCGGCTGGGCGGCGACGAGTTCGGGGTCGTGGCCGCCGATATCGACCCCAATGGCGCGGCCGCCCTGGCCGAGCGTCTGGTGGCTGCGCTGGGCGCGCCGGTCGAGCTGTCGTGCGGCACGGTGTTCGTCGGCGGCTCGGTCGGCGTGGCCATCATCACGCCGGAAGAGGCCTATGTCGGCGCGGTCGAGGCCGCCCGACGAGCGGACGTCGCCATGTACCGCGCCAAGGACGAGGGACGCGGCCGCTACTGTTTCTTCGAAGCCGAGATGGACGCCGCCCTGAAGGCGCGGCGCGGGCTTGAGGCCGACCTGCGCAAGGCGCTCAAGGACGGCGGCGTCTGGGTGGCCTATCAGCCCCAGGTCGACGCTACGGGCCACGTCCTGGGCGTCGAGGCCCTGGCCCGCTGGACCCACCCAGAGAAGGGCGCGATCTCGCCGGCCGCTTTCGTGCCCCTGGCCGAGGATTGCGGGCTGATCGACGACCTGGGCCGGCTGATCATGCGCCGCGCCTTCGCCGATAGCCTGCGCTGGAAGGATCTGAAGGTGGCGGTGAATGTCTCGGCCTTGCAGATGCGCCAGGTCGGCTTCCCCGACCTCGTCGCCGAGATCCTGGCCGAGACCGGCGCGCGCGCCGACAAGATCGAGCTTGAGATCACCGAAGGCGCGCTGCTGGGCGACGACGAGGCCACGCACGACGCCATACGCCGCCTGCGTGAGATGGGCTTCTCGCTGGCGCTCGACGACTTCGGCACCGGCTACAGCTCGCTGAGCTATCTGCGGCGCTATCCGATCGACAAGATCAAGATCGACCGCAGCTTCATCACCCCGCTGGGCGGCGACAAGGAGGCCGGCGCGGTGGTCGCGGCCATCGTCCGGCTGGCCAAGGCGCTGCACCTGTCGGTCATCGCCGAGGGCGTCGAGACCAACCAGCAGCGCGAGCAGTTGCAGGAGATCGGCTGCGTCCAGGCCCAGGGCTTCCTGTTCAGCGCCCCGGTGACGGCTGACGCGATCGACAGCATCGTCGACGACGGCGGCCGCATGCATCTGGCGGCGGTGGCCTGAGGGGGCGCTGTTTCGTCGGCCGAGAGGCGAGAGCGGTCCCCAGCCTCCCTTCAGAAGCCCGACCTTCCCGGCGAAGGCCGGGATCCAGATCGAGCCCAGGCGTCCCATCCGTTCAGTCCGGAGCGATGTCGCATCATCCTCCACCGCACCGGATGAATCTGTGCCCCGGCCTTCGCCGGGGAGGTCGGGCTTTTAGGGCTGAGCTTCCTCCCGCCCCACTTCCGGGGGACGGCGCGCTCGGCGCTAGCGCCGCCGGAACTCCGCCGCCGCCGTCGAGGTCTGGGCCGCCAGCGCGGCCTTGGCCTCGGCGTCGCCGAGCACCTCCGCCTTCAGGAACGTGATGCTGAGCGCCGAGGCTTCCGTAAAGGCGGGTTGCTCGGGATGGTGCGCCAGGCCGTGATCGACGCTCTTGCCGATCCAGGCGTACTTGTCGCCGGCCGGGCTTTCCTCGAACGCGCGGAGATGCGCGCGCCAGTCCGGCGCCATGCCCGGCACGACGTCCTGCTCTCCGGTGATCATCAGGGTGGGGACGTTCAGCGTCTGAAAGGTGGTCGGGCCCATCAGCCCCGGGATGGTCCCTGGGCTCGAAAAGCACAGCACAGCCTTGGCCTTGGGATCGCGGGCCGGGATCATCGTCTCCAGCGCGCCGCCGCGCATCAGCGACATCAGCGAGCCGTACGAGTGGCCCGCATAGGCCAGCGGCAGGCCAGGCGCGACGCTCGCCGCCCAGCCGGCCGTCGCGCCGACATCGGCGAGCCGCACCGGGAAGGCCGATTGCAGCGTGTACTCGGCCTTGCGGGGGTGCTTCAGAGAGTCGACGTGCAGCGGCGCGACCACCAGGAATCCGGCCTGGCTCCAGGCGTCCAGCAGGGCGGCGTAGTTTTCCGCTGATCCGCCCGCCCCGTGTGAGAACACGATCACGCCCTTGGGTGTGGCGGGCCGGAAGACGCTGAGCGCCAGCTCGCGATCGCCGACGGTGATCGTGGTGGTGGTCGCCGCAGCGCGCGCCAGGGTCGGGGCGAGGGCGGGAGCCACCGCCAGGGCCAGGGCGCCGGTCAGCAGGGCGCGGCGGTGAAGAAGGCGTTCGGTCACGGGACTCTCTCAACTGTGGTCAGCCCACGGTTGAACGCTTCGTGGCGGCTGTCTAGAGACCTCAGCGCTTGAGGTCGACGGCCAGCAGAACGGCGGGCGCGGTTGTCGCTGTCTGCGCCCGGCTTGTCAGGCCATGTCCGCCGGTCGCCACCATCGGAACCAGGGACGCCACCAGCAGCACGGCCATGGTCACGTTGAACGTCCGCAGCACCGCCGGGCGGTCCAGGAACGGCCGCAGGCCCTGACCAAAGCCCGCCCAGGCCGCGCTGCACGGCGCGCCCACCAGCATGAAGGTCCCGGCCAGCAGCGGCACGATCGTCCAGCCAGAGTTTTCGGGGGCGTAGGTGGTCACCGCGCCCAGCGCCATGGCCCAGGCCTTGGGGTTCACCCACTGAAACGCCGCCGCCTGCAGGAAGGTCATTGGCTTGCCCAGCGACCGGTCGGTGACCGCGCTGGAGGTCGCGATCTTCCAGGCCAGCCACAGCATGTAGGCCGCGCCGACCCATTTCAGGATCTCGTGCAGCACCGGATAGGCTCTGAACACCCCGCCCAGGCCCAGACCCATGGCCAGCACCATGAAGCCCAGGCCGCCGCTGATCCCCAGGATGTGCAGCACCGTGCGGCGGAAGCCGAAGTTCGCGCCCGAAGCCAGCAGCATCATGTTGTTGGGTCCCGGCGTGCCCGCCGTGGCGAAGCAGAACACGACATAGGCCAGCATCAGTTCCGGAGTCATTCGGGCCTCCTTGTCTCGGAGAGTGGGCTTGAATGTCACCGTGATGATTTTGATTGTATCGAGAGTCAAAGATCATATTGTTATCGTGACAATATAGGACTTTTCCTGTGACTCCGACCTGGACGCCCGTTATCCCCGCCGGCGCCGCGCCGCTTTACGAGCGGCTGGTGGCGGCCCTGCGCGCGGACATCGCGTCCGGAGCGCTGGCGCCCGGGGTGCGCCTGCCGCCGCAGCGCGACCTGGCCTACCGCCTGGGCATGGGGCTGGGCACCGTCACCCGCGCCTATGTCGAGGCCGAGAAGGCGGGCCTGGTCAGCGCCCATGTCGGTCGCGGCAGCTTCGTCAATGCGCCAGCCGAGCACCGGCCCTACGAGCGGGAAGGGCCGATCAACCTGGCCCAGAACATCGCGCCCGCCGCCGCTGCGGCCTCGCGCATCGCCGAGGCCCTGGCGCGCCTGCGTCGCCGGGCCGATCTCTCCGAACACCTGGCCTACGCCCCGCCGGCCGGTCACGAGTCGCAGCGGCGGGCGGGGGCGGCGTGGCTGTCGCGCACCAGCAGCTATGAGGGCGTCGACTGGCGGCGGCTGATCTGCTGCGCCGGCGCCCAGCAGGGTCTGGCGGTGGCCCTGAACACGGTGCTGCGTCCCGGCGACGTGCTGCTGACCGAGGCCCTGGCCTATCACGGGCTGAAGGCCCTGACCCGCTACAGCGGCTGGCGCACGCGCGGCCTGCCGATGGACGCCGAGGGGCTGCGCCCCGATGCGCTGGAGGCGGCGGTCCGCGCCACCGGGGCGCGGGTGCTGGCCGTGCTGCCGACCCTGCAGAACCCTACCGGCCGGATCATGAGCCGGGCCCGCCGCAACGCCATCGTCGAGATCGCCCGCCGCCATGACCTGACGATCGTCGAGGACGACATCTACGGCGCCTATGCGCAAGGCGCGCCGCCGCCGTTCGCGGTGCTGGCGCCGGAGCGGACCTTCCATGTGTCGGGCGTCTCCAAGACCCTGGCGCCGGGCCTGCGCGCCGGCTTCCTGGTCGCCCCGGCCGCTGAGACCTTCGAGCGCGCCGTGGAGGCCCTGCGCATCGTCGCCTACGCCCCGCCGGCCTTTGGCGGGCTGATCGCCACCCAGTGGATCGAGGACGGTTCGGCCGACGCCATCCTGGCCGAGACTCGGGAGGAGGGGCGGGCGCGTCTGGCCCTCGCCCGCGAGATCCTCGGCGAGGCCGTCGAAACCCCGCAATCGCCGATGGCGCCGCACATCTGGCTGCCGATGAGCGAGCTGGACGCTGAACGCCTGGCCGGCCGCGCCCTGCGCGGCGGCGCCGAGGTCACCGCCCCCGATGCGCCCGTGGTTGAGCCGGGCCACGAAAGCGGCGTCCGCATCTGCCTTGGCGCGGTCGGCGATCGCGAGACCCTGCGCCGGGGCCTGGAGATCGTCGCGGGGGCGCTGTCGAGCGAGGTGGGCGAGCGGTCGCGGGCGGTGATCTAGGCGAAAGCCCAGGGCGCGTCGCCGGAAGTCGTAAAACCGCAATCATCGGGCGCTAATCTGGTCTAGACCAGATGAGGCCAAAGTGCGTTTGAGGCTCGGACTGGTCGCTGGTCCCGGAGCCCGTCATGAAAGCCGCCTTTCGCCCTCTCGCCTTGATCCTGATCCTGCTGGCGGCGACGTCCGTCCAGGCGCGCCCGGCGATCGAACCAGCGCGCCCCAAGGCGCCCGCCGAGCATGTGATCATCATCGGCGTCGATGGCATGAGCCCGGATGGCGTTGAAAAGGCCGATACGCCGACGATGCATGCGATGATGAAGCAGGGCAGCTGGAGCCTGCGCGCGCGCGGCGTGATGCCCACCACCAGCGCCGCCAACTGGGCCTCGATGATCACCGGGGCCGGGCCCGAGCAGCATGGGGTCACCAGCAACGACTGGAAGGTCGGCGAGTTCAACTTCCCCACCGCTGTGATCGGGACGGGCGGCTTCTTCCCGTCGATTTTCCAGGTGCTGCGCGAGCAGAACCCGACCTGGGAGATCGGCTCGATCTATCACTGGGACGGCTTTGGCAATCTCTACGACCATCGCTTCGTCAGCTATGACCGCCGCGCCGAGACCGAGGACGAGACCACGGATCTGGCCGTCCGCTATATCCAGGACAAGCGGCCGAAGTTCCTGTTCGTCCACCTCGACCACGTGGACCACGCCGGACACGCCTATGGCCACGGCACGCCGAAATACTATGACTCCGTGGCCAAGGCCGACCGGCTGATCGAGAAGATCCGCCAGGCGACCGTCGCGGCCGGCATCGCCGATCGGACGGTCATCCTGATCAGCTCCGACCACGGCGGCGTGGGCAAGGGGCACGGCGGCGAGACCCTGGCCGAGCTGGAAATCCCCTGGATCGCCTATGGCGCGCCGGTGCAGCCGGGCCGCCAACTGAACCTGCCGATCAACACCTTCGACACGCCGGCCACGGCCGCCTGGCTGCTGGGCGTGCAGACCCCCTACGCCTGGCTCGGGCGAGCCGTGACGCCGATCGGCAAGGGCGCGCCGATGCCGCCCCAGACCTACATGATCAGCGGCTTCCACGCCGCGCCGGTGATCGAGCCTGCGGGTGACGGCAATACCCCGCCGGGCGGCCTGTTCGTCGATCGCAACGCCCGCCTGACCCTGCGCAACCCGAACACGGTGGGCGAGATCCGCTACACCCTCGATGGCGCGACCCCGACCGCCGCCTCGCCGCGCTATGACGGTCCGGTCGAGATCACCCGCAACACCATCGTCCGCGCAGGCCTGTTCGTCGACGGCAAGGCCGCCAGCGCCACGGCCACCGGCTACTTCCGGATCGTGCGCCAGGACGCCGCCCAGCCGCGTGGCGTGGCCTACAAGACCTATCTGCTGCCCGAGCCGGCGGTGCGTCTCCCTGACTTCTCGCGCCTGCAGCCGGCGTCCTCGGGCGTGACCCTGGACATCGCCCTGGCCGGCGTGCCCGTGCCGCGCGAGGACAATGTCGCGGTGGTGTTCGAGGGCGACCTGCGGATCGACACGGCGGGCGCCTATCGGTTCACCCTGGCCTCGGACGACGGCAGCAAGCTCTATGTCGACGGCAAGGCGGTGGTCGACAACGACGGCGACCATGGGGTGATTAGCGCCCAAGGCGAGATCACCCTGCAGCCCGGCCGTCACGCCCTGCGGGTGGAGTATTTCAACGGCGGCGGCGGGTCTTGGCTCGGCGCCTATTTCGAAGGTCCCGCCCTGCCGCGCCAGTTCATCGACCCGAACCTGCTGACGCCGGCGGCCCGCTGACCTAGCGAGCGCTCGGCGACAGCGTGATCTCGGCCAGCACCGGGAAGTGATCCGAGATGACGCCGGCGTCGGACATGTCGGTCGGCACGGCGAAGCGCTCGACGTTCAGCCGGCGGTCCACGAAGATGTAGTCGATGGGCGGGCCGATTGACGCGGACGTGAACCGGTTGAAGGTGCCCGTCATCGGCGAGAAGACGCTGGATGCGGCCGCGCGGGCGTCGCGATAGGGACCTTGCGGCGCGGTCAGCAGGCGATAGGGCGCATCGTCCGGCGCGCTGTTGAAGTCGCCCAGCGTGATCAGCCGGGCCTTGGGCCAGGGCGCGAGCGCCAGGATCTGGGCGGCGCATTTGGCCCGGGACTCCGCGCCGATGTGGTCCAGATGCGCGTTGCGGACATCGAAGGTCACGCCGGTGACCCGGTCCTTCAGGACCAGGCGCGTGACCGTGCGGGGGAAGGCCGCGTCATAGGCCTTGCCCGGGATCTCCGGCGTCGGCGAGCACCAGTAGGTCTTGGCCAGCACGCGCTGGAACCGCTCAGCGCGATAGAAGATCGTCGTCGTCTCGCCGCGCCCGGCGCCGTCGTCGCGGCCGACGCCATAGCGGTCGTAGCCCGCAAGGCCCCCGGCCAGGTCGTCCACCATCGTCGGCAAGGCCTCCTGCAGGCCCAGGATATCCGGCGCAAAGAAGCGGATCTGCTCGACCATCGGCCCCCGCCGCGCCCGCCAGTCGGGCCGGTCGTCCGGGCTGTCGTAGCGGATGTTGTAGCTCATCACCCAAAGCGCGCGGCCGGGCTCTGCGGCTTGCGAGGCGGTGGCGAACGCGAGGATGGCGGCGGCGAGGGCGATGGACAGGGGCCGTGACGTGCTCATGCCTGCTTCTCTAGCGCACGGACGCGACGCAGGCGCGACGGATCTAGCGCCCGTGAGAGCTGACACCGGCGGGCCGCGCCCGTCCCGCTACCACAGCAACGTCTTCACCCAGACCGAACCATCCGGCGCGGGGGAGACGTTCTTGATCACCACCTGGCTATCCTTGGCCAGCCAGAAGGTCGTCGGCTTCCAGTCGGGGCGGTTGTAGTCGGTGGTCACCACCCAGCAGTCGATCTTGCCGCCGGCTGAGCTGGTCAGCACCTCCGAACCCGTCACCTTGAACACATAGGGCGCGGGCGCGCCGCCGCCCGGATGGTGGAAGACGATCCTGGCCTCATAGCCCTTCGCCAGCGGCAGGGCCTGGAGGAACTCCATGTCGGTCTCGAAATTGAAGGTCGGCTCGGGCGAGGCCACGTCGTAGGCGGCCTGGCTGTTGCCCTCGAGATCCTTGAGGCCCACCACGCGGTCGGGCTTGAAGTCGAAGCCTTCGATCTTGGTCACGCCGTCCTTGCCCGTGGTGCGGCGCTCGTGGGTCAACGGACGAAAGGCGCCCAGCTCGAACCAGCTGTCCAGGGTCTTGACCGTCCCCGGCGTCGCACCGTCCCAGTGCTGGACGATGCGCAGCCGCTTGACGCCGGCCTTGTCGGGCTCGATGCGGATTTCGCGGGTCCAGACGTCCAGCGGCGTGATGGTCTCGCCCACCTGCTTGTACCGCAGATAGCGGTGAGTGGCGGGCTTGACCTTGTCGAACCGCGCCAACGGCTGGCCGACGGGCACGGAAGTAACCGCCGCCTGCGCGGATCCGGCCGCGACGAGAATGAAGGCGGCCAACGCGGCCGCACGAAACCTGAACGCCATTAAGAGCCCCTGAGCCGAAGACGCGGCATCTGATCGCGGCCTGGGGGCTCAGGGCTACTTAAGCTTCGGTAATGCGCGCCCTAAAGCGCCTTCTCCATCACCACAAAGGCCAAGTCGTCCCGTTGCGGCAAACCAAACCGTTCGTCGCCATAGGGGAAGGGCTGGGTTTCGCCAGTCAGGCGGTAGCCGCGCCGTTCGTACCAGGCGATCAGGGTGTCGCGCACCGAGATCACCGTCATGCGCATGATCCTGCCGCCGCGCTCGCGGGCGTACGTCTCGCCAGCCTCCAGCACCGTGCGGCCCATGCCGCCGGCCTGGCGGGTCGGGCTCACGGTGATCATGCCGATATACCAGACGTCGTCGGCCTGCGGCTCGATCCAGGCGCAGGCGAACGGCTTGGCGTCGGTCGTGTCGCGGAAGGTCAGGATCGTGGAGCCCGGCTTGGCGGCGAGATCGGCGCGCAGCGAAGCCTCGTCGGTACGCTGGCCGCCCAGCAGCGCGCTTTCGCTGGTCCAGCCCTTGGCCGCCGTCTCGCCGCGATAGGCCGAGTTCACCAGGGCGGCGATGTCGGCCAGGTCGTGGTCTTCGGCGGGGGCGAGAATCGGCATGGTGAGGCTTTCATAGGGCGAGGGCTCCCAAGCTAGAAACCGACCTTGGCCGCAACAACCCGATTCCGGCGTGAAGGGCGTAAAACCTCAGCGACCGCGCATCCGTTTCCAGGCGCCGCCGGTCACGCGACGCACCGTCCCGGCCTCGCGCTTGAGAGTCTCCCACGGGTGGAAGGCCAGGCCCACTGTGTCGGCCATGGCCGCGCCGCGCGCGCCCATCGGCTGTTCGGGGCCGGTGGTGGAGTCGACGGCGGTCTGGTGCTCGATCTCGGCGTTCAGCTCGGCCCCGACCAGGATGGCCATAATCGAGAACCACACCCAGACCATGAAGGCGATCACCGCTCCCAGCGGGCCGTAGGTGGCGTCGAAATGGGCGATGCGGTTGACGTAGATCGAAAAGCCCAGCGACCCGACCAGCCAGCCCGCCGCCGCGAAGCTCGCGCCGATCCACACCCATCGCCAGCGCGCTCGCGCCCGGCTGGGCGCGAAGCGATAGAGCACGGTGAAGGCCGCGGCCGTCATCACCAAGACGATCAACCAGCGCACGGGCGCCAGCAGGCCCTCCAGCGCCGAGAGGCGGGCGGCCTCCAGCAGCAGCGGCGCGGCGATCAGCACCCCGGCCACGGCGACCGCGTAGACCAGCGCGCACAGCGTGAAGGCGTAGGTCAGCAGCAGGCGCGGGGCGAAGGGGCGCTTTTCGTCCTCGTCATAGGCGATGTTGAGGCCATCGAAGAGGGCGCGCATGCTGGCGTTGGCGCTCCACACCGACAGGAGCAGGCTGGCGATGAAGGCGACGCCCAGCTCGCCGTCCTTCTGCTGAGCCAGGCGCAGCATCTGCTCGCCGACGATCTGGATCACGCTGGGCGGAAACACCCCGACCATGCCACGCAGTTGCTGTTCGACCGCGCCGACGTCGGCGAACAGCCCATAGAGGGCGACGAAGGCGCCGATGGCCGGGATCAGGGCCAGCAGGGTGTAGAAGGTCACGCCCCCCGCCACCGCCGGCAGCCGGTCGACGCTGATCTCCCGCACCGTGCGCCAGGCGATGTCGCGCCAGCCGCGCCAGGGGATGTGAGCCGGATGGGCCGCCGCGCGGCCCCGCAGGGGCTCGACCGCGTCGAATTCGGTCGGCGGCAGGACGCGATCCTCGGAGAGGCCCGGCGGGGGCGTGGCCGGCTCTGCGGCCGCCGGCGGGGCGCGACGCGGAAAGGCGAACGGCGCGAGGACCAGCAGGACGATCCACGGCGTCAGGTGATAGGGCCGCGATTTCAGCCACGACTGGATACGACGCGGCGCTGGGTTAGTCATGAAGCGCTCTCCAGGTCCTCAACAACCCGGCTCGGCGCGGGGCGTTCCGCATCACCGCGAGCTTGGCCTTGCCTTGGCGCGAGTCGAGCCCGATGGTCCCGGCCCATGGAAGCCCGGATCGTCTCGCTCTACCGCCACCCCGTGAAGGGCTTCACGCCCGAGCGCCTGGAGCGCGCCGACCTGGAGGCGGGGGTCTGCTTTCCCTGCGACCGGCTCTATGCGGTCGAGGACGGGCCTAGCGGTTTTGACCCGCAGGCGCCGCAGCACGTCTCGAAGATGAAGTTCACCGTGCTGGCCAAGATCCCGGCCGTGGCCAAGGCGCGCACGACGTTCGACGAGGCCAGCGGCGTGCTGACCGCCTGCGCCGAGGGCTGTCCCGACTTCGCCGGCGACCTGAACGACGACGCGGGGCGGGCGGGCTTTGCGGCCTGGCTCGCCGACCTACTGGGCGATGCGGCGCAAGGGTCGCTGAAGGTGATCGAAGGGCCGGGCGCGCACCGCTTCATGGACAGCCGCTCGGGCTATGTCTCGATCGTCAACCTGGCCAGCGTGCGGGACCTTTCGGCGAAGGTCGGGCGCGACCTCGATCCCTTGCGCTTCCGCGCCAACCTCTATGTCGAGGGCTGGCCCGCCTGGGCCGAGAACGAGATGACCGGCCAGACCCTGAGTCTGGGCGACGCCCGCGCCGAAGTGCTCAAGCCCATCGTCCGCTGCGCCGCCACCCATGTGGACCCGACCAGCGCCGAGCGCGACGTGGATCTCGTCAAGGCGCTGTTCGACCACTACGGCCACATGTTCTGCGGCATCTATCTGAACGTCACCGAGGGCGGCGCGGTCGGCGAGGGGGATGCGGTGGCGGCGGGCTGATCAGTTGAGGTGGCTTGGCGCGTCCATCTGCTGATGCAGCACGCGCACTACAACGACCTCGTCATGTTCGGCCGCATAGAAAATGACGTGGGAGCGAAAGATCTGCTTGCGGCAGTCCAGTTCTTCCACGATCGCGCCGTGGCTTGGGTCCTTCGCGATCGCTTCGAAGGTTTCGGTCAGTTCGCGGATGTATCGATCCGCGGCGCGACGCCCCCAGACACCCACCGTGTAGGCCCAGATTTCGCGCACGTCGTATCGTGCGCGGGGCGTCAGGCGATAGGCGCTCACGACTTGGCGTCGTAGTCGGCGTTCGCCTCCGCCAGAAAGGCCTCGACGTCGAAGGCCTCAGGCTTGCCGCTGTCCCAGCCCTCCTTCAGGGCGGCCCGCAGCGCGGCCAGTTTGGCTTCCTGATTTTCCAGCAGCCGAAGTCCGGCGCGGACGACCTCACTGGCCGATCCATAGCGGCCTTCCTCGATCTGCTCGGCGATGAAAGACTGAAAGTGTTCGCTGAGCACGATGGACGTGTTCTTGCTCACGGTGTTTCCTCCATCAGCTTGAAGCGCACAGCGTCTATACCAAAATCTGGTACCGCATTCAATCTCGCCTCCCGGCCGCTGACGCGCTAAATCCCCGCGCATGACCCTGACTCTCGTCAAAGCCTGGACCGCCGCCAAGGATCGCCTGAAGGACGCCGGCATCGACCAGCCGTCGATCGACGCGCGCCTGATGCTGGAGGTCGCCGCCGGCGTCACCCGCACGCAGATCGTCACCGACCCCTATCGCGAACTGACCGATGAGCAGGTCGCGACGCTGGACGCCTATCTGGAGCGCCGCGCCCGTCGCGAGCCGGTCAGCCACATCATCGGCCGCAAGGGCTTCTGGAAGATCCTGCTGCAGGTGAACAAGAACGTCCTCACGCCCCGTCCCGAGACCGAGGTCATCGTCGACGAGGTGCTGAAGGCCTTCCCGGAAAACATGGCGTTCTCGATGCTCGACCTAGGCGTCGGCTCGGGCACGATCCTACTGGCGGTGCTGGCCGAGCGGCCGGCCGCCAAGGGCCTGGGCGTCGACGCCTCCAGCGAGGCCCTGGCCGTGGCGCGCGAGAACGCCGCCAACCTGGACCTCAACAATCGCGCGGCCCTTATGCACGGTGACTGGACGACGGGCTTGGGCAGCGACAGCTTCGACCTCGTCGTCTCCAACCCGCCCTATATCCCGACCGCCGTCATCGACACGCTGGAGCCCGAGGTTCGCGACCACGAACCGCGTCTGGCCCTGGACGGCGGCGCCGATGGTCTGGACGCCTATCGAGACCTGGCGCCCGAGATCCTGCGCGTGCTTAAGCCGGGCGGGATGTTCGCCGTCGAGATCGGCTACGACCAGTCCAAGGATGTCGAAGCGCTGTTCCGGGCGGCGGGCGCCACCGAGGTTCGCACGGTCAAGGACCTTTCGACGCATGACCGCGTGGTGCTGGGGGTGAAAAATCCCTTGGAAACCCCTGCGTGAACCGCTAGACGAGTCTCGTCTCCTTCCAGATCGCCGGGTGACGGGAAAAGCGGTCGTCGAGGACGCTTCGGTGTCTGACGCTTGCGACGCTCCCCTGGCAGGCGCGCCCGGTCCGCCGGTCGCCGCGCCGAAAGAGCAGGATGGGGGCTCTACGGAAACCAGAGTCTCTGACACCGACCAGGGTTAGACCCGCCCAGAGACCAGCAAGGCCGGACGCGCCAGCGCAAGACTGACCTCCGGACAGGTTCAGAAGAGAACATGAGAGATTTCAAAGGCATGAAGCGCCAACGCGGCCGCAACAATCGCGGCGGCAACGGCGGCAAGCCTCAACAGCACAACGCCAACCGCGCGTTCGACTCCAACGGCCCCGAGGGCGTGAAGGTCCGTGGCGCGGCGCAGAGCGTGTACGAAAAGTACCAGCAGCTGGCGCGCGACGCCTCGTCGTCCGGCGACCGCGTGCTGGCCGAGAACTATCTGCAGCACGCCGAGCACTATTTCCGCGTCCTGCGCGCGATCCAGCCGAATCGTCCGGTGGCCGACATCGTCGGCAAGGACGTCTACGCCGCCTACGAGATCGACTTTGAGGCCGAGCCGCCGGAAGAGCCCGAGGTCGTCGAGCAGCCCGCCGAGGGCCAGGCCGAGGGCGGTGAGAACGGCGAAGGCGGCGAGCAACGCCGTGATCGCTTCGAGAGCCGCGACCGCGACCGTAATCGTGATCGTGACCGCAACTTCGAGGGCCGCGACCGCGACCGGGACCGTAATCGCGACCGCGATGACCGTCCCCGCGACAGCCGCGACGGCGAAGGCCGTCGTGACCGCTGGCGTGACCGCGACGATCGTCCCCGCGACGATCGTCCCCGTGATGACCGTCCCCGTGATGACCGTCCCCGTGACGACCGGCCGCGCGACGATCGCCCCCGCGAAGACCGTTTCCGTGACCGCGATGATCGCCCCCGGGATGATCGGCCGCGCGAAGACCGTCCCGCCGCCGAGGGCGACCAGCCGCAGGGCGAGGGCGAGTACCGCGAGGGCCGCCGTCGTGACCGCAACCGCAACCGCGATCGTGACCGCGACTGGCAGCCGCGCGGCGAGCGCGATCCGATGGCCGTGATCGAGCCGGAAGCCTCGCCTCTGACCGCCGAGGCGCCGGCCGGCGAAGGCTCGCCGATGCTGCGCGGCCAGGACGGCGCCGTCAGCCACGCCCCGGCGTTCCTGGGCCGCAAGGCCGAGCGCGCTGAAGCCGCCCCAGCGCCGGAGGCCCCGGCCTCGGACGACGGCGAAGAGGTCAAGAAGCCCCGCCGCCGCCGCGCCCCGCGCAGCTTCGAAGCGGGCGAAGGCGCGCCGGCCAAGCCGGAAGCTGAAGACGCCTAAGGTCGGCTTTCAGGCGACAAAGCAAGGCCCCGTTCCTCCTCAAGGAACGGGGCTTTTTGTTACGGATTTGGGGTTATTCTTCTTCAGGTTGAGTTGTGGCCTAGCAAGGTGACAACTCCGGCGTTAGGGTCTCGGTCTCAGAAGCCGAGGCCTGTACATGGCGAGTAAGCTTACCCCCTCACCGAAAGCTGCGGCCAAGCCAGCCGCCGTCGACGCGCGATACCGTGCGATCGTCGATACGGCCGTGGACGCCATCGTCGTGATTGACGAGCGCGGACGGGTCGAGGCGTTCAATCCCGCCGCCGAGCGCCTGTTTGGCTACGCGGCCGCCGAGATGGTCGGCCAGAACGTCAACATCCTGATGCCTGAGCCCTATCACGGCGAGCACGACGGTTATCTGTCCCGCTATCGCGAGACCGGCGAGCGGCGGATCATCGGGATTGGCCGGGAGGTCGAGGGGCGGCGCAGCGACGGCACGACCTTCCCGCTGGAGCTGTCGATCGCCGAGTGGAACGACGGCAAGCAGCGGTTCTTCACCGGCGTGATGCGCGACGTCACCGACCGTCGCCGCGCTGAAGAACTGCAGCGGCTGATGATCAACGAGCTGAACCACCGGGTGAAGAACACCCTGGCCACGGTGCAGTCGGTGGCGGGGCAGACCCTGCGTAACGCCGAGACCCTGGACGACGCCCGCGACAGCCTGACCCGGCGGCTGCTGGCCTTGTCGCGCGGTCATGACATCCTGACCCGCGAGAGCTGGGACGGCGCGGCCCTGACCGACATCGTCGCCACCGTCGTCGCCGCCCATGGCGAGGCGGAACGGTTCGCCCTCGACGGACCTTCTGTGCGACTGGCGCCGAAGGCGGCGCTGGCCCTGTCGATGGCGCTGCACGAACTGATGACGAACGCGGCCAAGTACGGTGCGCTTTCCAACACGGCGGGCCAGGTGCGCATCACCTGGCGGCGTGAAGCCGAAAAGGGCGACGCGCGCCTGAAACTGATCTGGGAGGAAACCGATGGGCCAACTGTTGCGCCCCCGACCCGTCAGGGCTTTGGGACCCGCCTCATCACCGGCGGGCTCGCCCGGGAACTCGGGGGGGAGGTTCGCCTCGGCTATCCGGCGAGCGGCGTCGTCTGCGAGATCGACGCGCAACTCGGCAAGACCGGCGAGTCTAACCGCTTCTTCCGAGGCGCGGCCTGATCAGCTTCGGATCCTGGTGGTCGAGGACGAGCTGTTCGTCGCCATGCTGGTGGAAGACCTGCTCGGCGACCTCGGCTGCGCGGTCATCGGGCCGGCGGCCTCTGCCCACGAGGCGGTGGCGGCCGCGGAGGCCAACGGCTTTGACCTGGCCCTGCTGGACGTGAACCTGGGCGACGGCGAGACCTCGTTCCGCGCCGCCGAGATCCTGCGCGAACGCGGCGTGCCGTTCGCCTTCGTCACCGGCTATGGCGATCAGGGCGTGCGCCCCGACCTGCGCGACGTCCCGATCCTCTCCAAGCCCATTGACCCGCGCCAGCTGGCCAAGGTCATCGCGCGGCTGGGAGACGCGTAAGCGTTACGGTTGCGTCCCGGACCGGCGCCGGAGATAAGGCTTGTGTCGACTTCGAAACACAGTTCGCCGAGCCCATGACCCTGCCGCGCCTGATCCTTCCGCTGCTGATCGCCGTCGCCTGCGCCCTGGGCGGCTGTGCGTACAACGCCGACCTTGGCCGCGACCAGCTGCTGATCGTCAATGACAACAACCTGGCGGCGCAGGGCGAGAAGGCCTGGGCCGAGACGCTGCGCAACAGCTATGTCTCCAAAGAGCCGCGCAAGAACGCCCGCGTCCAGGCCGTGGGTCAGCGGGTGATCAGCGCCGCCGGCCTGGCCAGCCGGCCCTGGGACTATGCGGTGTTCCTGGACGAGGCCCCCAACGCCTTCGTGTTGCCTGGCGGCCATGTCGGCGTGACGGTCGGCCTGCTGACCCTGGTCGAGAACGATGACCAACTGGCCGCCGTGATCGGTCACGAGGCCGGCCACGTCGTGGCCCGCCACGCCGCCGAGCGCGTCTCCCAGGAAACCACCTCCAAGGTGCTGCTGGGCATCGCCAAGGCCGCCGCCGGCGGCACCGAGTTTGGCAAGCTGCTCAAGGACCACGGCGACGACGCCACCCGCTATGGCCTGCTTCTCCCGTTCTCGCGCAAGCAGGAGCTGGAGGCCGACAAGCTGGGCGTCGACTTCATGCAGCGCGCCGGCTACCGCCCCCGCGAGGCGGTGAAGCTGTGGCGCAACATGCAGGCGCTGGACGGCGGCAAGTCTGGCGGCGACCTGGGCTCGACCCACCCCTCCGACGCCGTGCGGATCCAGGAACTGGAACGATATCTCAGCAGCAAGGGCTGGTGAGCCTTGTGTGGCTGATGGGCCACACCTACATCCCCTTTCGGAGCGTCAGGGTCAGGCCGATGGCTGATCCGCTCAAGCCGTTCCGCAGTGTCTGAAGCCGGCCGCGTTGTGCTTGATCAAGGCAGCGCGTCCTGATCCGCCTAGTTGAGGGGACATCATGAATATCGACCTCTATTCCGATCGCGCCAAACAGGCGGTCCAGTCGGCCCAGAGCCTGGCGCTCGCCCGCGGCCACCAGCAGTTCGCGCCCGAACACATCCTGAAGGTCCTGCTCGAGGAGAAGGACGGGCTTTCCCGCGCCCTGATCCAGAGCGCCGGCGGCCGCCCCGACCAGCTGGACGGCGGCGTCGAGACCCTGCTGGCCAAGACCCCGCGCGTCGACGGCGCCGGCGGCCAGCTCTACATGAAGCCCGACACCGCCCGCGTGTTCGCCGAGGCTGAAAAGTCGGCCAAGACCGCCGGCGACGCCTTCGTCACCACCGAGCGCCTGCTGATCGCCATCGCCAAGGAAGGCGGCGACGCGGCCAAGCTCTTCAAGGAGGCCGGCGCCAGCGCCCAGGCCCTGGAGACCGCCGCCAACGCCCTGCGCAAGGGCCGCACCGCCGACAGCGCCAACGCCGAGGAAGGCTATGACGCCCTCAAGCGCTACGCCCGCGACCTGACCGCCGCCGCCCGCGACGGCAAGCTCGACCCCGTGATCGGCCGCGACGAGGAGATCCGACGCACGATCCAGGTCCTGTCGCGCCGCACCAAGAACAACCCCGTCCTGATCGGCGAGCCGGGCGTCGGCAAGACCGCCATCGTCGAGGGCCTGGCTTTGCGCATCGTCAACGGCGACGTGCCCGAGAGCCTGAAGGACAAGAAGCTCCTGTCGCTGGACATGGGCAGCCTGATCGCCGGCGCCAAATATCGCGGCGAGTTCGAGGAGCGGCTGAAGGCCGTGCTGAACGAGACCACGGCCGCCGAGGGCTCGATTATCCTGTTCATCGACGAGATGCACACCCTCGTGGGCGCTGGCAAGGGCGACGGGGCCATGGACGCCTCCAACCTCTTGAAGCCCGCCCTGGCGCGCGGTGAGCTGCACTGCGTCGGCGCCACCACGCTGGACGAGTACCGCAAGCACGTCGAGAAGGACGCGGCCCTGGCCCGCCGCTTCCAGCCGGTGTTCGTCAGCGAGCCGACGGTGGAAGACACCGTCTCGATCCTGCGCGGCCTGAAGGAAAAGTACGAGGTCCACCACGGGGTGCGGATCAGCGACAGCGCCATCGTCGCCGCTGCGACCCTGTCCAACCGCTACATCGCCGACCGCTTCCTGCCCGACAAGGCGATCGACCTGGTGGACGAGGCCTCCAGCCGCGTGCGCATGGCCATCGACTCCAAGCCCGAAGAGCTGGACGAGATCGACCGGCGCCTGGTGCAGCTGAAGATCGAGCGCGAGGCCCTCTCGAAGGAAACCGACGCCGCCTCCAAGCAGCGCCTGGAGAACCTGGAGGTCGAGATCGACGACCTGCAGTTCCGCTCCGACGAGATGACCGCCAAGTGGAAGGCCGAGAAGGAGAAGGTCGGCGGCGCGGCGCAAGCCCGTGAAGCCCTCGATCGCTTGCGCGCCGACCTCGCCAACGCCCAGCGCGCCGGCGACTTCGCCCGCGCCGGCCAGATCCAGTACGGCGAGATTCCGATGCTGGAAAAGCGCCTGGCGGAAGCCGAGCAGAGCGACACCCAGGCCCTCACGCCCGAGGTTGTAGACGCCGAGCAGATCGCCGCCGTCGTCAGCCGCTGGACCGGCGTGCCCGTCGAGAAGATGCTCGAGGGCGAGCGCGAGAAGCTGCTGAAGATGGAGGACGAGCTGCGCGGTCGCGTGGTCGGCCAGGACGAGGCGCTGGAGGCCGTCTCCGACGCTGTCCGCCGCGCCCGCGCCGGCCTGCAGGACCCGTCCAAGCCGATCGGCTCGTTCCTGTTCTTAGGACCCACGGGCGTGGGCAAGACCGAGCTGACCAAGAGTTTGGCCGAGTTCCTGTTCGCCGACGAGGCCGCCATCACCCGGATGGACATGTCTGAGTACATGGAAAAGCACTCGGTCAGCCGCCTGATCGGCGCGCCTCCCGGCTATGTCGGCTACGACGAGGGCGGGGCGCTGACCGAGGCCGTGCGCCGGCGTCCCTACCAGGTCGTCCTGTTCGACGAGATCGAGAAGGCCCACCCGGACGTCTTCAACGTGCTTTTGCAGGTGCTGGACGATGGTCGCCTGACCGACGGCCAGGGTCGCACGGTCGACTTCCGCAACACGCTGATCATCATGACCAGCAACCTCGGCGCCGAATTCCTGGCCAACCAGGAGGAGGGCGAGGACGTGGAAGCCGTGCGGCCGATGGTGATGAACACGGTGCGCGGCCACTTCCGGCCCGAGTTCCTCAACCGGATCGACGAGATCATCCTGTTCAAGCGCCTGTCGCGCCACAACATGGGCGACATCGTCCGCATCCAGCTGCAGCGCTTCGAAAAGCTGCTGGCCGACCGCCGCATGGCTCTCGCCCTCGACGCCGAGGCCCTGAACTGGATCGCGGACAAGGGCTATGACCCCGTCTACGGCGCGCGCCCCCTCAAGCGCGTGATCCAGAAGGAGCTCGTCGACCCGATCGCCAAGAAGCTCCTGGCCGGCGAGATCGAGGACGGCGGCGTCATCGCTGTGGGGGTGGCGAACGGGCAGCTGTCGTTTGGAAAAGCGGTGCTGCAGTAGGCGCTACGAGCCCCTCTCTCTTTGAGAGAGGGAGGGGCCCATCGCTCTCGGCGATGGGAGGATGAGAGGTTTCATCCTAAACCTCGTCATCCCGGCCGCAGCGCAGCGGAGAGCCGGGACCCAGGGGCGGCTAGCACCGCGTTCATCCACCCCCTGGGTCCCGGGTCGGCTTCGCCGCCCGGGATGACACGCATAAGGGCATTGGGACGCTAGCTTCGGCCCCCCACTTTCCCGTCGCCGCCCAACGCGGTATCTCCCCGCATGGCCAAAACCACCAAGCTCATCACCGAATTCGACATCGAGGTCGACGGAGACCCCTATGTCTGGCGGCTGCATCGCCTGCCGCAGTGGTCGTATGACCCGTCCGAGCGCCACGGCAAGGTGATCGCCGCGCGGCACAAGGAAGGCCAGCGCGAGGCGCTGATCGAGTTCCCGCCCGGCCCCAAACCCAAGTTCAGCGCCCCGCCGCTGAAGCCCTCGCAGATCCCCGTGCGCATCGTCGCCAAAGCCATCGCTTCGGCCATCGAGGCCGGCTGGGAGCCGCTGTCGCGCGGCAAGCCGGTGGTGATCTATGTGGATGAGGAGGGGGCGTAGGGCGGCTCAAGTGAGCGCCCCCTCCGTCACGCGGCTTGCGCCGCGCGCCACCTCCCCCGCAAGCGGGGCAGGAGGGGGCAGCTTCCTCCTCACCCGTGAAACGGGGGAGGTGGCGCGGCGCCGATAGGCGACGTGACGGAGGGGGCGCTTAAGATCCCTACCGCCGCTTCAGCTTCGCGAGCGCCGCCTGCATCGCCACGGCTTGCGCGGCCATCGGCGGCGCGGGTTGGGCCTCCGGGCGGTCGAAGGCCTCGCGGATCGCGCCCGGAAGCTTGCTGAGCTTGTCGGGCTTGGGGTCCAGGGCCAGCACCTTGCGGGCCTCGCTGGCCAGTTGGCCGCAGACCCGTGCCCGGTCGCGGGCCTTGGCCAGGACGGCCGGATCGTCGCTGGCCTCGACCATCGCCAAGGCGGCGTCGATGGCGTCCATCAGCTTCTGTTGCAGGCGATCGCACCAGGTGCGGGTCGAGGGGCGGTGCTGGCTCATGCGCTCCAGCATGGGGCCATCGGCGGGGGTGGGGATAAGAAACCGGCGTTTTCCTGTAAGGGCCCGGTTTTCAACGGAAACGTCGGTTACTGAGCGGGGATAGACGCCCTTCCTTAACCGACCTCCCCGGCGTTCGCCGGGGAGGTCGGATTCTTGGTGGGAAGGCCTGTGGATAACTTCGCGAAGAGCGAGAGCCTCCCACCCGAAGGCGGTCCATCCGCTGCGCCAATCCAGACAAAAATTCGTGGAACAAAACGCGCCGTCGCACGCTCGCGCGCGGTCTAAATGTGATGGAAGATCAATGGTCTAGCTTGACCCGGAAGCGCCGGAATCGCGCCTCGCTTTGGCCCCTTTCGGCTGCGCGTTTGGGAGGGGCGAGCGTTGCAGGACGTCTCGCGCCCCTACCACGGACGAGACCCGAACATGATAGCAAGCAGGAAGACCTTGATGGTCGCCGCCGCCCTGGTGATGGGCGGCCTGACGGTCAGCGGCTGCGCGACCAAGAAGTACGTCAACACCCAGGTCGGCGCGGTCAACGAGCGGGTCACCGCTCACGACGGCCAGATCGGCGAGCTGGACAAGACCTCGAAGGAAGCGCTGGACCGCGCCATCGCCGCCGGCAAGCTGGCCGAGGGCAAGTTCCAGTACGCCCTGGTGCTGAGCGATGACTCGGTGAAGTTCCCGGTCAACGCCGCGACCCTATCGCCGGAAGCCGAGCAGCGCCTGGGCGAGTTCGCCGAGAAGCTGAAGGCCGACAACAAGAACGTCTATCTCGAGATCCAGGGCCACACCGACAATTCGGGTTCGCCCAACTACAACAACGAGCTGGGCGAAAAGCGCGCCGAGGCCGTGCGCAGGTTCCTCAGCCAGCATGGCGTGGCCCTCAACCGGATGGCCACCATCTCGTACGGCGAGGACGCCCCGGTGGCGGCCAATGAAACGCGCGAAGGCCGGGCCCAGAACCGCCGCGTCGTCGTGATGGTGCTGAGCTAGTTTCGCGTTCCCGGGCGGGGTCTGGTCGGCATCAGGCCAGGACCCCGCTCAGGGCGGCCTCGCCGGCGCGGGTGTGAGCGCCGTGTCGGCGAGACCTTCATTCTAGGCCTTGCTGAAGCGATCCGCCGGCTGGTTGCGGGACAGGTTCGGATAGAGCTTGGTCCTGGCCGCTTGAGCGGCGTCCCAGTCAGCGGCGTCGGGCAGCGACGGGATGGTCACCAGTTCACCCTGGTCGAAGCCCGCCAGAGCCGCATCGACCATGTCGTCGACATCCATCAGGATGTTCGGATCGATTGCGTTGATGTCCGTCCCCGAGCGCTCCCAGATTTCGGTGCGGGTGGCGCCGGGCAGCACCGCCTGGAGACGGACCTCCGAACTGGCCAGCTGGGCGCGCAGGGCCTGGGTCAGATAGATTACATAGGCCTTGGTCGCCCCGTAGACCGGCATGCCCATCTCCGGCGCAAGGCCGACGACAGACGCCAGATTGATGATCGTCCCGGCGTTGCGCGGCGCGAAGTTGCGCGCGGCGGCCGACGCCAGGCGGGTGACCGCGACGACGTTCAACTGGATCATCTTCTCGAAGGCGTCCGGATCGGAGCCGACAAAGTCGCCCGAACCCGCAACGCCCGCGTTGTTGACCAGGGCCGTGATCGCGGTGTCGGCGGCCAGGCGTTGCTCCACCTTCAGGAGGTCGCCCTTGTCGGTGAGGTCGGCCTTGACGACCTCAATGGAGACCCCCGTCTCGGCGCGCAGTCGCTCGGCCAGCGCGTTCAGCCGGACTTCGTCGCGCGCCACCAGAACCAGGTCATATCCGCGCTTGGCCAGGCGGTCGGCATAAACCGCGCCGATCCCTGTCGAGGCGCCGGTGACCAGGGCCGAACCCTTGCTGCTGTTGCTCATCGTTCTCTGAAATCCCTCGCCGAGGCCCCATCGGTCCGGCTTGTGGTCCCTAGCTATGGGGTAACTTGCAAATCGCAAGTCACACGCCAACTATTCCACCATGAGCAAATCTGAACGCGCCCTCACGCAATGTCCGGTCGCCCGCACGCTGGAGCGGGTCGGCGATGTCTGGACGTTCCTGATCCTGCGCGACGCTGGCCAAGGCCTTGGACGGTTCGACCAGTTCGAAAAGAGCCTGGGCGTGGCGCCGAACATCCTGGCCAAGCGCCTGGCGGCTCTGGTTGAGAACGGCTTCCTGGTGAAGCGGGCCTATAGCCAGAAGCCGCTGCGCTACGAATATGTGCTGACTGACAGGGGGCGGGACTTTGGCGGCGTGCTGACCGCCATGCTGGCCTTTGGCAACCGGCACTTCGCGGTCGAGGGGATCGCGGGTCAACTCGTCGACCGCGAGACGGGCCTGCCCGCCGAACCAGTGCTGATCGACCGTGTCAGCGGCAAGCCTATCACGGCCGAGTATTTCGCATACGGCCCCGGGCCCGCCGCCGGGCCGGAGGTGCTGGATCGCGTGGCGTTTATCGCCCAGCGCGCCGAGGCTTAAGCGCCCTCCCGAGAATGGGCGGAAAATGTGTTGTCGGGGCGTCTCCGGGGCGGCAACGTCCGGGCGCTGATTTCATGGAGCCGGCATGCGCCTCGTTCTCGCTCTCCTCGCCGCCGCCAGCGTGGCGGCCACCGCCCACGCTCAAGCACCCGCCCAGCCCTCGACCGACCAGCCGCTGCTGCGAACCCTGGCCGCCGAGGTCGATCCCAAGGCGCTGGAGAGCACGATCCGCTCGCTGGTCGGTTTCGGCACCCGCCACACCCTGTCGGACACCAAGTCCGACACGCGTGGCATCGGCGCGGCCCGGCGCTGGACCAAGGCCCGCTTCGAGGCGATCTCCAAGGACTGCGGCGGCTGCCTGACGGTCGAGACGCCGTCCCAGGTCGTCACCGGCCGCCGGGTGCCGAACCCGACCGAGGTGATGAACGTCCTCGGCGTCCAGAAGGGGACGACCGACCCCAACCGGGTGATCATCATCGCCGGCCATATCGACAGCCGCGTCACCGACGTCATGGACTTCACCAGCGACGCGCCCGGCGCCAATGACGACGCTTCTGGCGTGGCGGCGGTGCTGGAGGCCGCGCGCATCCTGTCCAAGCACAAGTTCCCCGCCACGCTGGTCTATGCCGTGCTGTCCGGCGAGGAGCAGGGCCTCTTGGGCGGCAAGATCCTGGCGGACTACGCCCGCGCCCAGGGCTGGAAGGTCGAGGCCGACCTCAACAACGACATCGTCGGCAACAGCCGCGGCCAGAGCGGGCTGATGAACAACACGCAGGTCCGCGTCTTCTCCGAGGGGACCAAGGCCGTCGAGACGCCCGAGCAGGCCAACAGCCGCCGCTACAATGGCGGCGAGGTCGACAGCCCCTCGCGCAACCTCGCCCGCTATCTCGACGGACTGGCGGATCGCTACCTGACCAATTTCGACGTCGTCATGGTCTATCGCACCGACCGCTACGGCCGGGGCGGCGACCAGGTGCCGCTGCTGGAGGCCGGCTATCCGGCCGTGCGCGTGACCGAGGCCGTCGAGAACTATGACCGCCAGCACCAGAACCTGCGCACCGAGAACGGCAAGGCCTATGGCGACACCATCGAGGGCGTCGACTTTTCCTATCTGGCCCAGGTCACGCGCCTGAACACCGTGGCCATGGCCAGCCTCGCCTCGGCCCCGCCGCCCCCGTCGGGCGTCAAGATCGAGGGGGCGGTCAGCGCCGACACCAAGGTCTCCTGGACCCCGACGCCCGGCGCGGCGGGCCACCGCGTCTGGTGGCGCGTCACCACCGACCCGCAATGGCGCCTGAACCGCTGGGTTCCGGGCCCGGCTGCGACGACCACCCTGAAGGACGTGGTCATCGACGACTACTTCTTCGGCGTCTCGGCGATCAGCCCGGACGGCTGGGAAAGCCCGACGGTGTTCCCGGGCGCAGCGGGTAGCTTCGAGAGCCCGCCGCCGGCGGCGCCGAAATAGTCACGGCTGTCGGCGGATCTTGCGAAACGCCAGCGGAGTCATCCCCGTCTGCGCCTTGAACGCCCGGTTGAACGGGCCGATGGATCCGAAGCCGCAGTCATAGGCCAGGGTCAGGATCGGCAGGTGGTCGAAGGCCGGGTCGGCCAGCCTTCGCTTGGCCTCGTCGATCCGGATCTGGTTGACCATCTGGTTGAAGTTGCGAAAGCCTAACGGACCGGTCACGCACTGGGTGACCTTGTAGTCGGGCGCGCCCAGGCGGCGAGCCAGGTCGGCGACCCGTAGGTCGGGCTGGGCGTAGAGGCCCTCGTCAGCCACCGAGCGCAGGATCGCCTGAGCCAGCTCCTCAGCGTTGGCGGGCAGCGGCGCCTGGCGGACGGCGCGCGCGGGCTCCAGCGGGTGGCGCTGACGGTAGGCGACGGCGACCCCCATACCGGCCAGGGCGGCCAGGGCGCAGACCGGCTTGACGAAAGAGCTCCAGGCGGCGGCCGGCGCCCCATTGGCCCAGAGCACCGAGACAGTCAGCAGGGCCGCATAGCCGCCGGTGAACGCCAGGCGAAACCGCCGCTCAGCCCGCAGGGTCCGTGCGGAAAGTCCCTTCAGCGGCTCCAGCGTGGCCATCAACAGCATGGCCGAACTGATCAGTCCGCCCAGGTTCTCGGCTATCCGGGCCAGCGGCGCGGGCAGGTCTCCCGAGGCGCGCAGAAGCGCGCCGATCGCCACGAGCGTCAGGACCAGAAGCAGGGGCCAGCGCGCCCGCTGCGCCCTGGGCGGCTGAAACAGGGCGCGCACCAGCAGCCAGGACCAGCCGCAGGTCGCATCGCCCGCGATCGCCACCAGGCCGGAGGCGGGGCCCAGTCGCGGGCCAAGCCATTGGGCCAGGCAGAAGGCCACGATCGCTCCCGCGAACAGGCCGCCATAGAGATAGGTCTCAGGCCAGCGCCCGCCGGGGCGGTCCATCGCGGTCTGGATGTGGGCGCGCATGCGCGGCTGCTCCTCAGACAAGGCCCTGACGCTTCTGGCGATAATCCATAGCCGATTTCCAAATCGGCAAGACCCCGCGTCGCGGATGCGTCACGCCCTGTCGCCAGACGAGCGGACACAGGAGCGACCGACGCGTGACGATGACAGACACTGACCCCTCCACACAGACGGCTCCCGCAGCGGCGCGGCGGGCGGCGGACCTATGGCTGAGGCGCGCCGCCCAGGCCTGGTTCTGCGTGGCCGCGATCGGCCAGGGGGCCTTCATCTGGATGATCCTGGCCCACTATGGCCGCAAGACCCTGGCGGGCGACCTGGCCGCCTGGAACGACAAGCCGATCATCAAGGGCTATGTGGCCGGCGACGCGCTGGGGAACCTGCAGTTCGCCGTTCACGTGCTGCTGGCCGTTGTCGTCACCCTGGGCGGACTTATGCAACTGGTCCCTGTCATCCGGGCGAAGGCGCCCGCGCTGCATCGCTGGACCGGGCGGGTGTTCTTCGTCACCGCCTTCGTCATGGCCCTGGGCGGACTCTGGCTGACCTGGGGGCGGCCGACCTACCTGTCGCTGGCTTCGGCGGGGCTGGTGTCTCTGAACGGGGTTCTGATCCTGGGGTTCAGCGTCCAAGCGTGGCGGATGGCCGCTACGCGGCGGTTGGCCGTCCATCGACGCTGGGCGCTGAGGGCTTATCTGGCGGTCAACGGCGTCTGGTTCCTGCGCGTGGCGCTGATGGTCTGGGCGCCCCTGACCGGCGGCTGGGGCATGGACCGCACCCTGTCAGGGCCGGCCGACATCGCGTTGCAGCTCTGCGCCTATGTGCTGCCGCTGGTGGTTCTGGAGCTCTACCTGAGAGCCCAGGACGGCGTGAGCGCCCGGGCTAAGCATGCGGTCGCCGGTCTGGTGGCGCTGGCCACGGTCCTGACAGCCCTAGGCGTCGTCGGCGCCGTGGTCATCCTGTGGGGACCGTACATGCTCTGAGCGGTCAGGCGATCAGGTCCGGATCGTTCCGCTTGAGCCATGCCGCCGCGTAGGAGCACAGCGGGACGATCCGCATCCCTTCCGCCCGCGCCGTTTCGGCGACCTTGGCCATCAGACGGCCCGCCGCGCCCTGGCCGCGCAGGGCCGGATCGCTCTCGACGTGCGGGATCACCAGCCGATGCCCGGACCGCTGATAGTCGGCGAAGGCCAGCAGGCCGTCGACGTCGAGCTCGTAGCGGGACAGTTCGGGGTTGTGGCGGAAGGTGTCGGTCATGGGATTTCCAACGCGTGATCAGGCCAGGATATCCAAATCCTCCCCCCCAGCGGGGGAGGTGGCGCGAAGCGCCGGAGGGGGAAGTCCTGCTGACCTTGCCGCTTCCCCCTCCGTCGCCGCTTCGCGTCGACACCTCCCCCGCTAGGGGGAGGATTGAAAGAGCCCTAGACTAGCTCGATGGCCATCGCCGTGGCTTCGCCGCCGCCGATGCACAAGCTGGCCAGGCCTTTCTTGCCGCCGCGCGACTGCAGGGCGTTGATCAGGGTGCACAGGATGCGCGCGCCCGAGGCGCCGATGGGGTGGCCCAGCGCGCAGGCGCCGCCATTGACGTTGAGCTTGTCGTCCGGGATGCCCAGCTCCTTCTGGGCGATCATGGCCACGACCGCGAAGGCCTCGTTGACCTCGAAGAGGTCGACATCGGCGACGGTCCAGCCGGCCTTCTTCAGGGCCTTCTGCATGGCCGGCACCGGGGCGGTGGTGAAGAGGCCCGGCTCATGGGCGTGGGCGGCGTGGCTGACCACCTTGGCGACGATCGGCAGGCCCAGCGCCTTGGCGACGCTCTCACGGGTCATGACCAGGGCCGCGGCGCCGTCGCTGATCGAGCTGGAGTTGGCCGCCGTGATGCCGCCGTCGCGGCTGAAGGCCGGACGTAGCGTCGGGATCTTGGCCGGATCGGCCTTGCCAGGCTGCTCGTCGGTGTCGACCACCTCGGTTCCCTTGCGGGTGACGACGCTGACGGGCGTGATCTCGGCCTTGAACGCGCCGCTTTCGACGGCGGTCTTGGCCTTCATCAGGCCCTTGGTGGCGTAGTCGTCCATGGCCTCGCGGGTGAACTGGTAGGTCTGGGCGCTGTCCTCGGCGAAGGCGCCCATCAGCTTGCCGGGGGTGTAGGCGTCTTCCAGGCCGTCCAGGTACATGGAGTCCCACATCTGGTCGTGGCCGATGCGGGCGCCGGCCCGGTGCTTGGACATCAGGTAGGGGGCGCCGGTCATGCTCTCCATGCCGCCGGCCACGACGACGTCGACGCTGCCCGCCGCCAGGGCGTCGTGGGCCATGATCGCGGCCTGCATGCCGCTGCCGCACATCTTGTTGACCGTGGTCGCCTCGACCGAGAGCGGCAGGCCCGCGCCCAGCGCGGCCTGACGGGCCGGCGCCTGGCCAAGACCGGCGGGCAGCACGCAGCCCATGATGATCTGCTCGACCTTGTCGCCCGCGACGCCGGCCCGCTCGATCGCCGCCTTGACCGCCGTGGCGCCCAACTCCGTCGCCTTGACCCCGCCCAGGGCGCCCTGGAAGCCGCCCATCGGCGTGCGCGCATACGAGACGATGACGACGGGATCAGCGGCGGACATGGATCAAGCTCCCTTGAGATATTTCGGGGTGGGATAGGCCCTCATCGCGCCTGTCCGTGCAAGAGGGTTGCGGAAACGTGATGCGAAAGGGGCGAGCGGCGCCGCCGAAAAAACGCGCCGCTCGCCAGTTGGCAATGAACCGAGAGAGTCAATTGCGAAAAAAAACCTATGCCGGTTCATCTTCAAACGCAACGCTCTCTTGCTTTCCCTCGCGGAACGCCGCAACCTCGCCATATGGGCCGCACAGCTGACTATACCAACGAACGTTGCTCGGTCGCCGCCACCCTCGAGGTCGTCGGCGACCCGTGGACTCTGCTGATCCTGCGCGACGCCTTCGCAGGGGTGAAGCGCTTCGAGCAATGGCAGGAGCGTCTGGGCGTCGCCCGCAACGTCCTGGCCGCCCGGCTGAAGACGCTGGTGAGCCACGGCGTGATGGAGACGCGGCGTTATTCGGAACGCCCGCCGCGCCATGAGTACTGGCTGACCGAAAAGGGTCTGGCCCTGTCGCCGGTGCTGCTGACCATGGCCGAGTGGGGCGACCGCCACGTCTATGGCCGGGACAAGTCGCCGGTGCTGTTCCGGCACAAGACCTGCGGCTGCGCCTTCCATCCGGTGCTGGCCTGCGAGGCGTGCGGCCAGGTCGTCGACCGGCGGGATATCGAACGGGCCGGCCCTCAGGACCTCACCGCGCCCACCGTCGGCGAGGCGCTGGACGCGGTGAAGATCGCCGCCGAATAGGCAAGGACGGAACCTCCGCGACAATCCGCCACACCCTGTACGCTGGCCGCGTTCGGGAAGGCTTCACCGTTCTCTGAACACGGTTTGGGCATGTTCGGCGCCTCACCCCTGTCTCTACGGATCAAGAGTCTTTTCGCCATTCGACGGGATCAGCCCGAGCTGGTGATCGCCCAGGCGCGGGCGCTCTCCTGGCAGGTTCCTCTGATGTACGTGGTGGTGCTGGGCAACGCCTACGCGCTGGCGGCCACCCACCTGCACGTAGCGCCGCTGTGGCAGACCATCGGCCTGCCGATCGCCCTGACCCTGGCTTGCGCGGTCCGGAGCGTCGACTGGCTGAAGATCGGCGGCAAGGACGTGGATCCCGATCAGGCCGCCCGGATGCTCACCAGCACGCTGAAGACCTCGGGTCTGCTGGCGGCGCTGTTCGCGGGCTGGTCGCTGTCCTTGTACCCGTACGGGAACGCCTATCAGCAGTCCCACATCGCCTTCTACATGGCCATCACGGTCATCGCCTGCATCTTCTGCCTGATGCATCTCCGCGGCGCGGCGATCCTGGTGACCACCGTGGTGCTGGGCTCGATGGTCGCCTTCTTCGCCACCACCGGCCAGCCGGTGTTCGAGGCGATCGCCGTCAATATCGTCGTCGTCTCGGCGGTGATGATCGTCATCCTGCTGACCCAGTACAGCGAGTTCGCCGACCTCGTTCGCTCGCGCGTGACCCTGACCCAGAAGGCCGAGGAGGCCCGGCGGCTGAGCGACGAGAACGATCGCCTGGCCAATCTGGACAGCCTGACCGACCTGCCCAACCGCCGCCGCTACTTCGCCGAGCTGGACGCCCGCGTCGAGACCGCGCGCGAGCGTGGCGAGCGTTTCGTGGTCGGGGTCATCGACCTGGACGACTTCAAGCCGATCAACGACGCTTTTGGCCACGCCACTGGTGATCGCCTGCTGATCGAGGTGGGCCGTCGCCTGAAGGCGTTCGACGGGCCGCCGATCCTGGCTGCGCGCCTGGGCGGCGACGAGTTTGGCCTAATCATCGACGCGGCCCTTGAGGGCGACGCCCTGCGCGCGCTGGGCCGTGAGCTGTGCGCGGCCCTGAACGCCACCTACGATCTGCGCGGCGTGCGCGCCCAGGTCGGCGCCTCGATCGGCTTTTGCCCGTTCCCCTGCGGCGGCGAGACCAGCGAGCAGCTGTTCGAACGCGCCGACTACGCCCTCTACCACGCCAAGCAGAGCATCAAGGGCACGGCCGTGGTGTTCGACGAGCGCCACGAGGCGGCGATCCGCGACATGGCGGTGGTCGAGCATTCCCTGCGCCACGCCGATCTCGACAAGGAGATGAGCGTCCATTTCCAGCCGCTGGTCGACATCGTGGCCCAGCGCACCGTCGCGCTGGAAGCGCTGGCTCGCTGGACCAGCCCCGAGATCGGCCCGATCCGTCCCGATGTCTTCATCCGCGCCGCCGAGCGTTCAGGCCAGATCGTCGAGATCACCCGCCTGCTGGTCGCCAAGGCCCTGCGCGAGATGCGCGCCTGGCCGATGGACGTGCGGGTGTCGATCAACCTGTCGGCCCGCGACATCGCCTCGATGGAGAACGTCGAGCGGCTTCTCGATATCGTCCGTGAAAGCTGCATCGCGCCGCACAGGATCGATTTCGAGATCACCGAGACGGCCATCGTCTGCGACTTTGACCAGGCCCGCGACGCCCTGGCCGCCTTTCACGCGCTCGGGGTTCGCACGGCGCTGGATGACTTCGGCACCGGCCATTCCAGCCTCAGCCACCTGCGGCTGCTGCCGCTGGACAAGCTGAAGATCGACGCCAGCTTTGTCTCGGACATCGAGCATAATCCCGCCAGCGAGGACATCGTCCGCACCGTGCTGCAGCTGGGTCGAAACCTGCGCATGGAGTGCGTGGTCGAGGGCGTCGAGACCGAGGTCCAGCGCGACCGCGTGGCCGCGCTGGGGGCGACGGTCATGCAGGGCTACCACTTCGCGCGGCCCATGCCGGCGGAGGCCGTGCCGGACTATCTGAGCGGCGAAGCCGTCTCCGCCGCCCGTCGTCGGCGCCAGCGCGGCGCTGGTGACGCCGACTGGGGCGGCGACTTCTGTCGCGAAGCCGGCTGAGGCCGATCAGGCCGTCGCCAGGTCCATCGTCCGGGTCGTGCCGGCGATGAAACCGCCGCCCAGAACCCGATCCGGATCGGCGGGGTCGTAGAGCACGCAGGCCTGACCGGGCGCGACGCCTTCCTCGGCGCCGTCGAACACGACCGAAAGCGCGCCGTCGACCAAAGCCAGGCGCCCGGGAACCGGCTCGCGGGTCGAGCGCACGCGGGCCAGCACCCGCTGGCCGTCCTCGGCGGCGGCCTCCAGGCTGTCCTGACCGCCCAGCCAGCTTCCCTCTTTCAAGGTCAGGGACGCGGTCAGCAGCGCCTCACGCGGGCCGACGATCACCTGGCGCTTGTCGGCGTCGATCCTGACCACGAACAGCGGATCGCCGACGGCGATGTTCAGACCGCGGCGCTGGCCGATGGTGTAGCGGGTTACGCCCTCGTGGCGGCCCAGCACCCGGCCATCCAGATGCACGATGTCGCCCGCTTCCGCGCCCTGCGGCCGGATGCGGTCGATGACGGTGGTGTACTTGCCCTCGGGCACGAAGCAGATGTCCTGGCTATCGGGCTTGTCGGCGATGGACAGGCCAAGACCCGCCGCCACGGCGCGCACGGTCGGCTTGTCCATGCCGCCCAGCGGGAAGCGCAGGAAGTCCAGCTGCTCGCGCGTGGTGGCGAACAGGAAATAGCTCTGGTCCTTGGCTGGATCAGCGGCGCGGCGCAGTTGCGGACGGTTGCCGCCATTGGCCGGCATGGCCCGCTGCACATAGTGGCCGGTGGCCATCGCCTCGGCGCCGAGGTCACGGGCCACGTCCAGCAGATCGCGGAACTTGACCGTCTGGTTGCAACGCACGCACGGGATCGGCGTCTCGCCGCGCAGATAGGCGTCGGCGAAGTCCTCGATGACCTGCTCGCGGAAGCGGCTCTCGTAGTCGAGCACATAGTGCGGGATGCCGATCCGCTCGGCGGCCATGCGGGCGTCCAGGATATCCTGGCCGGCGCAGCAGGCGCCCTTGCGCGAGATCGCCGCGCCGTGGTCGTAGAGCTGCAGGGTCACCCCGACGACGTCATAGCCGGCGCGGGCCAGCAGGGCTGCGGTCACGGTGGAGTCGACGCCGCCCGACATCGCCGCAACGATCCGCGTTCCCTCGGGCAGGCCGACAGCGGCGCGCGCCTGTTCGACCGCGCGCGCGATCAGCGTGTCGGGGTCGGAAGCGGGGGTCGTGTCGGTCGTCGCCAAGTCCATCGCCGCCATATAGCGGCTCGACCCGGATTTTGCGAGGCGAGGGCTAGAGCAGGGCGGGTTGGGCGTTTGGCCGCAGGTCCAGCTGGTCCAGCAGCCGCGGGATCCGCTTCTTGAGGCCAAAGAAGCCGCCGCGACCCTGCGGCCAGGTCAGGGCGTCGTAGCGACGAGCCAGGCGCTTTAGGGGCAGGCCCCGCGCGGCCAGTTGCGACGCCAGGGCTTCCAGCCGATCGCGGGTCGGTCCGACAGGCGCGTAGGCGGTGACGACCGTGCTGACCCTGGCGGCCAAGGCGGCCTGCGCCAGGGCCTCGGCGTCGAGCGGCCCACGATCGACCGGTGTGCCAGGAAAGGCCTGCCGGGCCCGTGTGGCGGCGTCGTCGAGCGCCGCGCTCGCGAAGGCCTGGACAAGGTCGGAGCGGGCGTGACCCTCCATCTCTACGGCGTCTACGACCTGGATCGCCGCTACGGCCGCGCCCGGGGGCAGCAGGCTCTCGGGGTGCAGGTCCTCCTCGGTGACCAGCAGCAGGATCGGTCCCCCAGGAAGGGCCAGATCGAGCGCGGGCGACGCCCAGGGCTGGGCGAACGGCGGCTCCTCCAGGGGCGGGGCGTCGCTCGCCAGGCCCTTGGGCTGGAAGCGGCCGTCGGTGTAGCGGGCGATGTTGTCGGCCCGCGCCAGATAGGTCTTGCCCGGCGTGTGCAGGCCCACGACCCAGCGCCACGACAGCGTGTTGGCGGCCGGATCGCCGTCCAGCAGCCGCGCGAACATGAACGCCGCGCCCAGCGCCCACGGCAGGCTAAGGGTGTGGGTCCAGATCGAGGCGAACCACATGCGGGCGTGGTTGTGCAGATAGCCCGTGGCCTCCAGTTCCGCGACCCAGGCGTCGAAGGCGTCGATCCCGGTCCGGCCCGCGACGGCGTCGGCGTGGCGGCGGGCGAGGGCGGGGTCGTGGTCCAGCGCCGCCTGGCCCTGGACGAGCGCGGTCTGATAGCGGGCCCAGATCTCCGCTTGGCCCTCCAGCCGGCCCTTGAAATGGGCGCGCCAGAACACCTCGTCGACGAACTTCTCGGCGGCGGCCTCGTCGTGTCGGGCCAGAACGCGGGTCAGCACCTCGCGCTCGGTGACCATCCGTCGACGCAGATAGGGCGACAGGCCAGATACCGTGGGCGTCGCGACCGCGTGGTTGCGCCGGGCGGCGTAGGCGCGGCCGGCGTGCGGCAGGAAGGCGTCCAGGCGGGCGAGGCCGGCGGCGCGCGTGGCGGGCCAGGTCGAGAACAGCAAGCTCATGCCTGCGCTTACGGCCAAGCCGGACGCGCGGATGGACGGGCTTACTTCAGAACGTTCAGCAGCGAGGAGGCCTGCAGGCTTGTGAACACCTGAGCCGAGGCCTGAACCGCCAGCTTGGCGGCCTCCAGGCGGGTGACGGCCTCGGCCATGTCCACGTCGACAATGCCGCCGACCATGGTGGTCAGGGTGTCGGCCTGGTTGGAGAGATCGGTCTCCGCCGCCTCGAAGCGCTTCTGGTTGACGCCGTTCTTGCCCTGGATGTCGACCACCGTCTTGTAGGCCGCGTCGAAGGTGGGCAGCAGGCCCTTGAGGAAGTTGACCTGGGTGTCGTTGAGGTTGCCCGTAAACGGGCCGTTGGCGTCGATATAGGCCTGGACCTGCTTGAAGGCGTCGAAGGTGCCCGTGGCCAGGGCGTCGCCCAGCACGCCGGTCTTGGCGTTGGTCTGCTCATCGACCCGGTTGGTGGTGATGTACTGGTCGTTCTGGAACAGCGACGCCGTCGAGGGCGCCAGGGTCAGGTCCGCCATGGTGGTGGCGGTGGTGGTTGGGGTCTGGGTCTGGGCGCCGGAGAAGACGTAGAGCCCGTTCGACTTGGTGTTGACGCCCTGGACCACTTCGCTGAACGCCGCCTGCAACTGCTGCATCAGGGTGGTGGCGTTGCCGGCGGCCAGCGAGTTGGCGATGGCTTCGCGCGCGTCCTTGGTGGCGTCGGCCACCCGGCCGATGCCGGTGTTCTGCATATCCAGCCGGTTGTTGACCAGCTTGGTCTGATCGAGCAGGCCCTCGATCTTGGTCTGGGCGCTGCGCATTGCGGTCAGCACCTCGGCGTTCTTGGCGTAGCCGCGCAGATCGGTGGCGACCTTCTGGCTGGCCACCTGGGCGCCCACGTCATTCTGGCGGATCTGCGCCTTCATGAGGTTGGACGTCATGATGTTGTAGTTCTGAACGGTCGAGACGCGGGTCATGGCTTACCCTAGGATTCCGGTGAGCACGTCGAACATGTCCTTGGTCGCCTGGATCAGGCGGGCCGAGGCGTTGAAGGCTTGCTGGTAGGTGGTCAGGTTGATCAGTTCTTCGTCCAGGTTCACGCCCTCTTCGGACTGACGCTGGCTGTCGACTTCGCTGGAAACCGCGGCGGCGGCGTCCTTGCGGCTTTCGGCGGTGGCGGCCTTGCGGGCGATGGACCCCCCGAAGTCGGCGGCGTAGCGCGCCACCGTCATGGTCACCGAGGCGGCGCTGCCCGCGACGCCGAACGTCGCGGTGCTCTCGCCGGCGTTGGCCAGGGCCAGCGCGCCGCGACCGTCGCCGATCGCCAGGGCCGCATTGCCGCCCACCGCCTGGGTCAGGTCCAGCTTGGCGAAAGGCAGAAGCTTGGGGTTCTGGTCCATCGCCGTGTTGAGGAAGAACTTCTCGCCGCGCGTGCTGCGTTCGGCGGGGCCGATCCCGAACAACTGGCTGGCCGATGGGCCGCCGGCGCCGCGTTCGGTGCTGTCGTCGACGATCGACATCGTCACGGGCGTGTTCGTGTTCGATATGAAGCTGATCTGGCCCCGAGCGTTCATCGAGAACTGGCCATAGAGGCCGACCCCGGACGCGCGAGAGTTCAGCGCGTCGAGCATGTTCTGCATCGTGCCGCCCACGGGGGGCGTGAAGGGGATGTCGCGGATGCGGCCGCCCTCGACGTCGGTCAGGCGGATCGTCATCTCGCCGGCCGTGAACCCGTGCGGGTCCGTCGCCGTCAGGCCCGTCTCGTAGGGCGAATAGCCGCTGGTGCGGACGATGTCGTTGAGGCCGAAATAGTGGCTGAAGCCCTTGCCGGCCTTGTTGGAGGGGGTGGTGGCGTCATCGGCGATCGCCACGCCCAGGCCGCCGACGCCATTGATGCTCAACGCGCCGTTCGAAAAGCCCGCCGCCCCCTGACCGCCCAGGGCGGTGTTCAGCTGGGTGATGAAGTTAGCCGGGGTGAAGGCCGGACCGGCCGCGCCGTTCACCGTCATCGTGCCGGCGGTGAAATCGATGTCGATCCGGCGCTGGATCACGCCGCTCGCATTCGTGAGCGCGATCGTGGTCTTGCCCGTGAAGCCGGTCATGGCCGCCTGGGCGTCGAGCCCGGTGTCGCGGCCCGAAAGGCTGGTGGGCGCCGGCACCGACGAGGCGGCGTTGGCCGCCCGGTTGATCTCTTCGGTGGCGCGCGAGGTGAACTCGCCCAGCTGGTCGGACAGGTTGACCAGATCGATGTTGCGCACGTCCATCAGGCCGCGGATCTCGCCGCTCGAGATGTTCAGCGGGACCGGATAGTCCGAGCCATTGGCGAGCTGCACCGTCAGGAAACCCGTGGCGGTGGCCGAGGTCTGGTAGGTCACCTTCGCCGCGCCGTCGCCGGCCAGGTTCAGGCCTTCGGTTGAACGCACCACGATCCCGCCCAGCGTGCGTGGCGAGATCTGCACGTTCATCAGCGTGGACAGCTCATCGACCAGCTTGCTCTGAACGTTCTCGGCGCCCGTGGCGTCGGCGCCCGCCACCTTGGCGCGCGTGATGTCGGTGTTCAGTGCGTCGATCTGGCTGAGCAGGTCATTGACCCGACCGACGTCGGCGGCGATCCGCGTATCGGCGTCCTTGCCCAGCTTCGACAGCGAGGCGGTGATGCGGCTAGACTCGCTGAGGAAGTCGTCCAGCCGGGTCAGGGCCTGGGTGCGCAGCAGGCTGGAGGAGGGATCGTCCTGCGCCGAGGAGAACGCGGCGTAGACGTCGTCCAGCACAGTGAAGAAGCTCGTCGAGCCGCTGGGGTCGCCAAACAGCTGCTGGGCGCTGTTGAGCGTGCTGGCGACGATCGAGGCGCGGCCGCTTTCCGAGGCGGCGTTCAGGCTGGCCGACTGCAGGAAGTTGTCGGTCGCGCGCTTGATGGCGTCGATACTGACGCCCACACCCATGCCGTTGGACAGCATGTTCGACTGGCTGACCGTCTTGCGGACGTAGCCAGTGGTGTTGACGTTGGCGATGTTGTCCGACGTGACGCGCAGACCCGTCTGCGAGGCCATCATGCCGGACGTCGCCGTGCTCATGATCGCATTGAGCGACATGGATCAGGCCTCCTTCGGCTCGGCAAACCGCGCAACGCACGACGCGCCCTTGCCCGGCGAAACTTGCCGGGTCGCGGTGGGGCATGATCCCCGATGATGTGCCAAGCCATTGAAATTCATGGCGATATGTTCCGCCGGTCGGAAATTCGACGAGAGGTCTTCCGCAAGGACGGCGCCAACCCGGGGCGTGGCGGGGCGACGCGGCAACTCCCGTCCCTCACAGTCCTTCGAACTCGGCAAAAAGCGCCGCATCCGGCGCTATTTTTCTTCGTAAACAAGCCATTAAAGTCATTTATAACAGAGGCTTAGGGGGTGTTTTCCAAGTTGGCCCGACCGTTGCTGAGGGAGGCGGCGAAGACGTGTCCGTCATGGGCCGTCGCCAACCGAGCAACGACTGCGCATGACCGCGATCGCCGCACCCACCGCCGCTCTTCCAGCCGCGCCGACCCCGGCCGCTGGCGGCAAGGCGTCCGCCGACGGCTTCGACGCCCTGCTGGCCATCGCCGGCCAGTCGGACGACACTCCGGCTCCGCGTCCCGCGCCCCGCCGCGCTGAGGCCAAGAGCGATGACCGCGACGCGGATCGTGAGGTGAAAGCCGCTGAAAGACCCGCCCGGACTGAGGCGCGCGCCGACGCCAAGGCCGTCGAGCGGCAGGAGGAGCCTCGCGCCGACGCTGAAGACGCCATGGCGGCGCCCCTAGACGCCAAGGCCAGCGATGATGCGGCCGCCGACATGGCCTCCAGCGCCAAGGCCGAAACCTCCGAGACGGGCGCCGAGACTCCGGTCGAGATCGACTCGGCTCTGGCCTCGGCCCAGGCCGCTGCGATGTTGATCGCCGCCATGGCCGCCGAGCCGGCGACGACCACGCCGGTCGATGTCCCGGCTGATCAGGCTCCAGCGATCGCCGCCGCCGCTGCTAGCGACGCCTCGGCGTTCGCCGCCGCTGTCGAGGTCGCGGGAGAGGATCTGGTCGTCGCGCCGCAGGGGACGACGGATCAGGCGCCCGAGGCCGCTGGCGCGACCTCGCCCCAGGCTGCGCCTGCGCCGACGACCGCCGTCGTCGGCGAACAAGCACTGGACGCCTCTGCGCTCGAGGCCATGACCCTTTTGGCCGGGGAGGCTGAGACGTCTGTCAGCGCCGTGGACCCGGCCACGCCTCAGGCCGCCACGCCTACGCCCGCCGAGGTCGCCGCGCCCGCCTTATCGACCGCACAAGCCGCGTCGACCAGGACCACTGAGGCGACCGCCGCCGCCGTCGTTGCGCAGGCCCCGAGCGCCCCGCCCGCTCCGGTCGCCGCCCCGGCGCTGGTCGCCACGCCGGCGGAGCAGCCCTCCGCGCCAGTGGAGGCCGCGAGCGCCACGGAGGCCGCTCCGGTAGCGATTGCCGCCAACACGGACACCGTCGAGGTCCCGCCCACCGTGACGTCGGGCGTCGCGACCATCGCTGCGAAGTCGGTCGAAGCGCCCTCAGGCCAGGCCGCGCCGTCCGGCGCTCCTGAAGCGGTCGTGACCGCAGAATCGGCCGAGACCGCTCAAGCGGTGACCGCCGTCGCGTCCAACGCCACGGGCGGTGGCGATACGAGCGCCAACAACGAGGCCAACGACCAAGCCAACAGCTTTGAGGCTCCTGCCAGCGCCACGGTCACTGTGGATGCTTCGGTCGCCGGCGCGTCGAGCCCCGAAGTTGCGCCGACCGCGACCGCCGCGCCGCCGGTCCAGATGCAGGCGGCTAACACCGCTACGCCCGCCGCCGCGCCGGCCCCAGTGCGCGGTTCGCCCGAGACGGTCGCGGCGTTGTCAGCCGAGATCCTCAAGAAAGCCGACGCCAAGACCACGCGCTTCGACGTGGCCTTGACCCCGGACGGCTTGGGCAAGGTCGACGTGCGGATCGAGATCGCCCGCGACGGCGCCCTGACCGCCTCGATGCGCTTCGACACCGTGCATGCTGCTCAGGAGCTGCGCGGCAAGGCCAATGAGCTGCGCCAGGCGCTGTCCGACGCCGGCTTCAACGTCGCCGACAACGCCCTGAGCTTCGACGTCTCCAGCCAGGGCGGCCAAAGCCAGAACCCGTTCTTCGCCTTCGAAGGCTGGGGCGACCAGGGACAGCGCGCCTTCTCGGGCCGCGCCTTCCAGGCCGCGCTGACCGGCGAAGAAGACATCACCATCACCCCTGAACTGCTGCCCGGCCTGAAGACGGTCGCCGACAGCGGTCTCGACATCCGGATCTAGGAGAGACCGACATGGCCACCGCCGTCTCGTCACAAAACACCGCGTCGGTCCTCGACAAGATCAACAACTCGCGCACGTCGCTGGCGACCAACAAGGAGACCTTCCTGCAGCTGCTGACCACGCAGCTGAAGAACCAGGATCCTCTGTCACCGACCGACACCACCCAGATGACCCAGCAGATCACGCAGATGACCGGTGTGGAGCAGCAGCTCGTCACCAATGATCTGCTGGCCGCTCTGGTCGGCATGAACACCGGCACGGGCCTCTCCGAAGGGGTGGCGATGATCGGCAAGCAGGTTTCGGCGATCAGCGACACCTCGACCCTGAAGAACGGCGCGGCGACCTTCTCCTGGACCCAGCCCAGCGCCTCGGCGTCGCTGAAGGTCGAGATCAAGAACCCGGCCGGCAAGGTGGTTCGCACCCTGACGCCGGATGACCAGAAGAGCGGCGACCACATCATCACCTGGGATGGCAAGGACGACAGCGGCGCCCAGCTGCCTGACGGCGGTGTCTACGGCATCGTCGTGACGGCCAAGACCGGTGACGGCGCCGAAATCAAGGCGACCAACATCAAGGGTCGCACCGAGGGCGTCGTGACCGCCGTCGACAACGCCACCGGTCAGCCGATGGTCGTCGTCGATGGCAAGACCATCCCCGTCGACAACGTCGTCGGCATCAAGGCGGCCGCCGCCTAGAGCACCCAACCAGGCCGAGGCGGCCTGAACCCCCATCGACCGGGCGTCAGAAAGACGCCGACGCGGTCCCCGGAAGACGGTCTTCCTGCGGATCCAAACGCAAACAGCGCTGAACCCTCGTCCCCCCTTTTTGTAGGAATTCAGTCATGAGCATCAACAGCGCCATGCTCGCCGGCGTTTCCGGTCTGGTCGCCAACTCGTCGGCCCTGGCCGCGATCTCGGACAACATCGCCAACGTCAACACGGTCGGCTTCAAGCGTTCGACCTCGAACTTTTCGACGCTGGTCACGTCCGGCAACAAGAACCAGACCTATAGCGCCGGCGGCGTGAAGGCCCAGACGCACCAGTTCATCAGCCAGCAAGGCTTGACCCAGTCGACGACCTCGAACCTGGATATTTCGATCTCGGGCGCGGGCTTCTTCGTCACCACGGAAAAGCCGGAGAACCTGACGGCCGCCGACACGCGCTCGTTCACGCGCGCTGGCTCGTTCCAGCTCGACAGCCTCGGCTATCTGCGCAACGACGCAGGTCTCTATCTGCAGGGCTGGCTGGCCGACCCGGTCAGCGGCCTTATCACGCCCGACCCGTCCGACCTGACGCAGCTGGCGTCGATCAACGTCGGCAGCGTTGGCGGTACGGCCGAGAAGACCACCCGCGTCGGCGTCAACGCGAACCTGCGCTCCGAGCAGCCTGTGGCGGCGGCCGTGTCGTTCAAGGTCGGTACTGCGGGGTCGCCGTCGAAGACCAATGTCGTCGACTCGGCCGGTACGTCCCACAACTACGATGTCATCTACAGCTCGACCGGCGTCGCCAATCCGGTTGGCGGCAACAACGAGTACCTGGTCGACATCAAGGAAAACGGCGTGATCATCGCCACCGGTAAGGTGGCCTACAACGCAGGCACGAATGAGATCGTCAGCTCGACGATCGACTACAAGGGCGCCTCGCCGGTGGCCGGCTCGACCACCACCACCCGGATCAACGCCGCAGGCGACACGATCAACCTGGAGGACTTGGGCATCATCGACGCCGCCGGCGCCGACGACGCCGAGGTCGTGGCGGGCAAGCTTTATGACCCGTCGACCTGGTCGATGTCGGACTACGCCAAGGACAACAGCAAGGGCGTCAAGCCGGACTTCGAAGTCCAGATCCCGCTTTCGGACTCCAAGGGCGGTCAGCGCACCGTGACGCTTTCGCTGCTCAAGGGGCCCGGTCCGAACCAGTGGTACGCCGAGCTGCGCGCCAAGCCGGGCGACCTGGCGAACAACGGCAACGGCCAGATCAGCACGGGCATCATCGAGTTCACCACGGACGGCAAGCTCAAGAACACCGGCGGACTGTTCGGCAATACGGTTCCAACAGCGATCACGATCAAGAGCTCGGGCTATGTCGCGCCGGCCGTTGTGCCGCCTGCGGTGCAACCGCCCGCGCCGCCCACCTGGGCCGACGCCTTGGGCATTGACGAGCAGGAGGTTCAGATCGATCTCGCCAGCGCCGCCGGCGGTCTGACCCAGTACAACAGCCAGTCGGTGGTCCAGTCGGTCAACACCAACGGTACGGCCTTTGGCAACCTGACCAATATCGAGGTCGACGAGGACGGTTATGTCTCGGCCATCTTCGACAACGGCGTCACCCGCCGGATCGCCCAGGTCGCCATCGCCACCTTCTCGAACCCGAACGGTCTGAAGGGCGTCAACGGCAATGCTTATCGCGTCACCAACGAGAGCGGCACCTACAGCCTGAAGGCTCCGTCGCAAGGCGGCGCCGGCGCTCTGGCCCCCTCTACCCTTGAAGCCTCGACCGTTGACCTGTCGCAGGAGTTCACTGGCCTGATCACTACTCAGCGCGCCTACTCGGCTTCGTCGAAGATCATCACGACCGCCGATCAGATGCTTGAGGAACTCTTGAATATTAAGCGCTGATCATAGAGCTTAACATTCTTTAATTCTTGTGTTTCACACTGAGACACTACGGACTGCTAAGGAGCCATCTTGTTTAGGCCTTTCTTTACTATTGGAATTAAGCCGCTGTTATTAGGCGGCGCCTATAGTGGCCTTCAACAGTGATGGTTGTGGGAAAGGCGTAAAGCCATGTTGCAGCAGCAGCGCACCAACAGCCGGGGTGAAAAGTACGTCATCGGTCCGACCGGTGCGCCTCTCACTCTGGCGGATTTGCCGCCCGCGGAGACCCAGCGTTGGGTTATCCGTCGGAAGGCCGAGGTCGTGGCCGCCGTTCGCGGGGGTCTGCTCTCGCTCGACGAGGCGTGCGATCGTTACAAGCTGACGAACGACGAGTTCCTCAGCTGGCAGCAGTCGATCGATCGGCACGGCCTGGCGGGCCTGCGGACCACCCGGATCCAGCAGTACCGTTAAGACGGGCGGGGTGTGTTGATGTGACCGCCCTTCCTCGCCTCGAAAACCCCAAGGGCCATACGCCGCAAGGGTTTGACGACGTTCAGCGGCCGCGCCCGAAAGGGCGCGGCCGCGACGTTTTGGCGCCTGCGGAACGCGCGGCGGCCGGCAGATATAAACGCCTCGTTTACCTTGTACTGGGTAAATCCTGCCTACCGACGAGCGCTTCGTATGCGTTTGGCGGGCTTCCCCTCGGGGATTGTTGACGCAGGGGATGGGGCTTCGTGGAAAGCTTTCTGGGTTCAATCAGGCAGTTCGGCGTCGGGCGTCTCGCCGCGATGCTGGGTGTCGGCGCGGGCGTCGTCGCCGTGCTGGTGGCCCTGGTCATGTTCATGGGCCGGGAGCCCAGTGAGCTGCTCTATTCGAACCTGGACCTCAAGGAAGCCTCGGAAGTCACCCAGGCCCTGGACCAAGCCGGCATCAAGTATGAAACCAAGGGCGACGGCTCGACCATCATGGTGCCGCGCGACAAGGTCGCCAGCGCGCGTCTGATGGTCGCCGGCAAGGGGCTCGTGAGCTCCGGGTCCATCGGCTACGAGATCTTCGACACCAGCAATGCGCTGGGTCAGACCGACTTTGTCCAGCAACTGAACCGCCAGCGCGCCCTGCAGGGCGAGCTGGAGCGCACGATCAAGGCGATGCAGGGCGTCAACAGCGTCCGCGTGCACCTCGTTCTGCCCAAGCGCCAGCTGTTCGAGGAAAACGCCGAGCAGCCCTCGGCCGCCGTCACCATCGGTGTTGGCTCCCGCGAGCCGTCGTCGGACATGGTCCGGGCCATCCAGAACCTGGTCTCGTCGTCGGTGCCGAACATGAAGGCCGAGAAGGTCGCGGTCATCGACCAGCACGGCAAGACCCTGTCGGCTCCAAGCGACGAGAGCCTGGCCGGCAAGATGGCCCAGGACCGCAAGACCGAGGTCGAGGCCCGCATCGCCAAGACCGTCAAGGACATGATCGAGGGCGTGCTGGGCCCGGGCAAGGCGCGCGTCAATGTCACCGCTGAGCTGGACCTGAACCGCGTGACCACCCAGGAGGAGCGCTTCGATCCCGATGGCCAGGTGGTCCGCTCGGAAAGCACGACCGAGGCCTCCAGCCAGGAAAACAAGAACGACGACAACGCCGGCGTCACCGCCGCGGCCAATGTTCCGGGCGGCCAAGGCGCCAACGGCTTCCAGCAACTGGGCTCGCGCTCGGGGCAGAACGACAGCGTCACCAACTATGAGATCTCCAAGTCGGTGAAGACCACCGTGCAGGAGCCGGGCACGATCAAGAAGGTCGCCGTGGCGGTCGCCATCGACGGCGTGAGCGCCCCGATGGGCAAGGACGGCAAGCCGGGCGCCTACACGCCGCGCACCGCTGAGGAGATCCAACAGATCGAAGAACTGGTGAAGACCGCCGTCGGCTTTGACGCCGAGCGCGGCGATCAGGTCCGGGTCACCAACATCAAGTTCCCGCAGCCCGAGGACCAGGGTCTGGAGAAGGCGGGGCTTCTGGCGGGCTTCGACAAGAACGACATCATGCGCGCCGCCGAACTGGGCGTGCTGGCTGTCGTGGCCCTGCTGATCCTGCTGTTCGCGGTCCGTCCGTTCATCAAGAACCTGTCTGCGCCCGCACCGGGCCAGATGGCCCTGGCCGCACCGTCGGGCGGTCAGCCGGTCACGCGTCTGGTGACGCTGTCGGACGGCACCCAGCAGCAGGTGGTGGTCGATCAGTCCGGCGAGCCGATCGCGCTTGCTGGCCCCGCGCCCAGCGATATCGACCAGCGTATCGACATCGCCAAGATCGAGGGCCAGGTGAAGGCCTCGTCGATCAAGCGCGTCTCCGAATTCGTCGAGAAGCATCCTGACGAATCCGTCGCGATCCTGCGTAACTGGCTGCACGAGTCGACCTGATGGCCATGAAAATCGCCGTCACCGACGTGAAGAACCTGTCGGGGCCCGAAAAGGCCGCGATCGTTCTGCTCGCCTTGGGTGAGGATCACACCAAGATCTGGGAAGCCCTGGACGACGAGGAGATCAAGGAAGTCTCCCAGGCCATGGCGGGCCTTGGCACCGTCTCGGCCTCGGTCGTGGAAGACCTGCTGGTCGAGTTCGTCTCGGGCATGAGCTCGACGGGCGCGATCATGGGCTCGTACGAACAGACCCAGCGCCTGCTGGCCTCGTTCATGCCGCCCGACAAGGTCGACGCCCTCATGGAAGAAATCCGCGGTCCGGCGGGTCGCACCATGTGGGACAAGCTGGGCAACGTGAACGAAGCCGTTCTGGCCAACTATCTGAAGAACGAATACCCGCAGACCGTCGCCGTCGTGCTGTCGAAGGTGAAGAGCGACCACGCTGCCCGCGTCCTGGCCTGTCTGCCGGAAGACTTCGCCCTGGAATGCGTCACCCGCATGCTGCGGATGGAGCCGGTGCAGCGCGAGATCCTCGACAAGATCGAGATGACGTTGCGCACCGAATTCATGTCGAACCTGGCGCGCACATCCAAGCGCGACAGCCACGAGATGATGGCCGAGATCTTCAACAACTTCGACCGCCAGACCGAGGCGCGCTTCATCGCCGCCCTGGAAGAGCGCAACCGCGAAGCCGCCGAGCGCATCCGCGCCCTGATGTTCGTGTTCGAGGACCTGTCGAAGCTCGATCCGGGCGGCATCCAGACCCTGCTGCGCGGCACGCCCAAGGAACAGTTGGCCCTGGCCCTCAAAGGCGCCTCGGACAAGCTGCGCGACATGTTCTTCTCCAACATGTCCGAGCGCGCGGCCAAGATCATGCGCGAGGACATGGACAGCATGGGCCCCGTGCGCCTCAAGGACGTCGACGCCGCCCAGGTGGGCATGGTGCAGGTGGCCAAGGATCTCGCCGCCAAGGGCGAGATCATGCTGGCCGGCTCGGGCGCCGACGACGAGCTGATCTACTGAGGGGCATGCGATGACCGACATCCCTCACCGCAAGTTCGCCTTCGACACCGTCTTCGACGACCAGGGCGGCGTGGCCTACACCGCGCCGCGCGTGAAGAAGAGCTTCACGCCCGAAGAGGTCGAGGCCGCCAAGGCGCAGGCCTACGCCGAGGGCGAGCGCTCGGCCCTGGTCCGTGCCGAGCAGGAAGCCGCCCACGCCCTGGCCGAGGTGGCTCAGGCCGTGCAGCAAGCCTTTCAGACCCTGGCCCATGTGGCGCACGAGCATCGCGAGGGCTCGGCGATGCTGGCCCTGGCCTGCGGCCGCAAGATCGCCGATGCGGCCCTGACCCATTTCCCCGAGGCCCCGGTCACGGCGGCTCTCGAGGCGCTGGCCCGCGAGGTCGAGGCCCAGCCCCGGATCTTCGTGCGCGTCTCGCCCGAGCTTGAGGAGCGCACCCAGCAGGCGCTGGAGAACGTCGCCGCACAGATCGGTTTCCAAGGCCAGATCGTCGCGCGCGCCGACGGCGCCATGGCTCCCGCTGCCTTTACCTTCGACTGGGGCGATGGCCGCGCGGCCTTCGACCCCGACGGCGCCGCCCAGCGCGTCGCCGAGGCGCTGGAGGCGGCGATCGCCGCCGAAGGCCTCCACGCCGAACCCCTGTTTACCTAGGAAGGCTGACGAACGATGGCCGAAGACAATCTCCCGCTCGACGAATTCGGAGGCGCCATGCTGGCCTCCGAGATGCCGGTCGAGCTCAGCGACAAGACCGCTGCGGACCTGGCGCCGGTCTTCGACGTTCCGGTCAACATCTCGGCCGTGCTGGGCCGCGCCAACATGTCGGTGGCGCAGCTGCTGCAACTCGGCCAGGGCTCGATCCTTGAGCTGGACCGTAAGGTCGGCGAGGCGATCGACATCTACGTCAATAACCGCCTGGTCGCCCGGGGCGAGGTCGTCGTCGTCGACGAGCGCCTGGGCGTGACCATGACGGAAATCATCAAGGACGGCGACCAGGGCTGACGCCCGGTGGTCGTTCGAGAGGGAGAGTAAGAGATGCGGCTTCTGGTCGTTGGAAAACTGAACGGGCAGCTCTCGGTCGCCGTGAAGATGGCGATGGGCGCGGGCGCGAAGGTCTCGCACGTCGAAACGACGGAGCAGGCGACCAACGCGCTGCGAGCGGGGCAGGGCGCTGACCTGCTGATGGTCGACTACGCGCTCGACATCGCCGGTCTGATCGCCGCCAACGAGGCCGAGCGGATGCGGGTGCCGGTGGTGGCCTGCGGCGTCGACGCCGATCCGATGCGCGCCGCCAACGCCATCAAGGCCGGCGCCAAGGAGTTCATCCCGCTGCCGCCGGACGCCGAGCTGATCGCCGCCGTCCTGGCCGCCGTCACCGACGACGAAAAGCCGATGGTCGTCCGCGATCCGGCTATGGAGCAGGTCATCAAGCTGGCCGACCAGGTCGCCCCGTCCGAAGCCTCGATCCTGATCACCGGCGAAAGCGGTTCGGGTAAGGAGGTCATGGCGCGCTATGTCCACGGCAAATCCCGCCGGGCCAAGGCGCCGTTCATCAGCGTTAACTGCGCCGCCATCCCCGAGAACCTGCTGGAAAGCGAGCTGTTCGGCCACGAGAAGGGCGCCTTCACCGGCGCCATGGCTCGCCGCATCGGCAAGTTCGAGGAGGCCGACGGCGGCACCCTGCTGCTGGACGAAATCTCGGAAATGGACGTGCGCCTGCAGGCCAAGCTGCTGCGCGCCATCCAGGAGCGCGAGATCGACCGCGTCGGCGGCTCAAAGCCGGTCAAGGTCAACATCCGTATCCTGGCCACTAGCAACCGCGACCTGGCGCAGGCGGTGAAGGACGGGACGTTCCGGGAAGACCTGCTCTATCGCCTGAACGTCGTGAATCTGCGCCTGCCGCCGCTGCGCGAGCGTCCGGCCGACGTGATCAGCCTGTGCGAGTTCTTCGTGAAGAAGTACTCGGCCGCCAACGGCATCGACGAGAAGCCGATCTCTGCCGAGGCCAAGCGCCGTCTGATCGCCCACCGCTGGCCTGGGAACGTCCGCGAGCTGGAAAACGCCATGCACCGCGCGGTGCTGCTGTCGACCGGTCCGGAGATCGAGGAGTTCGCCATCCGCCTGCCCGACGGCCAGCCGATGGCGCCGGCCCCGGACGTTGCGGTGGCCCGCGGCGCCCAGATGGCCGCCGACGCCGCTTCGCGCGCCTTCGTCGGCTCGACCGTCGCCGAGGTCGAGCAGCAGCTGATCATCGATACGCTCGAGCACTGCCTGGGCAACCGCACCCACGCGGCCAACATCCTGGGCATCTCGATCCGCACCCTGCGCAACAAGCTGAAGGAATATGCCGACGCCGGCGTGTCGGTGCCGCCGCCACAGGGCGGGGTGGGCGCTGCGGCTTAAGGCTGGAGCGTCGAGGCGGCGGGACCGAAAATCTCGCCCTTCGATAAGCTCAGGGTGAGGTTTTCTACCCCTGGCCCGGCGCTTCAGTCGTCCTCACCCTTAGCCTGTCGAAGGGCGAGGACGAGGCAAAGCGTCAGGCCAACATGTCGCGCCGCCGCGACCATCGGTCCGGCGCCACGACATGCAAAGTTTGGTTAACAAGATGGCGGCGGGCCGCAAATCGCTTCAAGCGAAAGCCTAGCCTTCCATCCCCGGTTCAAGGTTCCTAATGGCCGACGCCGCCGCCCCGACCGCCAGCGCGATGCCCAGCCCCAAGTCGCTGCTCGACGGGCTGATGCGCGGCGAGATGGGCCTGGCCCTGGGCGTGGTCGGCATCATTGTGCTGCTGATCCTGCCGGTTCCGGCTTTCCTGCTGGACCTGCTGCTGGCCATTTCGCTCACGGGATCGGTGCTGATCCTGATGACGGCGATCCTGATCAAGAAGCCGCTGGAGTTCACCTCGTTCCCGACCGTGCTGCTGGTCGCGACGCTGTATCGCCTGGGCCTGAACATCGCCTCGACCCGGTTGATCCTGGCGCATGGCCAGGAAGGCACCGGCGGCGCCGGCGCGGTGATCGAGGCCTTCGGTCACCTGATGATGCAGGGCAACTTCGTCATCGGGGTGATCGTCTTCATCATCCTGATCGTCGTGAACTTCATGGTCGTGACCAAGGGTTCGGGCCGGATCGCCGAAGTCGCGGCCCGCTTCACCCTGGACTCGATGCCCGGCAAGCAGATGGCGATCGACGCCGACCTGTCGACCGGCCTGATCAATCAGGACGAGGCCAAGATCCGCCGCAAGGAGCTGGAGCAGGAAAGTACGTTCTTCGGGGCCATGGACGGCGCCAGCAAGTTCGTGAAGGGCGATGCGATCGCCGGCCTGATCATCACGGCGATCAACATCATCGGCGGCATCATCATCGGCGTGGTGCAGCACAAGCTCCCGTTCGGCGACGCGGCCTCGACCTACACCATCATGACTATCGGCGACGGCCTGGTCAGCCAGATCCCGGCCCTGATCATCTCGATCGCCGCCGGTATGGTGGTCTCCAAGGCGGGCGTCGAAGGCTCGGCCGACAAGGCCCTGACCACCCAGCTGGCCATGAACCCGGTAGGCCTGGGCATGGTGTCGGCCTCGTCGGGCGTCATCGCTCTGATCCCGGGCATGCCGATCTTCCCGTTCGCGGCCATGTCGCTGGCGGCCGGGGCCCTGGCCTACAAGCGCATCCAGGACGCCAAGAAACCCAAACCCATCGACCCCGCCGACCTCGAGGCCGCCGCACCGTCCGAGCCGGAAGAGGAGCCGATCAGCGCGTCCCTGGCCATCGACGACGTCAAGATCGAGCTGGGCTATGGCCTGCTGACCCTGATCAACGACCTGGACGGCCGCAAGCTGACCGACCAGATCCGCGCCCTGCGCAAGACCCTGGCCAGCGAGTTCGGCTTCGTCATGCCGCCGGTCCGCATCCTGGACAACATGCGCCTGGCCAACCAGGGCTACGCCATCCGCATCAAGGAGATGGAAGCCGGCGCGGGCGAAGTCCGCCTGGGCAGCCTGATGTGCATGGACCCGCGCGGCGGCCAGGTCGAACTGCCGGGCGAACACGTGCGCGAACCGGCCTTTGGCCTGCCCGCCACCTGGATCACCGACGACCTGCGCGAGGAAGCCACCTTCCGGGGCTACACGGTCGTCGACCCGGCCACGGTGCTCACCACGCACCTGACCGAGATCCTCAAGGAGAACATGGCCGACCTGCTGTCCTACGCCGAGGTGCAGAAGCTGCTGAAGGAGCTGCCCGAGACGCAGAAGAAGCTGGTCGACGACCTGATCCCGGGCACCGTGACCGCCACGACCGTGCAGCGCGTGCTGCAGTCGCTGCTGCGCGAGCGCGTCTCGATCCGCGATCTGCCGCAGATCCTGGAGGGCATCGGCGAGGCCGCCCCGCACACCGCCTCGGTCACCCAGCTGGTCGAGCAGGTGCGCGCGCGCCTGGCCCGCCAGCTGTGCTGGGCCAATCGCGGCGACGACGGCGCCCTGCCGATCATCACCCTGTCGGCCGACTGGGAGCACGCCTTCGCCGAGGCCCTGATCGGCCCGGGCGACGACAAGCAGCTGGCCCTGCCGCCTTCGCGTCTGCAGGACTTCATCCGTGGCGTCCGCGACAGCTTCGAGCGCGCGGCCCTCGCGGGCGAGGCGCCCGTGCTGCTGACCAGCCCCGGCGTGCGCCCGTATGTCCGCTCGATCATCGAGCGCTTCCGCGGCCAGACCGTGGTGATGAGCCAGAACGAGATCCACCCCCGCGCGCGACTGAAGACTGTGGGGATGGTCTAGGGAGTTCAGAATCCCTCTTCCAAAGGGAGAGGGAGGGGCCCGCCGTGAAGCGGTGGGAGGGTGAGGGGTTACAAAGTTTGCCGGCGTGCCGGCGCTCCGTCCTGGGCAGTCCTCCTCGCCCTAACCCTCTCCCCATGGGAGAGGGCGCGCGAGCCGCCCCAGCTTTAAGCCGCCGCCTTGGCTCCCGCCGCCGGCCGGTATTTCTCCGCGTCGCTGGTGAACTCGGCATGGCCATAGCGCGCCAGCTGCTTTTTCAACCGGGCCACCAAGCGGCGATCCGCCAACTCGGACACGCCTGGAATATTCCGCGCCAGCCGGTAGGCCGCCAGCTGGCTGCTGACCAGCAGGGCCACCACGCCAAACAGCATGAAGTCGCGCGGGCCGATCTCGACGCCCATCCGCCTAGCCGTCGCCCGGTCGCCGTTCAGGAAGTTCTTCAGGAAGAACACCTTCGCGAAGCCGCGCTCGACCTTGTCGAACAGCCGGTTTTCCGGACGCTCGTCCGGCGGCAGATAGGCGTTGAGGGTGGCGCGGACCAACTCGCCGCAGGTCGCGTCGTCGAAGCCGGCGCGCAAGGTCGCGCTGCGGGCGTTCATGGTGTCGACCACGCCCTGTGGGGTGTCGGCCAAGAGGTCCTCGGGCAGGCCCAAGAGGAAGCAGCGATAGCGGGCCAGCTCGACGCGAGCGCGCTCTTCGGGCGTGAAGACGGTGCGGCCCGTGGCCACGATCTTGTAGCTCATGAGGAAGATCGGGATCAGGCCGGCGGGCATCTGGTCGACCTGCGGGATCGGGATTCCATAGACGCCCACGTCCCACAGGTTGGAGCGCTTGAGGGCGTTGAACCGCACCATCGAATGCATCAACCGCACCATGGCGGCGGCCTTGAAGCCCGCGCCGTGGCGCTCCAGCGAGCCTGGCAGCAGGGTGGTGGTGAAGAAGGTCGCCGTCTCGTTGACCCGGCGGGCGGCGGTATCGTTCGACAGCGTGCCGGTCAGCGCCATGGGCAGGGCGGCGTACTTATTCATGAAGGTGGCGATGAACGCGCCCCGGATCGCGAACGGCCCCAGATTGGCGGCGGCGTTGCGGTCCAGCTTCTGGCCCTCGCGCACCAAATCCATGTCCAGCCAGTCGGGAACGCGCTCCATGTCGGCGATGAAGGCCGCCAGTTCCGGCGGCGCGTCGGGCACGGCGTCGATCCCCTGGTCGCAGGCCGTGGTCAGCATCTGGATCAGAGGCCGGAAGCCGTACCTGGGCATCAGCGCCGCATAGGCGTCGGCCACGACATCGCCCAGCATGGTGTAGGCCTTGATCAGGGCCAGCTTATCGGGATCGAGCTTGGCGTGGGCCAAGCGGGGGGCGACGCTGGTCTTCGGATCGTCGGTGAACCGCTCGGGCGTGAGGTCAAAGTCGACATCGCCATACAGGGCGGGCAGGGCGTCCCTCTGCCAGGCGACCTTGGCGCGAACCGTCTCCAGCGTGGTGTTCATGCGATCCTCTCGTGGCGGCGGTCCATCATGGACCCTCGTCTGGGATCAAAGCCTATGTAATCGTCGTTCATCGGCCTACTCGCCTTGCCCGTCGGGCCGGGCAGCGCAGGAGCGACGCGGCAAGTGACTGAAAAGACGAGGCGAACGCCGCGCCAGCCGCGGTCGGAGGCGACCGTCGAGGCGATTCTCCAGGCGGCCTTTCAACTTCTGGAGCAGGGCGGCGTGCGGGCCCTGACGACCAACCACATCGCCGAGCGAGCGGGGGTGAGCGTCGGCACGCTCTACCAGTACTTCAAGGGCAAGCAGGCGATCCTGGCGGCCTTGGCCCAAAGGCAGGCGGCCGCCGCGCGCGACCGCATCGCAGCGATCGTCATCGACGGGCCTCGGATCAGTGCGGTTCGGTTGATCGTGCGGACGCTGGCGACGGCTTTCGAGGGCGCGCCTGCGACCAGGCGGGCGCTTCTCGACACGCTGGTCCAGGACGGCGGCGATGCTGCGGTGATGCGTCACCACCAGCTGTTCTTCGACGCCATCGACGGCAAGGCGGCCTTTGACTTCGACATGACGCCCGAGGCGGGTTTCGTGCTGACCCATGCCGTGATCGGCCTGCTGCGCGCGGCGACCATCGAGACCGAGCTGGCGCTGGATCCGCAACGCCTGGAAGACGAGCTGGTGCGGCTGATGGAGCGCTACATCCTGGCGCTGATCGAAGCGAAAAACACGCCAGGATAGCGCGCGTGTCGGATCGCCGACGGAACCGCCGCGGCGAGGTCACGTTGTTTCTACCCGGGAGGGGCCCTCGACGGAGAGTTCCAACATGACGCACAAGCTTGCCTTGCTCGCCGCCGCCGCGTCCCTGACGTTCGCCGGCGCCGCTATCGCCCAGACCACGACCACCCCGGCCAATCCGACCGGACCGATGCCGCCGGCCCAGACGACGTCGCCGGCCCAAGCGGCGACCCCGCCCTTCAGCCCGCCGCCCCCGAGCGCGACAGATCTCGCCGCGCCCGCGCAGCCCGGCATGAGCCCCTCTCAGCCCGTCAATCCCGCGACCCCGCCTTCGGCCAACCCGGCGGACGGCGCCGCGACGCCGAGCTCGGCCAATGTGGCGGCTGACTTCAAGGTCGGCATGGCGGTGAAGGATTCTCAGGGCGTGTCGGTCGGCCAGATAACCGGGACCACCACCGGCGCCGATGGCTCGACCAATGTCATCGTCACGAACGGCGGGGTGAAGTTCGCTCTGCCCAGCGCCAGCCTGAGCGCCACCGCCGACGGCGGCGTCCAGACCACGGCCACCAAGGCCCAGATCGACGCCACGGTCGCGGGCGCCAAGCCTCAGTAAAGGCGTCGGGTTCCCGACCCTGAAAACGACGAGGCCCGCTCGGCATTGCCGAGCGGGCCGGTCGCTGGTAGCGATGGCGGCAAAGAGGCGCTTTTCGCCGTCTTGGGGTGACGTATGCCTCCGGCCAATAAGACCAAGCGTGGGTCCAGCTCGCTGCTTTGGGATCTCCTGACGTTCGATCGCCTGGTCACCGGGCCGGTGATTCACTTCATCTATTGGGCTGGCCTCGGCGTTGTCGCGCTGTTCGGCTTTTCGGTCGTCGGCGCGGCCGTCGGCCTGGCGCTGAAGGAGCCGGGCGTCGGCTCGTTGCTGCTGGCCTTCCCGGTGCTGGTCGCGGGCCTGTTGGTCGCCGGCGCGCTGGTGCTGCTGTGGCGCGCCTTCTGCGAGTTCTATGTCGCGATCTTCCGGATCAGCGAGGACCTGCGGGCCCTGCGCCAGACCAGCGACGCCGACCATGCCGCCCACCGCGCGCGCCAGGCCCAAAAGGCCGCCGCCGAGACGCACTAACTATAGCTACTTCGCCAGCACCTTGAGCCGATCGCGCAGGGCGCCGATGGCGTCCAGCGGCATGTCCAGCGCGCAGAACAGCTTTTCCGGAATCGTCACCGCCTGATCGCGCAAGGCGCGGCCTTGGTCGGTGAGCGACACGATCACCCGTCGCTCGTCTTCCGGGTCGCGGTCGCGGGTGACCAGGCCCCCGGCCTCCAGCCGTTTGAGCAGGGGGGTCAGGGTGCTGGAGTCGAGATCCAGGGCCTCGCCCAGTGCTCCGACGGTCCGGGGACTGGCCTCCCAAAGCACCAGCATCGCCAGATACTGCGGATAGGTCAGCCCCAGGGCGTCGAGCATTGGGCGATAGAGCCGCGTCATCCGGTTGGCCGCGCCGTAAAGGGCGAAGCACAGCTGGTTGTCGAGACGCAGGATCTCGACAGGCTGATCGGATGACGCGGGCTTCTGGGTCATGGGAAAACTGTTAGGCGGCCTTGACGCTGATGGCCACGTCGATGTTGCCGCGCGTGGCGTTCGAATAGGGGCAGACCGCATGAGCGCTGGCGACCAGGGCCTCGGCGTCGGCTTGCGACAGGCCTTGGGTCTCGACCTCCAGGGCCACTTCCAGGCGGAAGCCGACCTCGGCGGTGGCCAGGCTGACCTGACCGGTCACGGTCGAGCCGGAGAGCGCGATCTTCTGGGTGCGGGCGACGTGGCCCATGGCGCTCTGGAAACAGGCGGCGTAGCCGGCGGCGAACAGCTGCTCGGGGTTGGTGCCGGTTTCCTTGCCGCCCAACGACTTGGGCATCGACAGCTGGACGTCCAGCAGGCCGTCCTCGGTACGAGCGTGGCCTTCGCGGCCGCCAACGACGGTGGCGCGAGTGGTGTAGAGGGTGGTCATCGGGAAGCTCCTTGGCTTGAAATTGTACGAACGATTTAATCGTGCACGATATGAATTCAAGGGAGGGGCGGTGAAAAAGATCGCGCGCGATAGAATTATCTGGAGCGCCCCCTCCGTCACGCGGCTGCGCCGCGCGCCACCTCCCCCCGCAAGCGGGGCAGGAGGGGAGCCGCTCTTCCTCACCCGCGTAGCGGGGGAGGTGGATCGGCGCCGATAGGCGACGAGACGGAGGGGGCGCTTGGAGCCTAGGCCGCCCAGACGGCGGCAAAACGCTTCAGCAGCGAGCGGGCCGGGCTCTCGCCGCGGCCTTCGGCGGCTTCAAGGCGCAGGAACAGGTCGCCGGCCTTGTGGTGGGCGCGGGCGGGCAGGCCCTGGCCGGGCAGGCGCACGAGGCCGCGCGCGGCGGCCTTGGTCGAGATCCAGGCGGGGCGCAGGCCCAGCGGCGTATCGGCATCGACCCGGCCGCCTTCGGCCAGCACGCGTGGGTCGACCTTGCCCGTCAGCCACAGATCATCGCCACGTACCAGAGCGCCGTCCTGGGCGCGCAGGCGGACCTCGAAGCAGACGCCCTCGACCCGGACCTTGTCGCCCTCGCGCAGGCCGGCGGGCAGCTTCAAGCGCAGGCGCCGACCGTCGATGGCCAGCTCCTCGGCGCCGCCCGACAGGGCCGTGGCGATGTCGATCTCCAGAAAGACGCGGTCGGCGATCGGCGCCGGTTGAGCGACGGCCGGCGGGAAGTGGTGGCGAACGACCGGGGTGTCCTGCAGCAGGCGATAGGCGGCCAGCACGTCGCGAAACAGGGCCGCATCGCCGGTCGGACGGTCGGGATGCGCCCGTTTGGCGGCCTCGCGATAAGCCTTGCGCAGTTCGCGCTCGTCAGCGTCGGCGGCCACGCCCAGCAGGGCGCGGGCGGCCGAAAGCGTCAGGGCGGAGTGCCGGGCGGTCATGCCGGCGACCCTGACGCCCGGATGGTCAACGCCCGGTTAAGTTAAGACTTTCGCTTTGGGGCGCTGAATGGTGGTCGCGGCCTCGCTCGAGGACTATACCCACCCCATGAGCGCCGATCCGACCCTGATCCCCGCCTCGCCCAGCGAGGACGACTATGTCCGCCAGGTGCGGGAGGCCACGCCCCCGCCGCTGCTCAGCGAGGACGACCCGTTCGCGTTGTTCGCCGAGTGGCTGGAGGAGGCGGGCAAGAAGGAGCCGAACGATCCCAACGCCATGACGGTCTCGACGGTCGACGCCGACGGCATGCCGGACTCGCGGATGGTGCTGCTGAAGGACTTCGACGCGCGGGGCTTTGTCTTCTATACCAACACCCAGAGCGCCAAGGGGCAGGCGCTGAACGCTCATCCCAAGGCCGCGCTGCTGTTCCACTGGAAGTCGCTGCGCCGCCAGGTGCGGATTCGCGGGACGGTCGAGCCGGTCAGCGAAGCCGAGGCCGACGCCTATTTCGCCAGCCGCGCTCGGCACAGCCAGATCGGCGCCTGGGCCAGCGACCAGTCGCGGCCTCTGCCTGATCGCCTGGCGCTGGAGAAGCGCGTCGCCGAGATGGGCCTGAAGTTCGGCCTCGGAAAGGTGCCGCGTCCGCCGCACTGGTCGGGCTATCGCATCACGCCGGTGACGATCGAGTTCTGGCGCGACCGGCCCTTCCGCCTGCACGAGCGTCTGGTCTTTGACCGCGCCGAAGGCGGTTGGACGACCAAGCGGTTGTTCCCTTAAGGCCGCCGCCTCACCGCGCCCCGTAGCGGGCCAGGAAGGTCTCCACGGCGTCCTCGGCGATAGCGCGCACCGGCCGACGCGACTGCACGTCGTCGCCGGCCGACAGGCCGAGGACGAGCGTGACGTGATCGAGCATGCCCATCAGCTGGCCGGCGGCCCACGAGGGCTTGTCGACCTTGAGCTCGCCGGTCTTCACTAGGTCATTGATCACGGCGATGGCCGCGCCGCCCAGCTCGTCGCGGGCGCTTTGCAGGACGTATTCGGCGACGTCCGGGAAGCGACGCCGCTCGGTGGTCACCATCCTGAACAGCGCGCGCGTGTCGGGACGCGAGAAGAAGGTGGCGTAGGCCTTCGCCAAGCTGGTCAGGCGCGTCCGGGCGTCGCCCCTGACGCGAACAGCCTCGCGCACGGGCGCAGCGACACCGCTGATCGTCTCCATGACGATCGCCCGGAACAGGTCAGCCTTGCTGGGGAAGTAGGCGTACAGCGTGGCGGTTGAGATCCCGGCCGTTCGCGCCATCGTCTCCATGCCGGCGTCCGCATAGCCTTCGCGCAGGAACATCGCCCTGGCCGAGCCGAGGATTTCCTCGCGCTTTTGGCCCGCTCGCTTGAGGCCCACCCCAATCAGCATGTCACAACTCGCGCCAGCCACCCTCAATGCAATCTAACCGTGAATTAAGAGCGAGATCAAGGCATGCGCGAGAGGACTTGCGAGCGGCTTTGGGCTATGGAGCGCCGGCGCCGGTTTTTGCGCGCGAAGAGATGGGAATGTCGGCGTGATCAAGGACGCGGAAGCCGCGCGCGAGCAGGAAGTGGCCGCCTGGTTTGGCGAGCGGGCGGAGAACACGATCGAGACGTCGTGCGCGCGCGTGTTCCTGATCGGCGAGTCGGCGTTCAAGGTGAAGCGCCCGGTCGATTTCGGCTTTCTCGACTACTCCACGCTGGAGCTGCGGCGCTGGGCCCTGGAGCGCGAGCTCAGCTTCAACCGCGCGGCCGCGCCGGACATCTATCGCGAGGTGCGCCGGCTGACGCGCGCGACCGACGGCGGCATAGAGATCGATGGCGACGGCGAGATCGTCGAGTACCTGCTGGAAATGCGCCGGTTCGACCAGAACGGCGTCCTGGCCACCCAGCCGTGGGCGATCGACGACGCGCTGGAAGACTCGCTGGGGCGCACCGTCGCGCGCTTTCACGCCGGATCCAGCTTGCGACCGCAAGGCGGCGGGGTCTCGGCCCTGGGCTACACGATCCGCTCGAACGCCAACCTGCTGCGGGGCCTCTCGCCGCGCCTGGGCAAGCAGGCCGTCGAGCGCCTGGTGCATGAGACGGATCTGGCGCTGGAGCGCCTCGGGCCCTTGCTCGACGCCCGGGCCGGCGAGGGCTTCGCGCGCCACTGCCATGGCGACCTGCATCTCGGAAACATCCTGATCGAGAACGGTCAGCCGATCCTGTTCGACTGCATCGAGTTCAACGACACCCTGTCGGACATCGACATCCAGTACGATCTGGCCTTCCTGTTGATGGACCTCGACTTCCGCCGTCGCCGCGACGCGGCAGGCCGGGTCTTGAACGCCTATCTGGACGAAGCCGCCCGCAGCTTCGGCGACGGCCTGTGGACGGGTCTGGCGGCGCTGCCGCTGATGCTGTCGGTTCGCGCCGCCGTGCGCACCCATGTCTGGGCCTATACCGGCGATGACGAGGCCGCCCGGGCCTATCTGCAGACGGCGCTGGAGCACCTGGCCCCGCGGCCCGTCAGCCTGGTGGCGGCCGGCGGCCTGTCAGGCTCGGGCAAGTCGACCTTCTCGCGGGTCTGCGCGCCGGGCCTGGGCTCAGCCCCGGGCGCGGTGGTGCTGCGTACCGACGAGATCCGCAAGCGTCTATGGGGCGTGCCCTCGCTGCAGCGGCTGCCGCGCGAGGCCTATACGCCGGAGATGAGCGCCAGGGTCTATGATCAGCTCTTCCATGACGCCGAGCTGTGCCTGAAGGCCGGTCGCTCGGCGGTGCTGGACGCGGTGTTCCTCAAGCCTGAAGAGCGCGCCCGCGCCGAGGCCCTGGCCAAGACCTGCGACGTCGCCTTCCTCGGCGTCTGGCTTGAGGCGCCGCCCGAGGTGCTGCGCGCCCGCGTGGCCGCCCGGGTCAACGACGCCTCCGACGCCGACGTGGCGGTGCTGGAGACCCAGCTGACTCGCGACACCGGCGACATCACCTGGCGCAAGGTCGACACGGTCAGCGCGTTTGAGGATGAGGCGCGGGCGCTGGCCGAGGCGATGGGGTAGGGGGCTCCGGCGACTGAGCTGACGCTTGCGCCGTTTGGAATGGGTGGATTGCGGACCGTCACGAGGACGGTGTTGCGCCGTGAAGGCGCTTCGACCTCCCGCCCCTGAGACACTGATGACTCGCCTAACGCGGCGCTCCCTTGGCGACGATGCGCCCGCCCTGCATCACCCACACGATCGAACGCGTATTACTGATGCGCTTGCGGGGATCGGCCGACAGGAGAACCAGATCGGCGCGTCGCCCTGCCTCGACCACGCCAACATCCGTACGACCGAGAGCCAGGGCCGCGTCGGCTCCGGTCATCCGCAGGATACGATCGGGGGAAAGTCCAGCCTCCGCGAGGAGTTCGAATTCCTGATGCAGCCCCTCTCCGGGCGCGATCCATTCGTTCGTGAGGTCAGTGCCAGTGACGAGGAGCACGCCGCCGTCACTCATCCGCCTTATCCAGGCCTGGAGCTTGGGGCGCGCGGCCTTCCAGCGCCTGAAATCGTCCACGGTCCAGTCCGCCGTGGCGTCGTCACAACGGCTCCAGTCCTCGCGGAGTTCGGGAAAGTTCCGCAGGTGGGGATTGCGCCGGTAGCGCCCCTCGTCGGGAGTCGAGAACTTGGCGTCATAGGCGATCAGGGTGACGTCGACCGAAACCCGCCGTCGAGCGAGGTCGTCGATAAGCGCTGTCTGGTCCGCGCCATTGGGGTCGAACGCCTCCAGCCAGTCGATGCGTGATCGAAAGCCCGGCCGCATCTTTGCGGCTGCGAGGTAAGTCTGCCGGCGGTCAGACGGAAGGCTATCGGCGGACCAATCGACGCTGTGGGCCAGATGATCCACGCCCAGGCGCACGCCTTGCGCCCAGCTCGCGCGCTGGAGATGGCCGATGACCGGGATGTGGTGACGATGAGCCTCGTCCGTCACCGTGGCGACCTGCTCTGGGCGGAGCCGCGCATAAACCTTGAAGAAGTCGGGCCTGTACGGAAGAGCGTCGCGCGCGATCTGGCGCAGTTGCGCGTCGCTAAGGGTCGGATCGTTGATCAGCTCCGCCGAAGCCATCGCGCGGGGCCCCCTGACGCGGCCGGCATTGAGCGCGTCGCGGAGCCTCAGGCCCTCGATCGTCGGGGTGGCTGGACTGCGCACCATGGTGATCCCGAAATCCAGTTGCGCCGACAGGGCCTTCTCGGAGAGCGCGCGATCAAAGCGCGGCGCTCCGCCGTCTGGATTGCATCTCGGAAAGAGAAGATGCGCGTGCATGTCGATGAAGCCGGGAAGCAGGAACTTGCCCGTCCCGTCGACGATCATCGCCCCGCGCGGAAGACGGCCAGACGCCGAGGCGCCAACATCGACGATGCGGCCCCCACTTACGACCACCCTGCGGTCATCGAGCGCCGCCCCGCCATGTCCGTCCAGCACCGTCACATGTTCGATCACGACGGTGCGTTCTCGTCCGTGGGCGGTTCTGTCGGCGCAGGAGGCGAGAAGGAGGGCCAGCAGCGGTAGGCTCGCACGGCGTAGATGACGGAGGATCAAGGGGGAGCGCTCCATGAATGCCGCCGGCAAGGAGCCACGGCGCCAAGATCGCCACAAGGCATCAATTCTTGGCCGAGCTACAAACGCAGCTCATGCCTTAGCTTCCCCACTGTCCGCAATGAGTCGTAAGCGGTCTCAAGCCTGCCCCCAGAAACCCGACCCTAAGCCGCCTCAGGCCGCCCGCCGACCCGCATTCGGCGGTTCGGGGTTCACGACCTTGGCGATGGCGGTGATCAGGTCGACCGGTTTGACCGGTTTGCCCAGGTGATCGTCGAAGCCCAGGCCCAGGAAGCGCTCGCGGTCGCCGGACATGGCCGAGGCGGTGAGGGCGATCACCGGCATGGCTGGGTTTCCCGTCCGCCCCTCGCGGATGGCCTCCAGGGCGGTGATGCCGTCCATCACCGGCATGTTGATGTCCATCAGCACGCAGTCGAACCGGCGCTCGGTCATCGCCTTGAGGGCCTCTTGGCCGTTGTCGACGACGGTGAGGGCGACCCCGAGCGGCTCCAGCATGGTGCGGACGACCAGCTGGTTGATGGCGTTGTCCTCGGCCATCAGCACCTGGATCTGTTCGAGGTCTTCGGCGTTCGGCTCGACGTCCTGGGCGAGCGCGACCGGCGCGGCGCAGGCGGGGGCGGTGAACGTGAAGTCGAATCGCGCGCCGCGCTCTGACGGCGCCAGCACCAGATCGCCGCCCATCTGGCGGGCCAGGGCGCGGGCGATCGAGAGGCCAAGACCCGCCCCGCCATGCTCGCGCGAGATGGTCTGGTCGGCCTGGGTGAAGCTGTCGAACACCCGCTCTGCAGCGCCCGTCGGCACGCCCGGGCCGGTGTCAGTGACCGTAATTGAAACGTGCTGCTTGTCCTCCCCGCCCGGCGTCGCCGTGACCCGCAGGCTGACGCCGCCGTCGACGGTGAACTTGATGGCGTTGGAGACCAGGTTGGTCACGACCTGACGGATCCGCAGCGGATCGGCGTGGAGGCCCGGCGGCAGGTCTGGCGCGTAGTCGACGGTCAGGGACAGGTTCTTGAACACCGCCGCGTCGCGCCAGGCGTCGACGACCTCGCCGACCACGTCCTGCAACGTCATGTCGATCGGCGCCAGTTCGACCTTGCCCGCCTCGACGCGTGAGAGGTCCAGCACGTCGTTCAGCAACTGCATCAGGCTGTCGCCGGACTTGATCATCAAAGCGATCTGCTCGCGCTGGACCGGGTCCAGGGTTGAGCGCTGCAGCGCGTGGGCCATGCCGAGCAGGCCGTTCATCGGCGTACGCAGTTCGTGGCTGGTCACGGCGATGAAGGTCGACTTGGCGCGGGTCGCCTCCAGGGCCTTTTCACGTTCCTCGCGCAGGCCGCGCGTCAGTTCGTCCATCCGTTTGGCCGCGGCGCGGTTCTGGGCCATCACGTTCAGGGTGGTCCCGACCAGCAGGACAAGGCCCCAGCGCGCGGTCTGTGCGGCCGGACTGGTGTCGGGCATGAAGAAGATCGGAAAGATCAGCAGGCTCGCCAGGGGCGCCAGCCCGTTCAGCACCAGCATCGGCACGGACTGGTGGCGGAAGTTCTGGGTGTAGACGATCTGGCCCGCCCAGATGGAAACGGCGGAGATCTTCAGCAGGTCCTGGCCCTCGAACCACAGCAAGGTCGCCAGCGTCGACCAGCTTATCGTGATCGGTATGGAGGCCCAGACGAACCAGGCCCGCTCACGCGGCGTGCCTGCGCGCCCCTTCTTGAAGCGCCGGGTCGCCAGAAGCGCCAGGCCTTCGCCCATGTAGAGGCTGAGCAGCCATAGCAAGGCGACTTCCGGGCGGAGCACGAACACCATCAGCCCCGCCACAAGGGCGGCGATCACCAACCGCGAGACCGTCAGCCGATAGGTGTCGGCTGCGACTTCATCCAGTCGCTCATCGGACCATGCCTTGGCCAACCAGCCCAAGTCGCCTCACAGGTTTGAATTCGGGGCGCGCGAAGCGCCCCACCGGACGGCGAAATATCGGACGTACGCAACCAAAAGTCCCTGAACAACGCCTGCGACCGATGATCGCGCCGTGTCGGCTGATCGACACACGATCACATTCCTGCTCGCGTGGCGAGCGCGGCGCGTTGCGTGTTGCGCCGCACACCGATAGCCTTGCCTTAACAACGATAAGCAGACGGGAGAGCTGAGGGCCGATGCAGGGGCTGATGCAGCACGGGGCGCTGACCCTCGACAAGATCATCGATCACGCCGCGATGTGGCACGGCGGTCGCGAGGTCGTCAGTCGTTCGGTCGAAGGACCGATCGTCCGCACGACCTATGGGCAGATCCGCGACCGCGCCAAGCGCGTCTCCAACGCGCTGTTGGGCATGGGGATCAAGCCGGGCGACCGGGTCGGCACCCTGGCCTGGAACACCGGCCGCCATATGGAGGCCTGGTACGGCATCATGGGCATCGGCGCGGTCTGCCATACGCTGAACCCGCGCCTGTTCCCCGAACAGATCGCCTGGATCGCCGATCACGCCGGCGACCGCGCCATCTTCACCGACCTGACCTTCCTGCCGATCATCGCCGCGATCCTGCCGCGCCTGCCGCATGTGGAGTACGTGGTCGTCTTCACCGACCGCGCGCACATGCCGGCCGACTTCGCCCCGGCGGGCGACGCGCCGCACTTCAAGGGCCTGCTCTGCTACGAGGAGCTGGTCGAGCAGCACCACGCTGAATGCGCCTGGGGCGGCTTTGACGAGGGCACGGCCGCAGGCCTCTGCTACACCTCGGGCACGACGGGCGACCCCAAGGGGGTGATGTACTCCCACCGCTCGAACTTCCTGCACACCCTGATCACCCTGCAGCCCGACGTGATGGGCCTGTCGCAGAAGGACGTGATCCTGCCGGTCGTGCCGATGTTCCACGCCAACGCCTGGGGCGTGGCGTTCTCGGCCCCGGGCGCGGGCGCGAAGATGGTCATGCCGGGCGCCAAGATGGACGGCGCCTCGATCTTCGAGCTGCTGGACACCGAGGGCGTCACCTTCTCGGCCGCCGTGCCCACTGTCTGGCAGATGCTGCTGCAGCACCTGGAGGCGACCGGGGCCAAGCTTCCGAACCTGAAGAAGGTGGTGATCGGCGGCGCGGCCTGCCCCGAAAGCATCATCCGCGCGTTCCACGACAAGTATCAGGTCGAGGTGGTTCACGCCTGGGGCATGACCGAAACCTCGCCGGTCGGCACGCTGTCGGTGCTGACGGATGAGCTCTCCAAGCTGCCCTATGATGAGCAGATGGCCTGGCGCCTGAAGCAGGGCCGTCCGCCGCTGGGCGTCGAGATCTGCCTGAAGGACGACGAGGACAAGCGCCTGCCGCACGACGGCAAGGCCTTCGGCCACCTGAAGATCCGCGGCCCGATCATCGCGGCCGAATACTTCCGCGGCGCCGGCGGCAAGATCCTGGACGACGAGGGCTTCTTCGACACCGGCGACGTCGCCACGATCGACGAGCATGGCTTCATGCAGATCACTGATCGCGCCAAGGACGTGGTCAAGTCGGGCGGCGAGTGGATCTCGACCATCGAGATCGAGAACATCGCCGTGGGCCATCCCAAGGTCGCTCTGGCTGCCGTGGTCGGTCAGCCCCATCCCAAGTGGGACGAGCGCCCGGTGCTGCTGGTCAAGCTCAAGGAGGGCGAGACCGCCACGCCGCAGGAGTTCATCGACTATCTGCAAGGCAAGATCGCCAAGTGGTGGATGCCCGACGACGTGTTGATCGTCGACGACATCCCGCTGGGCGCGACCGGCAAGATCGACAAGAAGCTGATCCGCAAGCGCCTCGCCGACGATGGCTACCAGCTGCCAGCCACGCCGCTGCAGCCCAGTCCGCCCGCGCCCAAGCCGACCCTCGCGGCGGCGGACGGGAGCCAGGCGACCAAGATCTATGCGCCCGAGCCTGTCGAAGAGGTCGAGGCCGAGGCGGTGCTGGACGCGCCTGAGGCCGGCTCTCAAGAGGAGACCCAGCCGGCGGGGGAGCCCCTGGCGGCGTCTGAGGCTCCGTCGCCTCAAACGCCGCCCGAAGCCAAGCTGATCGCGGTCGAGCCTGAGGTCGAGGCCAAGGCCCCCGAGGCGTCCGCGCCCGAGGCCAAGCCGCTCTCCGCCGCCGACGCGATCATCGCTGAAGCCGCCGCCATCGCCGCTGCGGGCCCCAAGCCTGCGGCGCCGGTGAGCGTCGTCGAGGCCAAGGCCCCGGAGGCCAAGGCCCCGGAGGCCAAGGCCGAGACCGAGGCGCCGCTGCGCCTGCATGAGCCGGACAAGGCCGAAGCGCCCAAGCCTCCGCCGCAGGCCAAGCCGGTCGCGGCCGACGCGACGCCCTTCGCCGTGCCGATCACGCCAGGGCGCAAGGGCAAGGCCAAGGCGGCCAAGACGAAGGGTGAGAAGAAGGCTAAGCCCGGCTGGGCGTCGACCTATCTGGACTTCGCGGTCCTGGTGGCCCTGACCCCGGCGATCCTGGCCGGCGGCGGCGCGCTGGGCGTCAAGCTTGGCCTGATCGACCTGCCGTTTGGCTACAATTTGATGACCCTGGACTGGGCGCCCCGCGCGGCGCAAGCCAGCGTCGCGACGGGTCTGATCGGACTGGTCATCGCCCTGTTCGCGGGCTTTGGCCGGTTGTGGAAGGCCGCGCTGCTGGCCTTGCTGATCACCGGAGCGACCTTCGGGGTCATGTTCGGCGCCAAGGCCCTGTTTGGCCAGACCCCGCCGATCCATGACGTGGCCACCGACTGGAAGACACCGCTGGGCTTCTCCGACGCGGCCCTGGCCGCCCGAGGCGGCGCGGCGGCGTTCGTTGACGACGCGCCCAGCCTGCCGGTCGGATCAGCGGCCTTCGCGGGCCGCCGCATCGCCGAGATCAACGCCGAAACCTGCCCGGCCGCGCGTCCGCTGGTCAGCAGCCGCTCGCCTGCCGACGCCTATGAGGCGGCGAAGGCCGCCGTCCTGGCGTCCGGCATGACCCTGATCACCGACGATCCAATGGACGGCCGACTGGAGGCGACGGCCAGGAGCTTCTGGTACGGGCTGACCGACGACGTCGTGGTGCGGGTGCGCCCGGACGCGGCGGGATCGCGGCTGGATATGCGCTCGATCGGCCGCGACGCGGGACCAGACCTTGGCCGCAACTGCGACCGGATCGGCGCGCTGCTGACGGCGATCAAAGGCGGCTAGAGAGCGCTTCAGGCCAGCCGGTACTCCGCATCGAGGCTGGCCTCGCTGGCTGTGACCACGCGCCCCTCGCGAACCAGCTGGACCATGTGGGCCAGCACGGAAAGTGCCGCCGCCGGATGCAGGCGCGGGTCGACCGCCGCATAGAGGCTGGGCACCATCGCCTTGATGGTTGTGATACCCGCGCCAAGGGCTTCCAGGATTTGCGCCTCCCGCGCCCGGCGATGCGCCACATAGGCGTCGATGAACGGCGCCACCTCGCGCACCGGCGCGCCGTGCGTCGGCCAAAGCGTGTCGAAGCCGCGCGCCCGCACCTTGGCCAGGCTGGCGAAGTAGTCGCCCATGTCGCCGTCGGGCGGGGTGATCACCGTGGTCGACCAGCCCATGATGTGGTCGCCGCAGAACAGGGCGTTCTCCTCGCGTAGCGCGAAGCACAGGTGGTTGGAGGTGTGGCCGGGTGTGGCCACCGTCTCCAGCGTCCAGCCCGGTCCCGTCAGCACCTGACCATCGGTCAGCACGACGTCTGGCCGGAAGCGCGCATCGGCGCCTTCCTCGAGACCTGGCGCGGCCGCCTCGCCATGATCGGCCGGCGCGGGCAGGCCATAGACCTTGGCGCCGAACGCCTGCGCCAGCGGGTGGGCGAGGGGGCTGTGGTCCAGGTGGTGATGGGTGACGAGCACATGCGTGACCGTCTCGCCGGCCAGCGCGGCCTTCAGCGCCTCGAAGTGCTCGGGCAGGTCGGGACCCGGGTCGATCACCGCCACCTCTCCCTGGCCGACGATATAGACGCCGGTCCCCGTATAGGTGAAAGGCCCCGGGTTGCGGGCGATCACCCGCCGGATCAGCGGACTGACCTGATCGCAGCGGCCGTATTCGAACTCGAGCTCGCGGACGAAGGGAATCATAGGATCGCTCCCGAAGCGGCGCCGCTCTTGCGCTGGACCCCGCCAGTACCCGAGGGAGAACCGGCCATGGCGGCGGACGCGGCGATTTTTGTTTCAAAACGGCTCCAGCGCGCGGCCTTCGCCATCCTGTGTATCATCCTGGCCCAGTTCGTCCTCGCCAGCTGCGAGGCCGAACCGACGCCGATGGCGGCGCGCGAGTCCGCCGCTTTCTAGAAGCCTATGCGGGCAGGACGCCCGACAGGTCGTAGCCCGCCTCGCGGCCCTGGGCGATCAGGGTCTCCCGATCCGCGCCCGCCAGGGCCTGGCCGATCGACCAGGTGACGATCGAGCGGGTGCCTGAGCGACAGAAGGCCAGCACCGGACCGCCAGCGGCGTCGAACGCCGCGCGCATGATCTCGACCTGCTCCGGAGTCGGTCCGCCGCGCACCGGTACGTGCAGATAGTCCATGCCCGCAGCCCGCGCCGCCGCCTCGACGCTGGCGCTGGACGGCTGGCTAGGATCCTCGCCATCGGGCCGATTGTTGATCACCAGCACAAACCCCTGCGCGGCGGCGCGCGCCATGTCGGCCGGATCGAGCTGCGGGCTGACGGACAGAGATTCGGTGACGTATCGGAAGTCGCTCATGCGGGTCGGGTCTCAGGAACACGCGGCGCTGTTTCGCCGCTTGATATCTTCGCGACGGCGCAGCGCCTACGCAATGGGCGTTGGTCGTCTTCCCCTGCTTAAGTCTTGGGCTTTCGAGCAAGAACGTTGCTGCGGTATCGGATTGAATAAAACAGATTTGTGAAAATCTCGGCCTTTGGCGGAATGAAATGACGGAAAGTCAAGGTCTGCAAGGGCTGGGTTCGCGCTGCGGTCTTCGAAAAGCCGATCGGTCGAACGATGTTTTTGAACGTGCAAATAGATAAGAAAAAACAACCCGATGGTTGTTGAGCTGCGCCATATTCGACGTCGGCGTATCCAGATCGAGCAATGATTTTCCGAAAAGTGTCCCGCCTGTGGCGATTTTGCGACAGGGGGGTGCGGATAATGATTACTTTTTTGCAATCACAATTGACCCTCGCCCGACGCACCCCCTAACGTCGGTGCAACCGGAATAGTTTGTTCCGGGACACAAGTGATTGCGTGATGGAGCTACAGCGGGTTTCGGCTCGAATTCGGACAAGGTCGCTAGAGGGGCTTCTTGTTCGTCTAACCGCTGCCAGCACGTTCAGAGGGGACTAAACAGCATGAATTCGACCAAAAGCAGCGTGCGCGCGCGCCTGCTCTCCAAGGGCGCTAGCCGCCTGGCGCTCGGCGTTGCGCTGAGTGTTGTTGTCGCCGGCTCGGCCTTCGCGCAGTCGCAAGGCGCGCTGCGTCTGACGATCACGGGTTCGAGCGGCCAGCCGGTCGCGGGCGCCACCGTGGTCATCAAGTCGCCGGACAGCTTGGTGAGCCGCACCGCCACCACCGACGCTGACGGTAAGGTCCGCGTCAGCGGTCTTGACCCGGCCACCAACTATACGGTCTCGATCGTGGCGTCGGGCTACAAGGATTTCAGCGCCAACAACGTCGCTGTCTCGGCTGGTAAGGACCTGTCGTCGGGCTACGCCCTGGCGTCGGACGACAACGCCGTCGAGCAGATCGTCGTGACCGGCCGCTCGCTGGCCGCCGTCGACGTGACCTCGGCCACCGTCGGCACCACCCTGACGCTGGGCGTCGTGGAGTCGCTGCCCACCGGCCGTAACTACCAGAGCTACCTGCAGCTGGTTCCGGGCGTGAAGCCCTCGAGCGGCGGCAACCCGGCCTCGCGCTCGGGCGTCAACTATTCGGACGTCGGCGGCACGATCGGTCAATCGACCGACAACGTTTACTACCTGGACGGCGTCAACGTCACCGACCCGCTGACCGGCACCTTCGGTTCGAACTTCAACTCCGAAATCATCCAGGAACAGCAAGTCACGGTCGGCGGTCTGCCGGCTGAATCGGCTGGCGGTTCGGGCCTGGTGTCGCGCGTCGTCACCAAGTCGGGTTCGAACGAGTGGCACGGCTCGATCAACTACTACCTGCAGAACGACAAGCTGGTCGCCAAGGACAAGCACTCGACCTCGGGCGGCTTCAAGACCTACGACACCGCGTTCACCCTCGGTGGCCCGATCATCAAGGACAAGCTGTGGGTCTTCGGTTCGTACCAGAAGAAGCACCGTTCGGACGAAGTGCTGGATCCGGTCACGGGCGCTGTTCGTCGTAACGTCACCAACGACGCCAAGTACGCCTTCTTCAAGACGACCTGGCAGATCACCGACAACGACCGTCTGACGGCGACGTTCTTCAATGACCCGACCGAGATCAGCGGCTCGCGCGCGGCCACCACGCTGAACAACCGTGACTCGGCCCAGAAGCAAGGCGGCGACAACTACAAGATCGACTACAGCCGCACCTGGGGCGACCTGTTGATCAACGCCTACTACTACAACCACAAGGCCGAGCTGACGACGCTGGCCGCTGACCAGTCCATCCGCAACGATGTCACCTTCCGTGGCGCAGGTTCGACCCAAGCTCAGCGTCAGCTGGGCGGCGCCGGCGCCAACAGCGAAACGCACCGCAACTCGGAAGAGTGGGGCGCCAAGCTCGAATACTTCCTGGACACCGACTTCGGCAGCCACACCTTCAAGGGTGGCTACTCGATGACGGACAATATCTACAAGCGTAACGCGACCGTCCCGGGTAACGCGACCTACACCTCGATCGCCTCGGCGTTCTCGGGTCGCTCGTTCCTGGACTACACGACTGCTTCGTCGGGCTGGACCGCCCGTCCGTTCGCTTCGACCGACATTCCGCGCATCCAGGCGGCGATGGCGTCCAGCGCCAACGCGTCGTACTTCCGTGGTCTGCTGGACACCAATAGCGACGGCACGATCTCGGCCGCCGAAGTCAACGCGCTGACCTTCACCAGCACCGCCGGCAACCCGGGCGGCCAGATCAACGCCTACCGCGCCCTGCGCACGGTGGACGCGCCCTACGCCATCAAGAGCGAAGGCGAGACGGCCTACATCCAGGACACCTGGACGCTGAACCAGCTGACGGTCACGGCCGGCCTGCGCGCCGAAAAGTGGAGCCACTTCAGCTCGGCCGGCGACAAGCTGTTCACGTTCGACTGGGAACTGGCTCCGCGCGTCAGCGTCGTGTACGACGTGAAGGGCGACGGCCGCAGCAAGGTCTTCGCGTTCTACGGCCGCTACTATGACCCGATCCGTTCGGACATGGCCAACTTCGCCGGTAACCTGACCGGTCCGGTCACCGAAGAGCAGATCTACATCGGCAACCAATGGCTGACCTTCCGCACCCGCGGCGGCGCCGTGGTGCCGGACTCGGTCTTCGGCCCGGCGACCAAGACGCCCTACACCGACGAATTCATGGTCGGTGGCTCGACGACGATCGGCTCGAGCATCGGCGTGCAGACGTCGCTGACCCGTCGCGTCACGAAGGACATCTTCGAAGACTACGATCTGGCGATCTACTCGGATCCGAGCTGCACCGTGGCCACCTGCGCGGCCCTCGGTCACGCTTCGCCGGGCACGCTGTTCTACCTGCCGTACTCGTACTTCGGCTTCTCGTCGGCTCCGAACGCCAACTACGTTCTGGGCACCCTGGCGGGCGGCAAGCGCGAGTACACGGGCTTCGAACTGACGGTCACCAAATACAAGACCGGCAACTGGCAAGGCCAAGCCTCGTACACCCGGAACTGGGCCGAGGGTAACACCAACTCGGACGGTAACGCCGACTTCCAGGGCGACTGGATCGCCATCGATCCGCGCGCGCCGAACATGTGGGGCCCGCAAGCTGGTAACATCAAGCACCAGTTCAAGGCCTACGGCTCGTATGACTTCGACTTCGGTCTGCAAGTCTCGGGCGTGTTCAACTGGAACAGCGGCTCGCTGTTCACCCCGGCTGAACCGGTCTCGGGCCGTTACTTCGGTCCGCAAGACAACGCCTACACCTATGCGGGCGTGACCGAGACCTATACCAAAGCCGGTGTTGTCGGCAGCGAGAAGAACCCCTCGTACTACACGTTCGACATGCGTCTGCGTTACCAGCACGAAGTGCCGGGCCTGGGCGGCAAGGTCGAGTTCTTCCTCGACGCGTTCAACATCCTGAACAAGCAGTCGGCGACGAGCGTGCAGAAGCTGGTGGCCGGCGACGGCACCTACGCCTTCAAGCAAGCCAACGGTTGGGTCGAGCCCCGCCGCTTCTACCTGGGCGCCCGCTACTCGTTCTAATCGAACGAGCAGTCCGCTCTGAAGTTGAGCGCCGGTGCGAAAGCACCGGCGCTTTTCTTTTGGGCGGCCTTGGGGTTGGGTGCTGATAGCGCTATGGCGGCCGCCCTCGCCCTTCGAGAGGTTTAGGGTGAGGACGACTTTGGGGCCCTGCGCGCATAAAATCCTCATCCTGAGCCTGTCCCCCGGGGGCGACCGAAGGTCGGCCCGAGTCCGGATGAGGATTTCCCTCAGGGCTGGCGGTGGTTCAGCGCTCCCTCCGTCACGTCGCCTATCGGCGCCGCGCTACCTCCCCCGTTCTACGGCTGAGGAGGAAGCCGCTTCTCTCCTGCCCCGCTTGCGGGGGAGGTGGCGCGGGGCGCAGCCGCGTGACGGAGGGGGCGTTCTAAAGGCGCGTCCATGTCGCCTCCCCATCGCCCACGAAAAAGCCGCCCGGCGCGAACCGGGCGGCTTGGTCGTTCGGCGGGGTGGAGAGGGCTCTACCGCACCGGCATGTCGGCCAGCACCGAGGCGCCGCCGGGGGCGGAGCGGAGGCGGGCCTTGGCCATCTCGTCGAGGATCGCCTGCGAGCGCGGGTCGCCCAGCACCCAGGCGGCGGCCGCCAGGGTCTTGGCCGAGGTTTCCGAAACGCCCAGGAACTTCTCGAAGGCTTCGAACGGCGACTTGCCGCTATCCATGTGCTTGATGCGGATGTCGCCCTTGATCTTGGCCAGGGCCTTGGCCTTCTCGACAGCCTCATAGTAGCCGCCCAGGTCGTCGACGAGGCCCAGCTGCTTGGCCTGTTCGCCGGTCCAGACACGGCCCTTGGCGATCTCACGCACCTTGGCGGGCGGCAGGTTGCGGCCCTCGGCCACGCGGGTGATGAACCCGGCGTAGATGCGGTCCATCCAGCCGGCGAACTTGGCGCGTTGCTCGGGCGTGAAGCCTTCGGCCGAGCCGAAGGCCTGCGAGTAGGCGCCGCCCACGTGCAGGTCCTTGGTGTCGACGCCGAAGCGGGCCAAGGCGTCGCCGATGGCGAACTTGCCGCCATAGACGCCGATCGATCCCGTCAGGGTCGAGGGTTGGGCGATGATCGAGTCGGCTTGGCTGGAGATCCAGTAGCCGCCTGAGGCCGCATAGGTCCCCATGCTGACAACGACCGGCTTTCCGGCCTTCTTGGCCCCTTCCAGGGCCGCCAGGATCTGCTCCGAGGCGGTGTCCGAGCCGCCGGGCGAGGAGACGCGGAAGACGATCGCCTTGACGTCCTTGTCCTCGGTCGCGTTGCGGAACGCCTGGGCGACGTCGTCGGAGTAGACGTTGCTGTCGCCGCCGAACGGCGAACCGCCGCCGTCCGTACCCGTGACGATCGCGCCTTCGGCGCCGATCACCGCGATCGCCGGGCCGCCCTTGACCGCCGGCGGCTTCGAGCGCGAGGCGTAATCTTCGAAGTCCACCAGCTTGGCGCCCTTGCCGGCCTTCTCCAGGGCGAAGGTCTGGATGTCGCTGACCTGGCCGACCTTGTCGATCAGGCCCTTGGCCTGGGCTTCCTGGGCGATGTAGGGGCCGGCTTCCAGCGTCTTGAGCAACTTGGCCGGATCCTGCTCGCGGTCGGCCGCGGCGCTGGTCAGGGCCGTGCGATAGACCGAGCCCATCCACGACAGCGTCGATTCCCGGTGAGCGGGCGTGTAGTCGCTGTAGAGGTAAGGATTGACGGCGTTCTTGTACTCATAGCGCTGCTCGTACTCGGCCTTGACGCCGTACTTGTCGAAGAAGCGCTTGAAGAACATCGACTCCGAGGCGATGCCGACGGCCTGGAAGCTGCTGTCGGGCTGCATCCAGAACTCGCTCGTAGCCGCGCCCAGCATGTAGGTCGAGGTCACCATGCCGGAGGGATAGAGGCCCTGGCTGTGGGCGTAGATCGGCTTCTTGCCGACCTCGCGGAAGTGCTTGAAGGCCAGGCGCAGCTCGTCGGCGGCCGCCGGGGCGACGCCGCCTTCGGGCAGGCGCACCAGGATGGCCTTGACCTTGTCATCCTTCTCGGCGCGCCGCAGGGTTTCGATCACCGAGATCACCGAGCCGCTGCTGGAGCCGAAGGCGGCGAACGGGCTCTTGGGTTCCTGGTCCGAAAGGCCGTTGCGCAGGTCCAGTTGCAGGACGGCGTGCGCAGGAACCGGGGCGGGACGCGCGGCGCCGGCCGCCATCGCGATCAACAGGAAAGGCACGCCGACCAGGAACAGCAGAAGGCCGACGAACACGCCGGCGACGGTCAGGAAGAACTGCTTCATCGGAGGTCCTGTTTACGAAACCGCCGACAAGCTAACCGGTGTTCGGGTTGCAACCAAATGAAGAGCGCGCAACGTGGGGGAGCTTTTATTGCGCTCAACACCACGCACGCCGGCCAGCGCCGCTTTTGCGGCGCGGAGCGCTTTGATTTTCTGTGAATTTTCCGCTTCTGGTCAGCGGGGAGGAAATGGTCGGAGTGGCAGGATTTGAACCTGCGACCCCTGCGTCCCGAACGCAGTGCTCTACCAGACTGAGCCACACTCCGACTTGGAGGCCGGCCTTATAGGTGGGTGTTCCGGAGGGCGCAAGCGCCTTTTTTCAGGTTGTTTGGAAGCCCCGAAAAAAGTTCTGAAAAGGTCGTTGCATCCATCCGAGTCGTGAGCTATTTCCACCGCCTCGCCGGGCCCGAGGGGTCTCGCCGTTCCTGCTGGGGAATGGTGTAATGGTAACACTGCGGTTTTTGGTACCGTCATTCTAGGTTCGAGTCCTAGTTCCCCAGCCACTTCTCCTCTTTGATTGCTCTAGATGCCGAAGTCTTTACAGACCAAGGCGCGCCTGAGCTTGCATCCGCAGCAAGCCCGACTGCGTAGTACGGTTCACAGGGGCCGCCCGCAGGTTGCGACGGGCGGTGGTGCGACGTGGGGGAAAGCACGCCCTCGGCGCGTCGCGGGGCGATTGCGGTAAAGAGACATGATGCGGGCGACATCGAGGCTTGTTGTTTTCCTCGCGGCGGCGGTCCTGGCGGTCGGCGTCGCAGCGTGGTTTGTGATGTCGCGACGGCCGCCAGAGGTCGCCGTTCTCGAGATCAGGCCCGCGACCATCGAGCAGGCGCTGTCCGTTGTCGGCCGCGTGCGTCCGCTGGAGTTGGTCCAGGTGGCTTCGCCAAATTCCGGACAGATCGTGCGCCTGTCGCACGACGAAGGCGACCGCGTTTCGGCCGGTGATCCGCTGGCCGTGGTGCTGGCCACGGTGGAGCAGGCGCAGACACAGGTCGATCTGGCGCGCGAGCGGGCGGCGCGGGCTGCGGCCACCGAGGCGCGCCTCAACTACCAGCGGGTCAAGACGCTGTACGACAAGGGCTTCGCTGCCAAGGCTGCGCTGGACGCCGCGCGGGCCGAGCTCGACACCGCCCAGGCCAATGTCGCGGCGGCCTCCGCCGGGGTGCGCGCCTCGGCCGAGCGCGCCCAGGAGTTCATCATCCGCGCCCCAATGGCCGGCGTGGTGCTGTTCCGGCCCATCGACAATGGTCAGGTCGTTTCGGCGGGGCAGACGCTGTTTGAGCTGGGCTCGTCCGCCGGGGTCGAGATCCGCGCCGAGGTGGAGGAGGTCTATGCCGACGCCCTTCAGCCGGGCCAGAACGCGCGCGCGGCGCTGTCGGGGTCGTCGACGATTTTTCCGGCCCGAGTCACCGAGGTTTCGCCGCGCGTGGACTCTAGCACCGGCGGACGGTCGGTGCGGTTGTCCGCCGACGGTGATCAGACCCTTTCGCCAGGACGATCGGTCGACGTGACGATCGTGGTCCGGCAGCGGTCCGGCGCGATCGTGATCCCGCGCGCAGCGGTGCTGGACGCCACCGCCGCGCCGAAGGTGCATGTCGTCGACGCCGGCGACATCGTGCGGGCGCGGCCGATCACCGTGGCGCGATGGCCCTCGGTCAACGCCATTGTCGAAAGCGGCCTGCGGGCGGGGGACAGGGTCGTGCTGGAGCCGGCGGCCGTGAAGCCCGGCGCCCAGGTCCGCCCCGTCGCCGCCAAGCCGGACCGCTGACCCCGTGTTCGCCCTAAAGGTCGCCCGGCGCTACCTGCTGTCCAATCCCTCTCAGACGCTCTTGCTGATTGCAGGGGTGGCGCTGGGGGTGACGGTGTTCATCTTCATCACGGCCCTGATCGCGGGTCTGGCCGTACGCTTGACCGATCAGGTGACCGGCAACAGCGCCCATGTCAGCCTGCAACCGGCCACGCGCGTGGCGCGGGTGCTGGCGGGACCTGACTTGCCGGTCGAGTCGGTGGCGCTGGTTTCGACCTTCCAGCGCCAGCAGATCCGCGACTGGCCGATGGTGGTCGATCTGCTGCGCGCCAATCCCGAGGTGTCGGCGATCAGTCCGCAGATCTCCGGCAGCGCCTTCCTGGTCAAGAGCGAGGCGGTCGCGCCGGTGGCGGTGCTGGGCTTGGAGCCGCAGGGGATCGACGCCATTTCGCGCATCACGCCCAACATCATCGAAGGCGACGGCGACCTTGGCGCCAATGGTCTCCTGATCGGCGTGCGTATGGCCGAGGAATTGGGCTTGGGCGCGGGCCAATCGATCCTGTTGCGCACCGAGCGCGGTGTGGAGCGGCAACTGACCGTACGAGGCGTGTTCCGCACGGGTCTGCAAAGCCTGGACGAACGCGTCGCCTTCCTGTCGCTGCAGACCGCAAGGCCGCTGTTCGACCTGCCCGAGGGCGTGACCAATATCGAGGTGAAGCTGAAGGATCCCCAGGACGCGCGCGCCACGGCCCGCTTTCTGGGTGAGGCGACGGGACTGCGCGCGACGCCCTGGCAGGAGAAGAACGTCGGCCTGGAGGACGCCCTGAGAGCTCAGGGGCAGACCGGCAAGATGATCCAGATCTTCTCGCTGATCTCGATCATCATCGGCATCGCCAGCGCCCTGGTTCTGTCGGCCTACCGCCGGCGGAGCGAGGTCGGGATCATGCGGGCTTTTGGCGTGCCCGGCGGGTTCATCCTGTGGGTCTTTCTGCTGCAGGGGCTTCTGATCGGTCTTGTCGGCGCCTTGATCGGCTGCGCGTCCGGCTATGGCTTGTGCGTCTGGCTGGAGAGCATCACGCGGCCGGACGGAACATCGATCCTGCCCATCGCGCCACGCCAGGGCGGCTACGCGGCCGCATTGGTGCTCACCACGTTGGGCGCGGTGATCGCCTCCATCCTGCCCGCGCGCTCCGCATCGAAGATCGATCCGCTGGAGGCCATTCAGCAATGACCAACGTGATCGAGGCGCGGGGGATCGAGAAGGTCTTCCACAACGGCGATGAGGAAACGCGGGTGCTGAAGGGCATCGACCTGACGCTGGGGCAGGGGGAGCTGGTGGCCATGGTCGGGGCCTCCGGATCGGGGAAGTCGACCCTGTTGTCGATCATCGGTCTTCTGCTGCGCCCAACCTCCGGCACGCTGAGCATCAGCGGCGAGCGGGTCGACGACCTGTCCGAGCGGATGCGGGCGCGCTTTCGCAATCAGCGGCTGGGCTTCGTCTTCCAGTTCCACCACCTGTTGCCCGACTTCACGGCGATGGAGAATGTCGCCTTCCCAGCTGCCGCGCCGGGCGGAGGCATATCGCGGGCGATGCGCACCCGGGCCCGTGACCTGCTGGCGCGCGTGGGCCTGGAAGAGCGGATCGACTTTCCCGCCGCGCGGCTCTCGGGCGGGCAGAAGCAGCGCGTCGCCATCGCGCGCGCCCTGATGAACCGCCCGGATTTGATCATCGCCGACGAACCGACGGGCAATCTGGATCGGGAATCGGCGGATCGCGTTCTGGACCTGATGCGCGAGGTCAACCGAGAGGACGGCGCCACCTTCCTGATCTGTACGCACGATGACGGTGTCGCGGCGCGATGCGGTCGTCGCCTGACGCTCAGTGACGGACTGCTGACGTCGAACGTCCAAGAGTGCGGTCGGCTCTCATAAGTGCTTGTGCCTTGAGGAGGACTGACTTCGTTCCGACGCCAAGCGTCGCAGCGCGGGGACGTATTCATCGAATAGCGTTATGTAGCCTCAAGTCCAGTTCGCGGATGCGAGATAGAGGCTGCGATCGGCCGGGTTGAGGCTGCTGTAGCGCTCGTGATGGCCGGGTGTTCATCGCTTTAATTGCCCGAATTTTCGCCATGTCGTTGGCGTTCAACATCCGGCAATTGTTGCAACAATTCACGAAGCAAGTTTGATTTCAATTTCAAACTACTTGTTTTTCTGAGGCGACCGTGTAATCCCGGACGCAAGGGGAACGGAGTTGTGATCGTGGAAGATAAAGCTACCCTAATCGAGCTTACCGCTGAAATCGTCGCCAACTATGTGGCCAATAATTCCACGCCTGTGTCGGAGCTTCCGGCTCTGATCCGGGCGACGCATGATGCGCTGGCCGGCATTGGTTCGCCGCCGGCGCCGACGGTTGAAGTGGTGACCAAGGCCACGCCGGCCCAGATCCGCAAGAGCATCACGCCCGAGGCGCTGATCAGCTTCGAGGACGGCAAGCCCTACAAGACGCTGAAGCGTCACCTGACCACCCACGGCATGACCGTGGCCGAATACAAGGCCAAGTGGGGTCTGCCCAACGACTATCCGACGACCGCGCCCGCCTACAGCGAAGCGCGCTCGCAGATGGCCAAGGCCCTGGGCCTGGGCCAAGGCGGTCGCAAGGGCAAGACGACCCGCGGCCGCAAGGGCTGATCGCTTACAGCGGTTGAAGAAATGGGAAGGGGACGCGGCGGCGTCCCCTTTTTCGTATCCTGAGTGCGGCCCAAGGCGTGCGGATGGGCGCGGACCGAGAGCCCTGCGGGGCGACGAACCGGCTGATCGGAATGACGCCCTAGAGAATTTTTCGAGTGAAGTGGGTCAGGTTCGCGCGAAGAAAATTTTCCAAAACAGAAGATTAGCGCTCATGACCTGGCGCAGTCAGGTCGCGAATTCCTCTAGACGCCGCTGAGGCTCATCCCAGGGCTGTCCGGCGACGTTTTTCCCCCGCCATTGAGGGGGCGCTGCATCCAGACCAGATCCACCCAGCGGCCGAACTTGTGACCCATATCGGGGAAAACGCCCTTCTTTTCAAAGCCGAGCGAAGCATGCAGGCCGATCGAGGCGGCGTTGCCGCTGTCGCCGATGACTGCGCACATTTGTCGCAGCCCCAAGGCCTCACATTTTGCGATCAGGGCCGAGAGCAACGCCCGGCCGACGCCTGCGCCCACGGCCTCAGGCGAGACATAGACGCTGTCCTCGACCGTGTAGCGATAGGCCGCGCGGAGCCGGAACGGGCCCGCGTAGCAGTAGCCCACGACCTTGCCGTCCAGTTCGGCGACCAGATAGGGCAGGCCGCGATCCAGGAAGCTCTGCCGCCGGCGGGCCATCTCGGCTTCGTCAGGGGGGACCTCCTCGAACGTGCCCAGACCGTTGAGCACGTTCCAGCCGTAGATGGCCGTGATGGCCGCGAGGTCGGCGTCGGTTGACGCCCGGATCAACACGCTCACGCCGCCTTCCAACCCTTCTCAACCGCCCACACGGCGAAGGCGTAGTCCAGCGCGATCTCCTTGAGGAAATCGAAGCGACCTGAGGCGCCGCCGTGACCGGCCTCCATGTTGATCTTCAGCAGCACCGGATTGCCACTGGTCGTGGCCGGCCGCAGCTTGGCGACCCACTTCTGCGGCTCCCAGTAGGTGACGCGCGGGTCCGAGAGGCCGCCGGTGGCCAGGATCGCCGGATAGGGCTTGGCCCCGATATTGTCGTACGGCGAATAGCTGGCGATGTAGTCGTAGGCCTCCTTGTCCTCCAGCGGGTTGCCCCATTCGGGCCACTCCGGCGGGGTCAGGGGCAGGGTGGTGTCGCTCATGGTGTTGACCACGTCGACGAACGGAACCGCCGCGATGATCCCGGCGAACAGGTCGGGCCGCATGTTGGTGATCGCGCCCATCAGGAGGCCGCCGGCCGAGCCGCCATAGGCCACCGTATTGGCGGGCTTGCCGTAGCCGGCCGCATGCAGGTGCTCGGCGCAGGCGATGAAGTCTGTGAAGGTGTTCTTCTTCTTGAACTTCTTGCCGTCCAGGAACCAGCTCCAGCCCTTTTCGGAGCCGCCGCGCGGGCAGGCCGTGGCCCAGATCCAGCCGCGATCGACCAGGCTGAAGTTACGGATGGAGAAGTTCGGCTCCATCGAGATGCCATAGCTGCCATAGCCATACAGCAGCAGCGGCGCCGTGCCGTCCAGCTTGGTTCCCTTCTTCATCAGGACGAAGATGGGCACCTCGGCGCCGTCGGCGGCCTTGGCGTTCAGGCGACGGGTCTCGTACTTGGACGGATCGTGGCCGGACGGGATTTCCTGCGTTTTGCGCAGTGTGCGCGTGCGCTTGGCCATGTCGTAATCGAACCACTGCCGGGGCGTGGTCATCGAGTTGTAGACGAAGCGCACGGTGTCGGTGTCGTACTCGTAGCCGCCTTCCAGCGAAAGGGCGTAGGCGGCCTCGTCGAAGGCGATGGCGTGCTCAGCGCCGTCCTTGGCGGTGACGATGACGCGGTTGAGCGCGTCGACCTTCTCCAGGCGGACGAACCAGGCCTTGTAGGCCATGGTCCCCGAGATCAGGCGGCCCGGCTTGTGGGCGACCCAGTCCTTCCAGTTGGCCTTGCCGGTGGCGGTCTCGGGCGTGGTCACCAGCTTCCAGTCGACGGCGCCGTCGGCATTGGTGCGGACCACCCAGTGGTCGTTCCAGTGCTCGATCTCGTAGCGCAGTCCCACTTCGCGCGGGTGGAAGACCACCGGCTTGGCGGTCGGGTCGGCGGCTGGGATCAGCAGGGCTTCGCTGGTCTCCTGATTGCCGCACGAGATGACGACGTACTTCTCGGAGCTGGTGACGCCGACGCCGATGAAGAAGCCCTCGTCCGGCTCGTCATAGATCAGCACGTCGTCCTTGGCCGCGCCCTTGATCGGGCGGCGATAGATCTTGGCCGGGCGGCCGTTGTCGTCCCGGAAGGTCCAGAACAGCCACTGGCCGTTGGGCGAGAAGCAGAAGTCGCCGGTGCTGCTGTCCACGGCCTCGCCCAGCAGGGCGCCGGTCGCCAGATCCTTCACATGGATGCGGAAGACTTCCGAGCCCTGTTCGTCCACGGCCCACGCGTAGAGCTTGTGATCGGGCGAATGGCTGGCCGCGCCGACCTGATAGAAGGCCTTGCCCTTGGCTTCCTTCTCTTCGTCGAGGAGCACCTCCTCGGCGCCCCCGCCGACGGGCTTGCGGGCGTGGACCGGATGCTGCGCGCCCTTGTCGTAGCGGGTGTAGTATTCGAACGGGCCATCCTTGGCGGGGACGCTGGCGTCGTCCTCCTTGATGCGGCCCTTCATCTCCTCGAACATCGCCGCCTGCAGCGCCTCGGTCGGGGCCAGCATGGCCTTGGTGTAGGCGTTCTCGGCGGTCAGGTGTTCCTTGACGTCGGCCTTGATCAGGCTGGGGTCACGCAGGACCTTCTGCCAGTTGTCGTCCTTCATCCACGCGTAGTCGTCGGTCCGCGTGCGGCCCAGCTGGGTGATGGTCTTCGGGATCTTCTTGGCCACCGGCGGCGTGAGGCGGGCGGCGTTGTCGGCGGTCATGGGGGATCCGAAGGCTGTTCCAGACAAGAGTGTGGGGGACGACGTAAGCACCGCAGCGGCTCCCGTCATCATCTGACGTCGATCCATAAGCAAAATTCCCCGTAACCCTGAACAACGCGCCCATGCGGCACAACGACAACTTGCGGCGTGAAAAACCTGTGGTCAAACTCGCTCAAGCGTCGGGCTAGTGAGTAGTAGCGTATCGAGGGGGGCGTCATGCCGGTGGACCTCTCCGTCGACCTGATCAAGGCGACGGTCCAACTGGAGCAGCCGTTGGGCGACGGGTCGCGCACCGTCGGCACCGGCTTTCTGATCTCCGACCCCACGCCAGACGGCAAGCCGCGCACCATCCTCGTCACCGCCGCCCACGTCTTCGAAAAGATGCCGTCGATGACGGCCCGCATCGGCTATCGCGTACAGGGTTCCGACAGTGTCTGGCGCTACGATCCCGAGGCGCTGAAGATCCGTGATGGCGATCACCCGCTGTGGGTGAAGCACCCGACCCGCGACGTGGCGGCCATGGTGGTCGAGGCTCCGGAGGAGTTCGTCCGGGCGGCCATTCCGCTGAACTACCTGGCCAAGGACGACACCTTCAGCGCCTTCAACCTGGGTCCTGGCGACGAGATGATGGCGCTGGGCTTCCCCCGCGGTCTTTCGGCGAACCCGGCGGGCTTCCCGATCCTGCGGTCGGGGCGCGTGGCGTCCTATCCGCTGGCCCCGGCGACCAACTTTCCGACCTTCCTGATGGACTTCTCGGTATTTCCCGGCAACTCGGGCGGGCCGGTGTTCATGGCCGAGGGCGCCCGTCGGCGCCCGGGCTCCGGCGAGGCCCAGGAGGTGCAATTCATCGCCGGTCTCCTGACCCAGCAGGTCGAGCTGTCGGGCGAGCGGCTGGAGATCGGCATCGTCACCCACGCCAAGTTCATCCGCGAGACCCTGGCGATCCTCGACCAGCTTCCCGGCGCGCCCATCACCCAGGCGCGAGGGGCAAAGCCGGAGCCGGCCATGCCGGGCGCCACGGCGGCGGCGGCCGTTTCGGCCACGGCCATGGGCTCGTCCCGCTGACGGAACCCCCGGCGGCGTCAGGTCGTTTCTTCTGCGACGCACAACAGCAACGCAGAGGAGCCAGCCATGAGCACCAATCGTATCGAAGGCGCTATCGACAAGGGCGTGGGCGCGGCCAAGGAAGCCGCCGGGAAGGTGACCGGCAACGAGAAGCTGCAAGCCGAAGGCGCTGTCCAGAAGGCCAAGGGCGACCTGCAAAACAAGGTCGGCAAGGCTCAGGACAAGATCGGCGACGCGATCAAGCACTGAACGCCAGCCTACGACTGATCAAGCGGCCGCCGGAGCGATCCGGCGGCCGCTTTGCGTTTACAGCAGCATCGCGTGGTCGACCCGCAAGGCCTTGGCCAAGGCGTCAACGTCCTCAGATGTGCTGAAGAACCCAGGCGTGACGCGGATCACCGGGCCGTTGCGCACGCCGCCGCGCCAGATGGTGTGGATGCGATAAGTGTCGAACAGCCGCTTCTGCACCCGACGCGCAGCCTCGTCCGTCGTCATCCCCTTGAGACGAAAGCTGGTGATCGCGCAGTAGCGGGCGGGATCGTCCGGAACGCAGATTTCGACATTCGCCACGTCTCTCACCGCATGGACCCAGCGATCGCGGAGGCCGCGCATATGCCGCTCCTTGGCCGCGCCGCCGACCGCGAAGTGGAAATCCACCGCCGTGGGAATCGTCATGACAGCGGCGAAGTTGACGGTGCCTGACGGAATCCGCGCGTTGATGTCGTCCTCGGGAAAGCTCCGGTTTCCGAACGCGACGTCGATGTCGGCCATCCGGCTCTTGCGGACGTACATCGCGCCGGTGCCGAGCGGCGCGGACGTCCACTTGTGCACCGACCAGCCGACAAAATCGGCGCCGAGATCCTCCAGCTGGAAGTCCAGACAGGCCACGCCGTGCGCGGCGTCGACGATGGTGTCCACGCCGCGCGCCCGGGCCATGGCGACAATCTCGCGGACGGGCGTGACGAGCCCGGTCTTGTTCGAGACCTGCGTGACCAGCAGCAGCTTGGCTTCCGGCGTGCGCTTCAGCACATCGTCGTAGGCCGCCAGAACGTTGGCGGTGGTCGCGGGCTCGGGCATGGCGAATTCGACGACCTTGGCCCCCTTGTGCGTCCCCAGCCAGCGCATGGCGCCAATCATGGTGTCGTAGTCGAGGTCGCAGCAGATCACCCCGTCTCCGGCCTTCAGCGGCTTGTAGTTGGTGATCAGCATCTGCAGGGCGTCGGCGCCGCTGCGGGCGATGGCGATCTCGTCTGCGCTGCAGCCGACCAGCCGCGCGATCGCGGCCTGCGCGGCGCGGAAGGCGCTGGTCCAGCCCTCTCCGCCCGGCATGACATTGCGCGCCCAGACGGCGTTGGCGCTATTCACGTGGGCGGTGTTGCGCGCGAAGGCCTCGGCCACCACACGCGGCATCATGCTCCAGTAGCCGGCCTCGAGGTTGTGATAGCCGGGCTCGACGTCGAACTGCTTGTGGAGGTCGGCGACGGGGATCGAGTTCGGGATCAGTTGGGTCGCGGCGGCGCTCTTTGACGCTCGGGCGTCAGCCCGTCCGGCGAGCAGGGCTGGCGCGGCGAGACCGGCGACGGAAAGCAGATGGCGGCGGCTGGGCGCGAGGGGCATCGAGATCCTCTGGTTGGCCGAGGTCGGCGCGGGAGCAGCCCATGAACCGATGCGCAGCGCAAGACGCTCCGACCCTGGGCGCGGGGGTGAGGAGCGGGAAGTCGGGCTCTTGGGCAGCGATGGCGCGACGCCGTGCAATCCCGGGCGCTCATCCGCGATGACGAAAAGTGGCTTGAGCGTCAGCGGTCTGTTTGATTGGTGGACGCGGGGTAGGAGAGGGAACAGAAATGCATACTTCAATGAAGGTTTGTGCGGCCGTCATGGTCTTGGCGATCGCATCGCCAAGCTTGGCTCAAGACTATTCTCAGTTTTCGGACGCCGCGATCGAGCGCGAGCTGGCCCAGAAGGCTGACGTGACGATGTTCGAGATGGTGCCCATGCGCGACGGCGTGCGGCTGGCCACCAATGTCTATCGGCCCAAGGGCGCCAAGGGGCCTTTGCCGACCATCCTGATCAAGACGCCTTATAACGAGCTCTCCTACAAGGTCGGCAGCAGCCGCAGCGCGCTGGAGGCGATCAAGCGCGGCTACGCCCTGGTGCTGCAGAACGAGCGCGGTCGCTTCTATTCCGAAGGCGAGTGGGAGATCCTCGGCAAGCCACAGACCGACGGCTACGACACCCTTTCCTGGATCGCCAAGCAGGCCTGGTCGAACGGCAAGGTCGGCACGCGCGGTTGCTCGTCCTCGGCAGAGTGGCAGCTGGCCCTGGCCGGCCAGAACCACCCCGCTCACGCGGCCATGGTCCCGCAGGCGTCGGGCGCCGGCATCGGCAAGGTCGGCGAGTTCGAGGAGCAGGGCAACTGGTACACCGGCGGCGTGCCGCGCAACCTGTTCTTCGTCTGGCTTTACGGTGTCGACAATCCGCTGAACCCGCAGCCGCCCAAGGGCCTGGACCAGGCGACCATCGCGCGTCTGGCCAAGTACAACGACCTGGCCCCGAACAAGCCCGCCGTCGACTGGCCCAAGCAGATCCGTCACCTGCCGGTGGCCGACATGCTGAAGGACCTTGGCGAGCCGACCGGTACGTTCGAAGAGTTGATCAATCGCAAGGGCCCGGCCGACCCGGCCTGGCGCAAGGGCGGGCTCTATCACGACGACGCCGGCTGGGGCGTCCCGGCCCTATGGTTCAATTCCTGGTACGACGTGTCGATCGGGCCGAACATGGCCCTGTTCAATCACGCCCGGACGGTGAACTCCGACAAGGAAGCCAGCGCCAACCAATACGTGGTGGTCACGCCCTCGAACCACTGCGGCTTCAATTCGCGGGTGCTGAGCGGTCCCTACAAGTCGGGCGACCGGGCCCTGGGCTCGATTGATTTCGACGCCGAGAAGGAGGTCTACGCCTTCTTCGATCGCTGGCTGAAGGGCGATACGGCCGCGTTCTCGGCCTCGACGCCGCCGGTTCGCTACTACTCGATGGGCGCCAACGCCTGGCGGGAAAGCGCCCAGTGGCCGCCGCAACAGGCCAAGACGGTGCGCTTCTATCTGCGCTCGGGCGGACAGGCCAACAGCCTGAACGGCGACGGCAAGTTGTCGACCGCCGCGCCGGCCGCCGGCGAAAAGGCCGACCGCTACGTCTATGACCCGGCCAACCCGGTGCAGACCATCGGCGGCGGCGACTGCTGCAACGGCGGCCTCGTCATCGCCGGCGCCTTCGACCAGCGTCCGATCGAGGCGCGCGGTGACGTGCTCGTCTACACCAGCGAGCCGCTGACCGAGGCCATGGAGGTCTCCGGCTTCGTCCGCCCGGTGCTGCACGTGTCGTCGGACGCCAAGGACACTGACTTCGCGGTCAAGCTGGTCGACGTGGCCCCGGACGGCACGGCCTACATCATCGGCGACACGATCATGCGGGCCCGTTATCGCGACGGTTATGACAAGCCCAAGTTCCTGACGGCGGGTGCAGTCAGCGTCGTGAAGCCCACGCCGATCACGACCAGCAACACCTTCCTGCCCGGGCATCGTATTCGCATCGAGATCACCTCGTCGAACTTCCCCAAGTTCGTCCGCAACCTGAACACGGGCGGCGACAACGAGAAGGAGACCAAGTTCGTCGTGGCCCGTAACGCGATCCACCACGCCGCAGGCCAGGAGTCCTATGTCGAGCTGCCGGTCGTGCCGGCGAAGTAGGCGTCACCGCCGCAGGTCGTGCCGGCGCGACCTGCGGCGCCCTTTGAAACCTCGGCCCGTTCGCTATGCGGCGGGCCGGCTGCTCAGGCTCGGCGAGTTCTGGGTCGCGAGGCGCGCGATCGATCGTCAGCCGCCTCGACGGGGGTGTCCCAGAGCGTCTGTGCTTCGTCGCTGATCTTCAAGGACGGATCCAGTTGCGGGCGGCCGATCAGGTACCCTTGCACCTCGTTGCACCCTTGTTCGCGCAGGAACTGGAGCTGCTCGAGGGTCTCGACGCCTTCGGCCAGCACCGGGATTTCAAGGCTGTTTCCGAGCGCTAGCACCGCGTGGATGATGGCCTTGGATTGCTTACCGCCATCCAGTTCCAGCATGAAGCTGCGATCCAGCTTGATCTTGTCGAACGGGAAGGCGCGCAGGGTCGACAGTGACGAATAGCCGGTGCCGAAATCGTCCATCGCGATCGACACGCCCAGGGCCTTCAGTTGTCGCAGGACATGGGTGGTCCGTTGCATGTCGGCGATCATCGCCGTCTCGGTGATCTCAAGCTCCAGACGCGAGGGTGGCAGGCCGGTCGCGATCAGGGTCTCGTGGACCAGTCGCGGCAGATCCACATTGCTCAGTTGGACGGGTGAGAGATTGACTGCGATCTTGTAGGGCTTGTCCCAGCTGGCGGCCTCGGCGCAGGCGCGATGCAGGACCCACTCGCCGATCGGCAGGATCAGGCCGCTTTCCTCGGCCAGCGGAATGAAGTCGGCGGGAGAGATGTACTGGCCGTCGGGACGAGTCCAGCGCAGCAAGGCCTCGTAACCGGTCAGCTCGCCGGTCACGGTGCTGGCCTGGGCCTGCCAGTGCACGCTGAACTGTTCCTCCTCGAGCGCTTCGCGCAGCTGGGTCGCCAGGCGACGACGGCGGCGAACCGCCTCGTCCATTTCCTCTTCGTAGAAGCAGACCTCTTGAGCGATGGCGGCCTTCGCGCGGTACATCGCCAGATCGGCGTTGTTGATGAGGGTGGAGATGTCGGCCGCATCGTCCGGCCAAACCGCCACGCCGATGCTGGCGCCGCAGGAGACCTCGGCGTGGCCCAGATCGACCGGTTCGGTGATGGCGCGCACGATGCGTTCGGCCAGGGAGAGGGCGTCCTCGCGCGCTTCGACCGGCGTCAGCGCGACGAACTCGTCGCCGCCCAGGCGCGCGATGAATTCGCCCGGACGCAGGGTCTCCTTCAGGCGTTCGGCGACTCTGACCAGCAACTGGTCCCCTGCGGCGTGCCCGTGGACGTCGTTGACCTCCTTGAAGCGGTCGAGGTCCACGGCGAGCAGGGCCAGCTTGCTGCTTGCTGCAGCGGTCGAGGTCTGTTTGGTGACCCACTCCAGGAAGCTGGCGCGATTGGGCAGTCCGGTCAGCGCATCGTTGCGCGCCAGATGGGCGATCCTGCGTTCCTGCGCCAGACGCGCCCGCAGATCGCGGACGGCGAAGATCGTCAGCGGCGCGCGGTTGTCCTGGTCTTCTTCCCGGCGCACGGCGACCTCGACCGGCAGCGATCCGCCGCCGTCCGTGGCGAGGCTCGTTTGCGCCAGGGTTCCGATCGCGAGGCTGTCGATGTCGGTCAGCCAGCGAGACATCGGGCTATCGACGACGGACTCGGCGCCTTCGTTCACCAGGCTGAGGAACGCGGCGTTCGCGGCGACGATGCGGCCGTCGCGGGTCACCACCATGCCGTCGACGCTACCTTCCAGAAGCTGCTCGACGCGAGCGGCGGAGCGGGCGCGGCCCTGGGCGTCGAGGGCGTGGCTTGAGACCCCGGTGCCAAGGATCAGTAGGCCTACGCCTGCGACGGCGAACGCCAGGATGCTGTTGGCCGCATCGCTGGTGACGCCGGCGCCTTCCGGCGTCAGCGGAATGACCGTCATGGCCGCCATGCCCGTGAAGTGGAGGACGACAATACCGCCGACCATGCCGGCCACCGCGCCGATCACGCCGCTCAGCGGACCTTGCCGATCCAGCCGGTCAAACGCCAGAGCGCACAGGGCGACGCCGCCGGCCATCGACACGGCGACATAGGCCCACGACCATTGGATGATCGCCTGCGTCGTGAAGGCAGCCATACCGGTGTAGTGCATCGCGCCGACGGCCAGTCCCAGCAAGCCGCCGCCAATCAGGCTGAAGCGCCGCTCGCCGCGCGAGGCGATCGACAGCGCCAGCGCGCTTCCCAGGATCGCCACGCCGAGAGAGGCGGCCGTGAGGGTTGGTTCATACGCCACCGCGACGCCGGGCTGGTAGGCGATCATCGCGACGAAGTGCGTGCACCAGATCGTGGCGCCCGTCGCCACTGCGCCCATGAACAGCCAGGCTGGCTGGGCTTTGCGATCGCAGGTCTTCAGGCGTCGCAGCAGGTTTGCGGCGGTGATGCATCCGACCAAGCACAGGGCTGCGGCCAGCGCGACGAGCCAGAGGTTATGCTGTTCGGTGAGACAGGTCAGAAAGCGCATCGTAAGCTCAGCGTGGTGTCACGCTGAGTTTTGACTTAAATCAATTAACGAAAAACCGCCGTTTTCGTTAGGCCTAGAAACCGTCGCTGCTCCGGTCTCTCAGGCGTCGACTGCATAGGTCGCCGCATAGTCGACCGGGAAGTTCACCGACCGGGCGATGAAGCAGACCTTGTGGATCTCGTGGTGGATGGCGTCGGCCTTGGCGAGGTCGGCGCCGGCCTCCACCACGATGTGCGGTCTCAGCGTCGCGCGCACGAAGCGCCCCGCGCCGTCGGGCGTGCTCTCCCCCACGCCGATGGGCTGGTCGCGATAGCCGCGCACCACGATCCCGGCGCTGGACGCCAGGTGCAGATACCAGAGCATGTGACAGGCGCTCAGCGAGGACAGCAGTAGGTCCTCGGGATTGTGCAGGGTTGGGTCGCCGCCCAGCAGCGGATCGTTGGAGCACGGCACAGGCGGCTTGCCTGGCGTGGCGATGGTCCAGGTCCGATCATAGCCGCGATAGCTGAGCGTGCCCTGGCCCCGGTCGCCAGTCCATTCGATCAGGCTGGTGTAGTCGTGCTGCTTCGCCATCTAACGCTCGCTCGGCGGAACATCCTTTAGCCGCGTGGTCATGGCGGCGATCTCGTCCCGGCTCCAGCGTGAATGTTTGCGGGTTTCGCTGGCCGGATGGAAGCTGAGTCCGAGTGAAATGTCCGGCGCGCGATAGGCGGCTCGCGGGCGGATGGGACGGGCTTGCAGGTCGCCGCCGCAGGTTGGGCAGACATTCCGCAGCACGCTTTCGGCGCAGTCGGCGCAATAGGTGCACTCGTAGCTACAGATGCGCGCGGTCGTGGCCGCCGGTGGCAGGTCGATGTCGCAAAGTTCGCAATTGGGGCGGAGTTCGAGCATGCAAATCCCCTGGCGGTGGGTCCATCCGCTATCGCGAAGGGCCGCCAGGGGAAATGACAGCAAAGCCTCGATTACCGCAAGGTCGACGGTTTAGGCGCCGTAGATGATCGAGATGGTCTCGGCGACGCAGGCGGGACGCTCCTCGCCCTCGATCTCGATGGTGCATTCGTTCTTCATCTGCAGGCCGCCGGCCTTGGGCTCGACGGCGAGCAGCTTCTGACGCATGCGCACCTTCTTGCCGACGCGGACCATCCCGGTGAAGCGGACCTTGTCGCAGCCATAGTTGATGCCGCGCGTGACGCCGGTGACCCGCAGGATGCCCGCGCCCAGCATCGGGATCAGCGACAGGGTCAGGTAGCCGTGAGCGATCGGCCCCCCGATTTCCTTGGTGGCGCGCTCGACGTCGACGTGGATCCACTGGTGGTCGCCGGTGGCTTCCGCGAACTGGTTGACCCGCTCCTGGCTGATCTCGACCCAGTCCGAGACGCCCAGCTCCTGGCCCACCAGGCCGGCGATGTCGGCGTAGGCGACTTCTTTCATGTGATTTCTCCCTCGAACAGTTGTTTGGATAGGTCGCATGAGCCGCCTGGAAGGGCAAGCCGGCTCAAGCTTCCAGGGCGACGCGTGCGGGCTCTGGCAGCAGCGAGACGGCCTGATCCAGAAGCTCCCGCCAGGCCTCGCCGCGATCGCGCGCCTCAGCATAGGCCTCGCGCAGGGCGAAGGGGTCTTCCTGGGCGAGGGCCTGGATCAGCGTTTCTGCCTGCTCGAAGTCTTTGCGGCGCTTGGGATTGGCCTGGCTGCGCTTGCGCGAGATGATCAGTTTGTGGACTGCGTAGCGCGCGGGTGCGGGGACGCGAACGAGCACGCCGTCGCCGTGCAGTACGGCGGCTTCGACGGTGTCGCGGAGCAGAAAGTCCAGAAACCTAAGAGGTGTGGCGTCGGTATTCAGCGCCTCTAGCCGCGAGCTTGCCTCGTCACCGGCGTGACGGCTGGTCGTCAACACATCGACCGCATAGCCATCAGGCGTGCGATAGGCCGTGCTCTTGCCTGCGGCGAGCTTCGGCACAGCGCTGAAACTGGGGTCGGCGGTTCGTAGGACGTCGAGAAACGTCTCGTCCAAACGGTCGTCCAGCGCCACGGAGATTCCATAGTCCTGAGCGATGTCGAGGTCGCCGGTCCGCACCGCCGTGGCAGGCAGGGCAAAGCCTAGAAGCGCCCCATAGGTCTGGAACGCAACCGTTCCCACCACGGCGGCGCGGAGGCGGAAGGCGCCCGCTTGGGCCAGACTGTTCAGCACGCGTCCCGTGCGACTATCGGGGGCGTGCAGACCTGCGGCGCGAAGCGCACGGACCAGCATGCGCCGCCCTTCCAAGGCGCTTTTCGCCTGCTTGGCCTGCTCGATCGTCTGCAGGAGTTCAGGCGTTTCGAGGCCAAGATAGCGCTCTCGCCTTTCGCCCTGGGATTGCGGCGATCGGACGTACCAGTAGTAGCGTCCCTTGCGTTCGCGGCGCAGGAAGCTTGCGCCATCGCCGAACGCGGTGATCTGGGCGGCGCGTAGCTGGTCAAGCAACTCGGCGACGTTCGTGTGGATCGCCAGGGGAAGGCGTTGAAGAGCCATATGATCCTCGTTGCCACCATTTTCTATAATGTGGTGGCAACTTCTAGAAAGATCAATGAGAAAGCCGTGCCTACCCCTAGACGATCTTGCTCTCGCCCTTGCCCCAGTAGGCGTCGCGGATCAGGCGCTTGTAGAGCTTGCCGGTCGGGTGGCGCGGCAGCTCGGCCATGAAGTCGATGCGGCGCGGCGACTTCACGTGGCTGAGATTGGCGCGGGCGAAGGCCATCAGCTCTTCGGCCAGGGCGACCTGATCGTCGCCCAGGTCCATCGGCTGGATCACCGCCACCACCTGCTCGCCCATCTCTTCGTGCGGCGCGCCCACCACGGCGGCGTCGGCGACCTTGGGGTGGGTGATCAGCAGGTTCTCGATCTCCTGCGGATAGATGTTCACCCCGCCCGAGATGATCATGAAGCTCTTGCGGTCGGTCAGGTAGAGGAAGCCCTCCTCGTCGACCCAGCCCACGTCGCCCAGCGTGGTCCAGCCGTGCTTGTTGTAGCTCTCGGCGGTCTTCTCCGGGGCGTTGTGGTAGTTCACCGCCGGGCCGTTGGCGAAATAGACCGTGCCCTCGGTGCGCGGCGGGACGGGGTCGCCGGCCTCGTCGCAGATGCGCAGCTCGCCCAGCACCGCCTGGCCGACGCTGCCCTTGTGGGTCAGCCAGTTCTCCGAATTGATCCAGCAGAAGCCGTTGCCCTCGGTGCCGGCGTAGTACTCAAAGATCACCGGGCCCCACCAGGCGATCATCTGTTCCTTGACCGGGATGGGGCAGGGGGCGGCGGCGTGCACCGCCGACTTCATCGACGAGACGTCGTACTTGGCGCGGACCGCTTCCGGCAGCTTCAGCATGCGCACGAAGTGGGTCGGGACGAACTGACCGCAGTTGACCTTGTGCTTCTCGATCAGGGCCAGGGCGACCTCGGGGTCAAACTTCTCCATCACCACGACCGTGCCGCCCAGCTTGTGCACGGTCATGCACCAGCGCAGCGGGGCGGCGTGATAGAGCGGCGCGGGCGAGAGATAGATGCTCTCGCCCGAGAAACCGAACAGGCCCTGGGCCATCATCTGCAGGGCGTTAGGCGCGTCGATCGGCCCGCCGCTGAGCGCGGGCTTCACGCCCTTGGGCCGGCCCGTGGTGCCCGACGAGTAGAGCATGTCCGTGCCCGCGCTCTCGTCGGCGATCGGCGTGGCCGGATGGCTGTCGCGGGCCGCGACGAGGTCGGCGTAAGGGCCGTGCGCGCCGCCCACCGTAAACAGCGACAGGTCAGGGACCAGGGCGGCGATCTCGTCGATCACCGGTCCCATGGCGGTGGAGGTGATGAACACCTTGGCCCCGCAGTCCTGCAGGATGTACTCGGCCTCGCCGGCGGTCAGCTTGGTCGAGATGCAGACGAAATAGAGGCCCGAGCGCTGCGCCGCCCACGCCACCTCGAAGAAGCGGGCGTTGTTCTCCATCAGGATGGCGATGACGTCGCCGGGCGCCAGGCCCAGCGACCGGAACAGGTGCGCGCCCTGGTTCGAGCGGGCGTCCAGCTGGGCGTAGGTCACGACCTCGCCGGAGCCGGCCATGACATAGGCGGCCTTGTCGCCTTGCGATTGGGCGTGGAGGTAGGGGTGCATATCGATACCTCGTTTTAAGCTGTCATCCCGGACGGCCGAAGGCCGAGCCGGGACCGCTGGGAGCGCTGTGTTTGCTATGATCCCGGATCGCCCCTGCGTGCCGTCCGGGATGACACGGGTTGGGAGCTAAGCGGCCACGGTTTGTCTGGCCGCCGCCAGGATCATGTCCGCGCCCTTTTCCCCGATCATGATCGAGGGGGCGTTGGTGTTGCCGGAGATCAGGCGCGGCATGATCGAGGCGTCGACCACGCGCAGGCTCTCGACGCCGCGCACGCGCAGTTGGGCGTCGACCACGGCCATCGGCCCGGTTCCCATCTGGCAACTGCCCACGGGGTGATAGAGCGTCGAGCCGGTTTGGCGGGCGAACTCCAGCAGCTGCTCGTCGGTCTGGACCTCGAGGCCGGGGTTCATCTCGCTTTCGACGTACTGAGCGATGGCCGGCTGCTGGCCGATCTTCCGCGCCCATTTCAGGCCGGCGACGATGACCTCCTGGTCTAGCGGATCGGCCAGATAGTTGGCGAAGATGGCCGGATAGACCGACGGATCGGCCGACTTGATGCGGATGTGGCCGCGGCTTTCGGGGCGCAGCTGGCACGGGGCGATGGTCATGCCCGGCGCGCCTTCCAGCTCCATCTTCTGCTCGTTGAACAGCTTCTCCAGGTCCATGGTCGCGGGCAGGATGTGGAACTGGATGTCCGGGCCGGCCAGATCGGGGCGCGATTTACAGAACGCCGCCACGTGCGCCGCCGACAGGGTCAGCAGGCCCTTGCGGAACAGCAGGTACTTCATGGCTTCGGCAGCCAGGCGTCCGCCCTTGCTCTGCTCATTGACCGAGATGGTGCCCGACTTCAGCCGGTAGCGAGCGGCGACGATGTAGTGGTCCTGCAGGTTCTCGCCGACGCCGGGCAGGTCGTGAACGACCTCGATCCCATGTTCCCGCAGAAGGCCGCCGGCGCCGACGCCGGACAGTTGCAGCAGTTGGGGCGAGTTGATCGCGCCGCCGGCCAGGATCACTTCACCGCGCGCCATGGCGGTGCGCTTGACGCCGTTCTGCATGAACTCGACGCCGACGGCGCGCTTGCCTTCGAACAGCACGCGGCCGGCCAGGGCGTTGGTCTCGACCCGCAGGTTCGGACGCTTCATGGCCGGGTGCAGATAGGCCACCGCCGACGAGCAGCGCGCGCCGTTCTTCTGGGTCACCTGATACCAGGTCGCGCCTTCCTGGTCGGGGCCGTTCAGGTCCGGATAGCGCGGGATACCGGCCTGGTCGCAGGCCTCGATCAGCGCCTCGGAGATCGGGTGGGCGTCGCGCATGTCGGCGACGTTCAGCGGACCGCCGGTGGCGTGGAGGTCGCAGGCGCCGCGCTCCTGGTTCTGGGCCTTGCGGAAGTAGGGGAGGACGTCGTCCCAGGCCCAGCCTTCGCAGCCCAGCTGCCGCCAGCCGTCATAGTCGGCCGCCTGACCGCGCACATAGAGCATGGCGTTAATCGAGGACGAGCCGCCCAGCACCCTGCCGCGCGGCCAGACATGGCTGCGGCCGCCCGTGCCGGGGTCCGGCTCGGTGGTGAACAGCCAGTTGACCTTCGGATCCTTCAGGGTCGACGAGTAGCCGACCGGAATGTGGATCATCATGTTCGAGGCGAACTGCGACAGGTTCTTGGTGGGGCGGTCATCGCCGCCCGCTTCCAGCAGAACCACCTTGTAGCGGCCGTTCTCCGACAAGCGCGCGGCCAGCACGCAGCCGGCTGAGCCTGCGCCCACGATGACGTAGTCGGCCTCGATGATCCCGGTCATCGTTTCTCTCCCTCGACCGTCCGCGTTCTCGTCGCTGATCGGTGTTTAGTTGAGAGGATGCGCCCAGGTTCGGCTCTTGCGCAAGTTGCCGTCGCGGCGCCGTTGGACGAACGTCGATCTTGGGTATCGTGACGCTAACGGAAACCTATTCCAGTGAGGCGTTAAATGGACCTGATCAGTCAGACGGTGGTGGACGGCAAGGCGGGGCCCGGCGCGCCGCCGACCTATCCGACGCTCAAGGACGTCGATCTCGCCGACATCTTCCGCTTCACCAGCGGTCAGCCCTGGGCCGACTTCGCCCGGATGCGCGAACAGGCGCCGGTGATGTGGCATCCCGAGCCGATGGGCGGGCCGGGTTTCTGGGCCCTGACGCGCTATGAGGACGTCCACCGGGTCAATGGCGATCCCGAGACCTTCTCGTCGCAGCGCGGTGGCATCCTGATGTCGATGGGCGCGCCGGAGAAGCGCCATGCGCTGCTGTTCCGCGCCTCGATGGACACCATGATCAACATGGACGCGCCGCATCACCTGCAGCTGCGCCGCGAGCACATGCCGTATTTTACGCCGTCCTATCTGCGCGGCTTGACCGAGCGCGTGAAGGGCGAGGTCACGCGCCTCTTGGACAACATGGAGCCGCTGCTGGCGAACGGCGCCGAGATCGACATGGTCGAGCACTTCTCCAGCGTGCTACCGCTATTCACCCTGTGCGAGATCCTGGGCGTGCCGCCGGAGGACCGGCCAAAGTTCCTGACCTGGATGCACTATCTGGAGCGCGCCCAGGACCTGGCGGTCAAGCAGGCCAATGCGCCGATGCAGCCGACCTTGGAGCTCATGCAGTTCGTCATGGACTTCAACAACAACGTCGAGGAGATGTTCGAGTACGGCCGCACGATGCTGCACAAGCGTCGCGAGGACCCAAAGGAAGACCTGATGACCGCGATCGCCCGCGCCCAGCTCGACGGCGCGGTGCTGCCGGACGAGTATCTGGACGGCTCGTGGCTGCTGATCGTGTTCGCCGGCAACGACACCACCCGCAACACCCTGTCGGGGGCCATGCGGCTGCTGACCGAGTTCCCGGACCAGAAGCAGAAGCTGATCGCCGATCCGTCGCTGCTGGCCGGCGCGGTCGACGAGTTCATTCGCATGGTCAGCCCGGTTGTCTACATGCGCCGCACCGCCACCCGCGACGTCGAAGTCAACGGCCAGCTGATCCGCGAGGGCGAGAAGGCGATCATGTACTACGGCGCGGCCAACCGCGATCCGGCCATGTTCGAGAACCCTGATCAACTGGACGTCACCCGCGCCAACGCCGGCAAACACATCGCCTTCGGCTACGGCCCGCACACTTGCATCGGCAAGCGCGTGGCGCAGATCCAGCTGGAAGAAGCCTATCGCCAGATTCTGGCGCGTTTCCCCGACCTGAACTGGACGGGCGACATCGAGATCGCGCCGAACAACTTCGTGCACGCGATCAGCAAGCTGGGTGTGAAGCGGGGCTGAGAAAGGGCGCGCCGGCCGCGAGCCTTGGGTTTCGCGCCGACGCTGTAGGGCGTCCGGCTATGGGGGGTACCGGACGGCCTGAGAATGGCTCAGCTTCGTACGTTCGCGCGCCGCGACGCGCCGTCGCAGCAAACCCAAAACAGTAGAGCGCTGAAACGCCCGGCGAGCTGGCCTTGTCCTCGGACATGTTCGGGTCATACGATCGTTTAAAAACCAGGCCGAGGAGCACGCCATGTCGAAACCGACCTTCGAGACCCTGCTGTACGATGTCGAGGATGGGATCGCGACGATCACTCTCAATCGCCCCGACCGCATGAACGCCTTCACCGCCCGGATGATGAAGGACCTTATCGAGGTGTTCGACGTCACCGACGCCGACGACGCGGTCAAGGTGGTGATTATCACCGGCGCGGGCCGGGCCTTCTGCGCCGGGGCGGACCTGGGCGGCGGCGGGGCGACCTTCGACCGCACCAGCCCCCAGGCGCTGGAGCGCGAAGAGGGCAAGGTCGGTGACATCTATCGCGACGGCGGCGGCCGCGTGACCTTGCGGATGTACGACAGCTTGAAGCCGATCATCGGCGCTATCAACGGCGCGGCGGTCGGCGTGGGCGTGACCATGCAGCTGCCGATGGACATCCGTCTGGCGTCGACGGAGGCCAAGTTCGGCTTCGTGTTCGCGCGTCGGGGCATCAATCCGGAAGCGGCGTCCAGCTGGTTCCTGCCGCGTCTCGTCGGCCTGCAGACGGCGCTGGAATGGTGCTACACCGGCCGCGTGTTCCCGGCATCCGAAGCGCTGGAGAAGGGTCTGGTGCGGTCGCTGCACGCGCCTGATGAGCTTTTGCCCGCCGCCCGCGCTCTGGCCCGCGAGATCGCCGACAACACCGCGCCTGTCTCGGTGGCCCTGACCCGCCAGCTCCTGTGGCGCATGGCCGGCGCGGATCATCCGATGGAGGCGCACAAGGCTGACAGCCGCGCGATCCAGTCGCGCGGCGCCTCCGGTGACGCGAAGGAGGGCGTGACCTCGTTCCTGGAAAAGCGCGCGCCGGTCTATCCGAACAAGGTTTCGACCGACGTGCCGGACATCTGGCCGGAATGGAAGGATCCTGAGTTCCGGTAGGGCTTCTAGCGCCCCCTCCGTCGCGTCGCTTTGCGCCGCGCCACCTCCCCCGTTTTGCGGGTGAGGAGGACGTTCATCCTCCCCCGCGTGCGGGGGAGGTGTCTTGACGCCGATAGGCGGCGAGACGGAGGGGGCGCTGGCGCTTATTTGCCGCGCCCGTGCTCACCGACCGTTAATCACGCTCTGGTCTGTTTGGGAGCATGAGCGAAGCCGCGCTGACACCGTCGTTTGAAGAGCCTGAGGTCCCCCGGGCCGCGCCGCGCTCGCGGTCGACCCTGCTCAAGCGTCTGGCCGATGTGGTCTGCCTGCCGAGCAGCCGGATCAACGCCTTCGAACGCTCGATGACAGCCGATCTGCTGGTGGAAATGCTGCGTGACGCCAATATCGCCGAGCGCGAGAAGGTGGCCCGCCGCCTGGCCATGCTCAACGAGATGCCCGGCGTGCTGGTCCGCTTGCTGCTGCGGGACGAACTGCCGGTGGCGCGCGCCCTGCTGGTCGACTCCGAGAAGCTGTCGGACGCCGATTTGATCAGCTGCCTGTATCAAGCCACGACCGAGCATCGCCGCCTGATCGCCCAGCGGCGCGGGGTTAGCGAAGTGGTCGCCGACGCCCTGATCGACATGGGCGAGGCCGCCGTCATCGAAACCCTGCTGCGCAATGAGCTGGTCAAGCTCAGCCACCAGGGCGTCGAGAACATCGTGGCCGCCACGCGCGATGCGCCGCACCTGATCCCCTTGCTGCTGCGCCGCGCGGAACTGCGCCCCAGCCACGCCTATGTGATGTTCTGGTGGGCCGACGCCGAGGCGCGGCGGGTCATTCTCCAGCGTTTCGCGGTCTCGCGTGAGATCCTGCAGGACGCGGTCGGCGACGTCTTCGCCCTGGCTTCGGCCGAGGGCTGGCAGGACCCGCTGTCGCGCAAGGCGCTGCAGTTCATCGAACGCCGCCAGCGCAACCGCGCCGCCATCGCCAAAAGCCCGTTCAATAGCCTGGACGAAGCCGTTGCGGCCGGGGAGGGGGGCTTCACCCGCGAGATCGCCGAAGAGATCTCCTATCTGTCGGGCCTCAAGCCGATGACCGGGGCCAAGATCTTCACCGATCCGGGCGGCGAGCCGTTGGCGATCCTGTGCAAGGCTACGGGCCTGCCCCGCGGCTGCATACGCCAGCTTTGGCGCGGCCTGCGCCGGCAGGAAGCGGACCGCACCGGCGCGGTCGATCCCAATCTTGAGCGGGTGCTGACGGTCTATGACGCCATCGCCGTCGACCGCGCCCAGACTGTCCTGCGCTACTGGAACTGGTCGCTGACCTCAGCCCTGACGCCAGCGCTTCTGAAGGCGATCCGCGACGGCGACGAGGGGGCTGTCGACGAATACTCCGCCCCGCAGCGCGCGGCCATGCTGGCGCTCTCGCGCGACTTTGGTCGATAAGGTCTGGATATCGCCGATATCGAATAGCTGCGGCGAGCGATACTCAAAAAATCAGCTGAGCGATCACTCCAGTTCGAGTAGCCGCAGGGTCAACTGAACATTAGATCATTACAAATGATCTCTTGGGGACCTCCGTGTTGCTCGTTGTGGGCAATCTGGGTATGCACCTCTCAACTGATCTAGGAATCAGCCGCACCAACAAAAAGTTTTGGCGACGGGCGAGGCATATGGAAGATCAATCGGACCTGATCGAGATGACTGCGGGCATCGTTTCGGCCTATGTCGGCAATAACGTTGTTTCGACCGCCGACCTGCCCGCGTTGATCCAGCAGGTGCACGCTGCGCTGGCCAATGTCGGCGCCCCGGCCGCTGAGCCCGCGCCGACGCCGAAGGAGCCGGCGGTCCCGGTCAAGAAGTCGATCACGCCGGACTATCTGGTCTGCCTGGAAGACGGCCGGAAGTTCAAATCGCTCAAGCGCCACCTGCGCACCAAATACGATCTGACGCCTGAGGACTACCGCGCCAAGTGGGGTCTGCCCAAGGATTACCCAATGGTGGCGCCGAACTACGCCGAGGCTCGCTCGAATCTCGCCAAGCAGATGGGGCTCGGCCAAGGCGGCCGCAAACCCGCGCGCAAGGCGAAATAGCCGAGTCGGAACAAAAGCTTGGCCGTTCGCGGCCTGCGCTCGAAACAACGCCCGCCGTCCGATCCCGGACGGCGGGCGTTGTCGTTGATGGTTGACTCTCCCCGGGAATCTTGTCGCGCGACATGTTTTTCACTTGCCGCCGATTCGTTCCTTAAGCGATAGTGAATCGAAGTGATTCCAATAGCTTGTTAAGGACTCTGAAGATGTCCGCGCAATTGAGCGCATCGGCCACGGCGGCCCGCGCTCACCAGGAGATGTTCGCCTACTGGGCGTCCCTCCGTCGGGGGGCGAACCTCCCCGCGCGCGTCGACGTGCATCCTGCAAGCATGAAACGTCTGCTGCCGACCGTCAGCCTGATCGATGTCGTCGGCGGCTCGCCCCGCGACTATCGCCTGCGCCTGGCGGGCACCGGTCTCTACGGGGTCTACGGCCGTGAGATCACGGGCCGCCTGATCGGCGACGTCTACAACGCCGCTGCTGTCGACTACTGGCGCAAGGAGCTGGACAAGGTCGTGGACGAGCGTCGTCCCGGCGTCGGCGTCCACAGCCTGGCCTGGCGCGGGGCTCCGCACATGTCGATCCTGTGGCTGCGCCTGCCGCTGGCCAGCAACGGCAAGGACGTCGACATGATCCTCGGCTACGACGCCGTGGTTGGCGCGGCCGTCGAGAGCGGCTCGGGCATCCGCGCAGCCTGAGGAGGCGTTTGGCCCGGCGGCTCGCAGTTCTCTAAGCGCAAGGCGACGCCCGGAATCGTTCGGTTGAGGTCTTGTCCGTCCTTTGAGGTCCGTCTTCAGCACGGCTGCGGAGCCGCCTGTGGGCCCCAGCACTGGCCTCAGTCTGCCTACCCCGCTATCACCACGGCATGCGGCATGTCGCTCTCCTCACCGCCCCGTGGCGCGAGCCGGTCTGGGCGCTGGCGCCCTTCCTGGACGAGCCTTACGCCTGCGCGCTGGTGACCGGGGGCGCGGGGCGGTGGTCGTATCTGTTGCGGGCGCCGGAGGCGGCGCTGAGCCTGTCGGCCGACGAGAGCGCCGACCCCTTCGCCGCCCTTGCTACGCTGGTCGGACCACGCCAGCCCGGCCATCCCGACGGTCCGCCGTTCCAAGGCGGCGTCGTCGGCCTCGGCGCCTATGAGCTGGGCGACCGGGTCGAGAATCTGGGACTCGCGCGCACCGACTGGCCGGACCTGACCCTCGCCCGCTATCCGGCCCTGCTGGCGTTCGACCATCACGCCCGCCAGGTGCTGGCCGTGGGGCGGGGCGACACCGATGCGACGGCGCAGGCGCGGGCGACGGACGCCCTGGCTTGGCTGGACGCCCCCGCGTCCGGGCGCCCCGAACCATCCAGCCCGCTCTGCGCCGACCTCATGGCCAGCGACCCTGAGGCCTATGAGGCGGCGGTGGCGCAGGTGGTCGAACGCATTCTCAGCGGCGAGATCTTCCAGGCCAATATCGCCCGGTCCTGGACGGGGCGGCTGGCGGCGGGCGTTGATCCGTTCGACCTGTTCGTACGCCTGCGCGCGCAGAGTCCCGCGCCGTTCTCGGCCTATTGGCGCCTGCCCGGCCGGGCGCTGGTATCCAACTCGCCCGAGCGGTTTCTCAAGCTGGACGCGGCGGGCGCCATCCAGACCCAGCCGATCAAAGGCACCCGGCCCCGGGGGCGCGACGCCGCCGAGGATCGCGCCCTGGCCGCCGAGCTGCTGGCCAGCGACAAGGACCGGGCTGAGAACCTGATGATCGTCGACCTGATGCGCAACGATCTGGCCCGCGTGTCGCCGGCCGGCAGCGTCCGCGCGCCGGAGCTGTTCAAGGTCGAGAGCTTCGCCAATGTGCATCATCTGGTTTCGACGGTGACCGCACGGCTGGCGCCCGGGCGCGGCGTCGCTGACCTGTTGCGGGCCAGTTTCCCGCCGGGCTCGATCACCGGCGCGCCGAAGGTGCAGGCCATGAAGGTGATCGCCGCGCTGGAGCCGCCGCGCGGTCCCTATTGCGGCAGCCTGTTCTGGGCCGGCGTCGACGGCGCCTTCGACTCCAGCGTCCTGATCCGCACCGTCGGCCTCGTCGAGGACGACCAAGGCTGGCGGCTGGAGGCCCGGGCGGGGGCGGGGATCGTCGCCGACAGCGATCCGCACGGCGAGCGCCTTGAGACCGAGGCCAAGATCGCGGCCCTGCAGAAGGCGCTCACCCAATGACCCTGCCGGACGCCGTCCCCCTGAACGACCGCGGCCTGCTGCTGGGCGATGGTCTGTTCGAGACCATGCTGGCCCGGGACGGCGTGATCGCGCACCTCTCGGCTCACCTGGATCGGATGGCCGCAGGCTGCGTCATCCTGGGCCTGCCGTTCGATCGCGATGAAGCCGAGCGGGCGACCCGGGCCGCTGCGCCCGCGCAAGGCCGGTTCGCGATCCGCCTGACCCTGACCGCCGGTTCGGGCGGCCGGGGCTTGGATCGACCGGCCGCACCGGTTGTTCGCCTCTTCGCCACCGCCGCGCCGTCGAACCCAGTGATCAACCCCGCCGCCCTGATGGTGGCGGCGACGAGGCGCAACGAAGGCTCGCCCGCCTCACGCCTGAAGACCCTGTCCTACCTCGACAACGTGCTGGCGCGGGCCGAGGCGCGGAGCGCCGGCGCCGACGAGGCGGTGATGCTGAACAATCGCGGCGAGATCGCCTGCGCGGCGGCGGCGAACCTCTTTTGGCTGGCGAACGGACGGCTGTTCACGCCGCGCCTGGACTGTGGCGTGCTGGCGGGGATCACCCGCGCGCGGCTGGTGGCGATCGAACCTGTGGAGGAGGTCGCGGTCGGGGTCGAGGCCCTCGATCATGCCGAGGCGGTGGTCCTGACCAACAGCCTGATCGGCGCGCGGCCGGTGTCGCGGCTGGGCGACCGCGTCCTGCTCGAGCATCCGCTGGCGGCGCGGCTGAATGCGATCCTGGAGATCTAGCTCGAACTCGACCAGATCACCGCGTCCACCTTGCGGGGGCGCAGATAGAAGGTTCGCTGGAATGTGATGTCCCGGGGCATCACCAGCTTAATCGGCGAGGCGTAGGCATAGCTGGCGCGGGCCATGATCACGCTCTGGCTGGCGGGCAGCACGCCCACGGGCACCGTGGTCAAGACCGCGCCCTGGGCGGGGCAGGTCGACATGCCGCTGGCGGAGGCCCGCGACCAGGCGACGGTGTCCTTGCCCGTCGCGTCCGAGGTGATGCTGGCGACGCACATCTTCAGGGTGCTGGTGGGGAAGGGCGCCATGATGATCGAGCCGATCGTGAAGACGTCGGTCATCTTGGTCGGACCCGTCTGGCTGCTCTGAGCCACCAGGTCGCCGATCTGCGAGGCGATGTTCGACAGCCGCCGCTGGGCCATCATCGCCTGGGTCACCTCGGCGAGGCCGCAGTACATGACAATCATCACCGGGGCGATCAGGGCGAATTCGACGGCGGAGACGCCGCGCTTGTCGCGCCAGAAGCCAGAGAGGGGGCGACGGCGGCTCATTGGTCGTACGGCTCGTTGGTGAACGAGGTGGCGGCGTAGATGATCCGATTGCCGTTGGAGCTCTGCAGCCCGGTGTTCATCATCGGCGTGATCAGCGGCCAGGTGTAGTAGGCGCGGACCAGAACGATGGAGCCCGAAACGCCCGGGTTCCAGTTCATCGTGGTCGGCACCGTGGTGTTCACCGCCGAAGTCCTACCCGTCGAGTAGTCGGCGAAAGTGTTCACATCGACTCGCAGCGCGGTCGAACACTTGGAGCCCAGCCAGCTCATGCGGTTGCAGACGGCGGTCTTGAACGCGGCCGCGTCGCTGCCGGCGGTCTGGACCTGTCCGGTGCGGATGGTGCGACCCGCGTCGATCACGGCGTTCTCGAGCGTGATGGAGACCAGGAAAACCAGACCCAGTTCGATGATGGCGAACAGCAGCATCAGGAAGGGGATGGCCACGAGGGCGAATTCGACGGCCGTCGCGCCTTCGTCGGCGCGCGCGAAACGGCCGGCCGAGCGGGCCAGCCGGAGACGTGCGCGGGCGAGAAGAGAGCGTGTGGCCATGCGGCGAGCAATCCTGCTTTCACCGGCAAGCTAGCGGAACGATCCTAACTACAGGTTAGGACGCGCGCGTACGTGAGGGACTACGGCGTTCCTTGGCCCAGGCGCGTGCACTGGGCGGCGCAGGCGTAGTTGCTGGCCGTGGCCCCGCGATAGACGGTGACGCCGCCGCCGCCATTCTCGGAGACCACCACCTGGCGGTTGGCCAGGGCGCGGCCGCCCGCGCCGAAGGCCAGCAGGCTGGTCACGCCGGGCCGCTTGCCCAGAACCACCAGGGTGCGGTCGTTGACGACGCTGACATCGGCGATGCTGGGATCGCCGACCACGATGTCGCGAACAGGACCCGAGAGGCTCACATAGGAAGCCTGACCTGCGGAGACCGGCAGGTCGACCGACACGGCGGAGGGGGCGCTCGTCGTCGAAACCTTCTCGACCGGCAGGGTCTGAGCCCACGCAGAGGCTCCCGAAAGGGTCGCGAGCGTGGCGATGACGAGGGAGAGACGACGCATGAGGGTTTCCGATCCCGGATCCGAACGACCCCCAAGATCATTTTTATTGGTCAACAAAAGACTAAAATTTCCGGACGTGCGGCCAAGCGTCGCTTGAGAAAGTCGTTGAATCAAAAGGGCTTGGCGACGCTCCCGACCTGCATGGTTAAGAACAAATAACGGTAAATACAAATAAACCAAAAGAAAATCGTCGGAAACTATTGGCTGTTTACTGGCCATTAAGTGCGGTCGGCGAAATTGATCGTGTTTTCGGGGGTGAGCAAGTCGAACGGCTTGAGAGCCTCAAATCAACTAGCTCTGGTTTAGGAGACCAAGTCATGACCAAGTTCGTCACTCGCTTCCTGAAGGATGAATCGGGCGCCACGGCCATCGAATACGGCCTGATCGTCGCCCTGATCGCCGTTGTCATCGTGACCGCCGTCACGACCCTCGGCACCAAGCTGAACCTCGCCTTCACGAAGGCCGGCACTGCGGTTTCGACGGCGGCTGGCACCTAAGCCACCCGCGTCACGCTCGAAAAGAAGAGGGTCGAGGCTCCCGCCTCGGCCCTTTTCTTTATTTCGGGTCCGGCCAAGCCTTCTCTGCGCGGTAGGTTTCCCGTGATTTAACCATCTGGGCTCACCAAGACTTCATGGCTGGAGCTTAAGTTACAGCCTGTCTATTTCATCTCGGAGACTGCGTTCATGACGCGCCTGCTGAAAGCCTTTATTCAAGACGAGTCCGGCGCCACCGCCATCGAGTATGGGCTGATCGTCGCCCTGATCGCCGTGGTGATCGTGACCGCGGTTACGACGCTGGGCGACAAGTTGAACCTCGCCTTCACGAAGGCCGGCACTGCGGTTTCGACCGCTGCGGGCACCTAACGGCGCTCAACACGCCTCGAAAGCAAGGGCCGCGACGCCGGGCGTCGCGGCCTTTTTTACGTTCTGCGGGAAACCATTGCTTCACGTGTGCGACCCCAGAATGGGCGTGAACGCAACAAGGTCCACCGTCTCCATGCAGGCTCTCCAGATCCCGCTGCTGCTGGTCTTTCCGGCCCTGGCCATCGTCGGGGCGCTGAAGGACCTGACCAGCTACACGATCCCTAACTGGATCTCGCTGGCCTTGATCGCCGCCTTTGTTCCGGCCGCCCTGGTCAGCGGCGCGCCGCTGCCGCAGATCGGTCTGTGCCTGGCCGTGGGTCTCGGCGCGCTGGTGCTGGGCATGGGCATGTTCGCCGCCGGCTGGATCGGTGGCGGCGACGGCAAGCTGTTCGCCGTCTGCGCCCTGTGGTTGGGCTGGCCGGCCGCCTTGCCGTTCATGCTCTATACGGGCCTGGCAGGCGGAGCCCTGACCTTCGCCATCCTGGCCCTTCGCTCAGGCTGGCTCGCCCCGGCCGTCGCCGGCGGGCCCGCCTGGTTACGCAAATTGGGGACGACGGGCGGGGACCTGCCCTATGGCGTGGCCATCGCGGTCGGCGCCCTGGCGGCCTTCCCGCAAGGGGCCCTGGCCCAGGGAATCCTGGGTTGAGCCCAGTCCTGGCCTGACGCGCGGCGCGACAGCCTGTCGCGCGATCGATCGACTCCCTGAGCAAAACTTTTAGCGGGCGTTAACCATGTGTCGGCCACCATGGAACGTGGCCAGAAAGGCTGACTGACGAATCGTGCGCGCTCGCCGGACCGGCGGCCGTGCGGCTCACCCTAGAGTTCCAGCCTGCTCATGAGCCCCGTTCGCCTATTGATCGTCCTGATCGCCGCGGTGTCGGCCATCGGCCTGGCCGTGGTGCTGCAGCGCGCCCTGGGCGGCGCGCCGGCCAAGCCGACCGGCCTGGTCGAGGGCGCGAGCGCGCCCGCCGCGCAGGGCAAGCCCATGACCCAGGTCTTGGTCGCCAAGCGCGACCTGCCCGTCGGCACGCGCTTGGTGGCCGCCGATGTGGGCTGGCAGGCTTGGCCCAGTGATTCGATCAATGCGGCCTTCATCACCAACGGCGCCGCGCCCGCCGCGCCGGAAGGCAAGGTCGATGCGGCCAAGGCCGTCGTCGCCGCCACCGCCGACCAGATGATCGGCGGCGATCCCGCCAAGGTGGTCGAGGGCGCGATCGTCCGCGATCCGATCCTGGTCGGCGAGCCCATCACCCCCCGCAAGATCGTGCGGGGCGGCGAGGGCGGTTACCTGTCGGTCGTCCTGACGCCTGGCAAGCGCGCCATGTCGGTGCCCGTGACCTCCGACACCGCCGTCGGCGGCTTTATCCTGCCGGGCGACCGCGTCGACGTGCTGTCGACCCGCGACGCGCCCGCCGTCGGCGACGCAGGCGGCAAGATCACGGTCGCCGAAACCGTGCTGCAGAACATTCGCGTGCTGGCCCTCGACCAGGCGACAGCCGCCGAGAAGGGCGCCAAGTCGATCGTCGCGGCCACCGCCACCCTCGAGGTCGGCCCCGTCGAGGCCGAGACTCTGGCCCGCGCCAAGGCTGGCGGCCCGATCACCCTGGCCCTGCGCGCCTATACCGATATGGGCGGCCCGTCGGGCGTAACCCGGCCGGTCGCGGGCGACGACTCGACCGTCCGCATCAACCGCGGCGGCCAGACCACCAGCGTGGCGGTGCGCCCATGAGCCGCCCGGTGACCGCTTCTTCCGTGAAAGCTCCCATGTCCGCTTCGCGTCGCTTCCTGACGGTTTCCGCCGCCGGCGTGCTGGCCCTGGCGCCGGCCGCGCCGGTCTTCGCCGATGGTCCTGTCGGCGGGTCGCACACCTATCGGCCGCCCGCGCGCGTCACGCGCGCGCCCGTCGCGCCGCCTGCGCCGGTGATGATGCGCGCCGAGGATCAGGTCGCACGCATCGTGATGACCGCCGACCAGACCGCCGCCACGCTGGAGCTGGCCAAGGGCAAGTCGGCCATCGTCGAGCTGCCCAGCGAGGTCCGTGACCTCCTTGTCACCAATCCGCAGATCGCTGATGCGGTGCTGCGCGATAAGCGCCGCATCTACATCGTCGGTTTGGCCGAAGGCACGACCGACGCAGCCTTCTTCGACGCCGCCGGCCGCAGAATCCTGTCGCTGAGCATCCGGGTCAGCCAGCCGGTCGATCAACTGGCCGCCACGCTGGGCAAGATCATGCCCGAGGCCAAGATCACCGTCTCGCCGATCCGCGACAGCGTCGTGCTGAGCGGCGTGGTCCGCAGCGCCGCCGAAGCCGAGGGCGCGGCCCGGATCGCCGCCCAGTTCGTGGGGTCTGCGGACAAGGTGCTGAACATGATCAGCGTCGCCGGCAAGGACCAGGTGATGCTGCAGGTCCGCATCGTCGAGGTGCAGCGCAACGTCATCAAGCAGTTGGGCGTCGACCTGAACGCCGTCATCGGCCAGCTGGGCGAGACCCAGTACACCTTCGGCATGGCGCCCAGCTACGGTGTCAACGGCAGCCTTCTGGGCGGGGTGACGGGCGGCTACAAGGCCGACACCACCAAGCAGCCGCAGGTGATGCGGTACAACCCGATCACCGACGCCTACGACCTTCCGGCGGTGGATCGCGAGAGCGACATCGCCACGATCCAGAACACCGCCGGCAGCGCGGGTCTGAACTCGGCCAAGGGCATGATCCAGGCGTTCGAGCGCGTGGGTCTGGTGCGCACCCTGGCTGAGCCCAACCTGGCGGCCGTCTCGGGCGAGGCGGGTCACTTCCTGGTTGGCGGCGAGTTCCCCGTCCCGACGGGCAGCGACCAGAGCGGCAAGGTGACCATCGAGTTCAAGCCCTATGGCGTCGGCCTTGGCTACACGCCGGTGGTGCTGTCGGGCGGCCGCATCTCGCTGAAGCTCTCGACCGAGGTGTCGGAGCTGACCAGCCTGGGCGCCTTCACCCTGAGCGCGGGCACCAACACCGCCCTGACCGTTCCGGGCCTGTCGGTGCGGCGCGTCGAAAGCACGGTCGAGTTGCCCTCGGGCGGTTCACTGATGCTGGCGGGTCTGCTGCAGCAGACCACCAAGGAAACCATCGACTCACTGCCGGGCATGACCAGCATGCCGATCCTCGGCTCGCTGTTCCGGTCGCGCGACTTCCTGAACAACCAGACCGAACTGGTCGTCATCATCACCCCCTACATCATCGACCCCACCAAGCCGCAGAACCTGCAGACACCGGCCGACGGCCTGCGCTTTGCGGGCGACATGAGCACGGTGCTGCTGGGGCGGTTGAACAAGGTGGTCAAGGCGCCGGCCGGCGCCAATGCGGGGCGCGCCTATCAGGGCCCCGTCGGCTATGTGATCGAGTAGGACGCCGCCATGACGCTTCGCCTTCCCGTCAAGTCCGTCCTCTTCGGCGCCGCCCTGCTGGGCCTGGCCGCCTGCGCCTCGACGCCGCCCGACCAGGGCCCCAGCAAGCTGGCCGCCACCGAGACCCAGCAGTGGATGGACCGCATCAAGGTCGACGCCGCGCCGGACGAGATCCTGTTGAAGCCACACGCCACCGGCCTGTCGGCCAATCAGTCGGCCGCGCTGGAGGCCCTGGTCTCACGCTGGATCGAGGCCGAGGCCCGCGAGCTGGTGGTGACCGCGCCGAACACCGCCGGCGGCATGGCCATCCAGGTCCGCGACCGTCTGGCCGCTCTGGGCGCCGGCTCGCGCGTACGGGTCGTCGGCGTTGATCCGGCGGCGGCGGAGGAGGGCGCGATCCGCGTCGGCTTCGTCCGCTATGAAGCCCAGCCGATCAAGTGCGGTCAGCGCTGGGAGAACCTGGCGGCGACCCGCGACAACACCGTGTACGAGAACTTCGGCTGCGCCATGGCCGCCAATATCGCCGCCCAGGTCGCCAATCCGGAAGACCTGGTGCGACCGCGCGACATGACCCCCGCCGATGCGGGCCGCCGCGAAACCGTGCTTGGCAAGTACCGCAAGGGTGAGATCACCAGCTCGGCCAAGGACGAACAGGCCAGCGGCGTCGTCTCGAAGGCGATCCAGTAATGCGGCCGACCGACAACGACCCCTTCGATCTCGGCTTCGACGCCGCCGACGAGTTCACCACCGGCGCGGGCGATCCCTGGCGCTCGCCCGCCCCGTCGCTGACGCCGGCCGGCGGGTTCGAGGACCCCTTCGCCGACTTCCCGCCCGCGCGACCGCGCGAAGACACCGCCCCGCCGGCCCGCTCGTCGCAGGCCGCTCCGCTGACGACGCGGCCCACGCCGCAGGCGCGGCCTGCCCAACCGGCAGCGCCCGTGATGAGCGGCAGCGACGACGACGACCGGGATCTGGACATGCCCTCCATCGGGGCAGCCGCACCCGCGCAGGCCTATAACGAGCCGATCGCCGACAGCGGCCTGGGCGATGCGGTGATCCCGCGTATCACCATCCACGCTTTCTGCGCCCGACCCGAAACCGCGGCCCTGATCGAGAAGGCCGCCGCTGACCGTCGGATGTCGCGCGCCGCCACGATCGTGCGCGACGGCGGCCTGGAGGCGGCCGTCGACTACTACCAGAACCAGCCGACGCCCTCGCTGGTGATGGTCGAGACCCTGGACGGCGCCCAGCGCCTGCTGCACCTGCTCGACAGCCTGGCCCAGGTCTGTGACCCCGGCACCAAGGTGGTCGTCGTCGGCCAGACCAACGACATCGCCCTCTATCGCGAACTGATGCGCCGGGGCGTCAGCGAGTACCTGACCCAGCCGCTGGGCCCGCTGCAGGTGATCCGCGCCGTCGGCGCGCTCTACGCAGATCCCGCCGCGCCGTTCACCGGCCGCCAGATCGCCTTCGTCGGGGCCAAGGGCGGGGTTGGGGCCTCGACCCTGGCGCACAACTTCGCCTGGGCCATGGCCGAGAAGATGCAGACCGCGACCGTGCTGGTCGACCTGGACCTCGCCTTCGGCACCGCTGGCCTCGACTTCAACCAGGACCCGCTGCAGGGCGTTCTGGACGCCCTGAGCCAGCCCGACCGTCTGGACCCGGTGCTGATGGACCGGATGATGGTGCGCTGCGCCGACCGCCTGTCGCTGTTCGCCGCGCCGGCCTCGCTGGACGACGACTACGAGTTCGGCGCCGACGCGTTCGAGGAAGTCACCCAGAAGATCCGCGGCGCCGCGCCCTTCGTGGTGCTGGACCTGCCGCACGTCTGGAACGCCTGGACCCGGCGGGTGCTGATCGGTTCGGACGACCTGGTGGTTGTGGCGACGCCGGACCTGGCGTCGTTGCGCAACGCCAAGAACATCATCGATCTGGTCAAGGGCTCGCGGCCCAACGACGCCCCGCCGCGCCTCGTCCTGAACCAGGTGGGCGTGCCCGGCCGTCCGGAGATCCCGGTCAAGGATTTCGGCGAGGCCCTGGGCGTGCAGCCGTCGCTGGTGCTGCCGTTCGATCCCAAGCCTTACGGCCAGGCGGCCAACAATGGTCAAATGCTGGCTGAGGTGGCCCCCAAGTCCAAGGCCGCCGAGGGGCTGGAGCACCTGGCGCGCCTGATCAGCCGGCGCGAACCGCCGCCGGCGCAGAAGACCTCGCTGTTCTCGGGCCTGTTCAAGAAGAAGTAGATGTTCGGCAAGCGCGATACGTCAGCCTCCGGCGATCCCAAGGCGCCCCCCCCCGCTCCGGCGGGCGGTGCGGCCATCGCTACGCGGCCGCAACGCGTCGAGCCCGTCGCCGCGCCGGAACCCAAGGCCCCCGCGCCCAAGGTCAGCGGCCCTGCGCCCAAGGCCACGGCGGGCTTGGAGCAGCTGCGCGCCGCCCAAGGTCAGCCGCAGACCGCTCATATCGTCCGTGAACAGAGCGACTACTACCACGCCACCAAGACCACGATCTTCAATGCGCTGCTGAACACGATCGACCTGAGCCAGCTGGCTCAGCTCGATCAGAAGCAGGCCAGCGAGGAGATCCGCGACATCGTCGCCGAACTGGTGGCGATCAAGAACGTCTCGATGTCGGTCGCGGAACAGGAGCACCTGGTCCAGGACATCATCAATGATGTCCTCGGCTACGGCCCGCTGGAGCCCCTGCTCAGCCGTGACGATATCGCCGACATCATGGTTAACGGCGCGCACCGGGTGTTCATCGAAGTGGGCGGCAAGGTCCAGCTGACCAATGTCCGCTTCCGCGACAACCTGCAGCTGATGAATATCTGCCAGCGGATCGTCAGCCAGGTCGGCCGCCGCGTCGACGAAAGCTCGCCGATCTGCGACGCCCGTCTGCCCGACGGCAGCCGCGTCAACGTCATCGCCCCGCCCTTGGCGCTGGATGGTCCGACCCTGACCATCCGGAAGTTCAAGAAAGATAAGCTGACCATGAAGAACCTGGTGGAGTTCAACTCCATCAGCCCTGAAGGGGCGCGGGTTCTGGGGGTCATCGGCGCCTGCCGCTGCAACATCGTCATTTCGGGCGGCACCGGCTCGGGCAAGACGACGCTGCTCAACACCATGACCGCGTTCATCGACCCCACCGAGCGGGTCGTGACCTGCGAGGACGCGGCCGAACTTCAACTGCAGCAGCCGCACGTGGTGCGCCTGGAAACCCGTCCGCCGAACCTGGAAGGATCAGGCGCGGTGACCATGCGCGACTTGGTCAAGAACTGTCTGCGGATGCGTCCCGAACGCATCATCGTCGGCGAAGTCCGGGGGCCGGAGGCGTTCGACCTCTTGCAGGCGATGAACACCGGCCACGACGGCTCGATGGGCACGCTGCACGCCAACAGCCCGCGCGAAGCGATCAGCCGGATCGAGAGCATGATCACCATGGGCGGCTACGGCCTGCCCTCCAAGACCATCAAGGAGATGATCGTCGGCTCCGTCGACGTGATTATCCAGGCCGCCCGTCTGCGCGATGGCACACGCCGCATCACCCACATCACCGAGGTCGTGGGCCTGGAAGGCGACGTGATCGTCACCCAGGACCTGTTCGTCTACGAGATCACCGGCGAAGACGAGAACGGTAAGGTCGTGGGCAAGCACCGCTCGACCGGTATCGCCCGGCCGCGCTTCTGGGACCGCGCCCGCTACTACGGCCTGGAGCGCGAACTGGCCGAAGCGCTGGACGCGGCGGAGTAGGGGATGCTGTTCGTCCTGGCCGGAATCCTGGGCTTCATCACCATCGCGGGCCTCGGCTTTGCGTTCGCCGGAGGCGACAGCGCCTCGGCCAAGGCGGCCAAGCGCGCCCAGATCATCGCCAAGGGTGGCGAGCGCCAGGCCAATGTCCGCGCCAAGGCCGCCGCCAATACGCCCGACGCCCGCCGCCAGGCCATTCTCAAGGCGCTGAAAGACCAGGAGCGCAAGCAGAAGAAGGCCTCGCTCAGCATCGGCGCCCGCCTGCAGGCGGCGGGTCTGGGCGACAATGTCCGGATGTTCTGGATCGTCAGCGGGGTCCTGGGCCTGTTCGTGGCCATGATCATCCTGCTGCTGGGCCAGTCGCCGCTGGTGGCGCTGGGCGCGGGCTTCGCCGCCGGCGCCGGGCTGCCGCGCTGGGTGCTCGGGTTCCTGATCAAGGGCCGCACCCAGAAGTTCACAGAGGCCTTCGCCGACGCCGTCGACATCATCGTGCGCGGCATCAAGTCAGGCCTGCCGGTCCACGACTGCCTGAAGATCATTGGCAAGGAGTGCCCCGAGCCCCTGGCCGGCGAGTTCCGCACCCTGACCGAGAACGTGGCCATGGGCGTGCCGATGGATGCGGCCCTGGAGAAGATGTACGAGCGCATGCCGACCAACGAGCTGCGCTTCTTCTCGATCGTGCTGGCCATCCAGCAGAAGACGGGCGGCAACCTGGCCGAGGCTCTGAGCAACCTCTCCACCGTGCTGCGCGCGCGCAAGCTGATGAAGGAGAAGATCAAGGCGCTGTCGGCCGAAGCCGTCGCCTCGGCCTTCATCATCGGCTGCCTGCCGCCGGGCGTCGTCACCCTGATCAGCGTCACCTCGCCGGCCTATATGGCCCCGATGTTCACCGATCCGCGCGGTCACCTGATGCTGCTGGTCAGCGCCGTGTGGATGAGCATCGGCATCTTCGTGATGCGCAACATGATCAACTTCAAGTTCTGAGGGGGAGGGCCGGATGTCGCTTGTCGAAACCCTGACCAACCCCTCGAACGTCCTGACGGCCTTCATCGCCGTGGTCGTGTTCGCCACCATCATCACCCTGGCCTCGCCGGTGATGCGCGACAACAATCTGGAAGGCCGGCTAAAGTCGGTCGCCAACCGTCGCGAGGAGCTGCGTCGCCGCTCCCGCCAGTCGATCGCCACCCGCAGCGGCGGGACGGCCGGCGGCAGCCTGCGCCACCAGGACGAGGGCCTCTACAAGAACGTCGTCGACCGCCTGCAGCTGTCGCGGCTGCTGGAGGATCCGAAGGTGGTGGAAAAGCTGGCCCAGGCCGGCTTTCGCGGTCCCAAGCCCGTCAGCACCTTCTACTTCTTCCGGTTCGCCATGCCGTTCGCCTTCGCAGCGGGCGCGGCCTTCTATCTCTATCTGATCAACGACTTTGGCCTGCTGCCGATCCAGAAGATGTGCGCCTGCGTGGCGTTCCTGGCGTTCGGCTACTACGCGCCCAACGTCTACATCACCAATGTCGCCCAGAAGCGTCGAGAGTCGATCGTGGCGGCCTTCCCGGACGCGCTGGACCTGCTGCTGATCTGCGTCGAAAGCGGCATGTCGATCGAAGCCGCCATCCAGAAGGTCGGGGCCGAGGTCGGGTCCTCGTCGATGGAGCTGGCCGAGGAGCTCAGCCTGCTGACCGCCGAGCTGTCCTACCTGCCCGAGCGCCGCGTGGCCTATGAGAACCTCGCCCGCCGCACCAACCACCCCGGCATCAAGTCAGTCGCCACCGCGATGATCCAGGCCGAGCGCTACGGCACCCCGCTGGGCACCGCCCTGCGGGTCATGGCCAAGGAAAACCGCGAGCTGCGCCTGTCGGCGGCTGAAAAGAAGGCCGCGGCCCTGCCGGCCCAGCTGACCGTGCCGATGATCCTGTTCTTCCTGCCGGTGCTGTTTGTGATGATCCTGGGCCCGGCGATCATGAAGGTTCAGGACGCCTTCAAGTAGAGTCCCTGGCGCAGGTCTTGCGCTGTCTCAACCGTTCAGTGTCGGTTTGGGACAGGTGCGATGGACTATCAGGGCAAGGGGCCTCCGGTTCGCGTGTTCGCGGAGGAGGAAAAGGGCGGCGCGGCGCTTGAGATGGCGTTGCTGCTGGGCCTTGCGGCGTTCTTCGCCTTCACGCTGAAGCATGTCATGGCGACGCCACTGCTCGGCACCTTCACCAAGGCCACCCAGGTGATCAGCCAGGCCCTGGCGGGGTAGGCGGCGCTTTTAGCGCCCGCCGCCGGCCTTCATGGCGTCCCAGCTGCGTGTCTGGCCCGCCTGGCCGGTGACGGCGCGCAGATAAGCCAGGTTGTTGGCGACCTGCTCGGGGGGCAGGTCGGCGCGGACCAGTTTTTCGGCTTCCGGCAAGCGGCCTTGCAGCCCGACCACCAAGGCCAGGTTCTGGCGGACCTGGATGGTCGCCGAGGGCAGGGCGACGGCGCGGCGAAGCTGGGTCTCGGCCCCGGCCAGGTCGCCCTTGGCGGCCAGATGCATGGCGTAGTTGGCCAGCGGGGTGGCTTCGTTGGCGCCCAGCGCGATCGCCTGGCGGTGCGCGGCTTCGGCTTCCTCATCCCGCTCGGCCTGCTCATAGGCGACGCCCAGCAGGGTCAGCGGACGCCAGTCCTTGGGCGACTGGGCGGCGACCTTGCGGGCGGGCTCGATCGCATAGAAGCCTTGGCCCCGGGCGATGTGGGCGCGCGCAAGTTCCAGCAGCAGGCCCGCGTCTTCGGGATGGGCGATCAGGCCCTTGGTCGCGGCGATGGCGGCCTCGTCGGCGCGGCCGAGCGCGCGCAGTGACTTGGCTAGGCCCGCGCCGGCCTCGGCGTCGCCCGGATCAACCTCGAACTCCGCGCCCCAGAACGCGGCCTGGGCCAGCGGGTCCAGGCGGCGCGCCTCGGCCCGCTGCTGGGCTGAGGCCTTCACCGGCGCGGGCGCGGCCTTGGCGGTCTTGCCCGCATCAGCCTTCGGCGGATCGGCGGCGAAGACCGGGGTCGCCAGAGCGAGGGCGATGGGGGCGAGAACGGTTGCGATGAGCGCGCGCTTGCGACACATGAAGACAAGTCTCCAGAAGGTGCGCGCATCATCCCGCGCGGGCCTCAAGGAATCGTTAAGCATAGTTTTTAAGGGTTTCGCCGATGACCGACGCCGCGCATCCGATCCTGGCCGAAACCGACGGCAAGGCGATCCCGGTGCATCCCGTGGCGGAGTCTGAAGTCGAGGCCTTTCTGGCGCGAAAGCGAGCCCCGGTAAGAACTTACGCCGCCGCCATCAAGTTTTCGGGCAAGGCCGGACAGGTTCTGGCCGTTCCCGGCGCCAGCGGGGCGATCGAGCAGGTGCTGATGGGCGTGGGTGCGGGCCGCGCCGATCTGTCGCTGCTGCGGGGCCTGGCGGGCAAGCTGCCGGCCGGCGACTACGCCCTCTCGCGCCTGCCCAAGGGCCTGGACGGCGAGCAGGCGGCCCTGGCCTTCGCGCTCGGGACCTATAGGTATGACCGCTACAAGAAGCGCGGCGAGCCTATCCCGCGCCTGGTCGCCCCCACGGGCGTCGATGTGGCCTTCGTCACCGCCCTGGCTCACGCCTGCGCCCTGTGCCGCGACATGGTCAACACCCCGGCCAACGACATGGGGCCGTTGCAGATCGAGACCATCGCCGGCGAGATCGCCGAGCGCTACGGCGCGACCCTCTCGGTCGTGCGGGGCGATGACCTGCTGAAGGAGAACTATCCCGCCGTCCACGCCGTGGGCCGCGCCGCCGTCGACGCGCGGGCGCCGCGCATGATCGAGATCGCCTGGGGCGATCCGTCCCATCCGGTGCTGGCGCTGGTGGGCAAGGGCGTGGTGTTTGACAGCGGCGGTCTCGACATCAAGCCCTCGTCGGGCATGCGCCTGATGAAGAAGGACATGGGCGGCGCCGCCCACGCTCTGGCGCTGGGGCGGATGGTCATGGAGGCCAAGCTGCCGGTGCGCCTCGTGATCCTCCTCCCGGTCGTCGAGAACGCCATCGCCGGCGACGCCATGCGGCCGGGCGACGTGCTGCAGACTCGCGCGGGCATGACCGTCGAGGTCGGTAATACCGACGCTGAAGGGCGCCTGATCCTGGCCGACGCCCTGACTCGCGCCACCGAGCTCAAGCCCGCCCTGACCCTGGACTTCGCCACCCTGACCGGCGCGGCGCGGGTGGCGATGGGGCCGTTCGTGATCCCGTTCTGGACCGCCGACGACACTCTGGCCGGGCAGATCGAAACCGCCTCGCGCAAGGTGTCCGACCCGCTGTGGCGCTTGCCCCTGACCGACGCCTATCGTGACGCGCTGGACAGCGACATCGCCGACCTGAAGAACGACCCCGACGGCTGGGCCCAGGCGGGCGCGACCACGGCGGCGTTGTTCCTGCAGCGCTTCGCCCCGAGCGAGGGAAGCTGGGCCCACTTCGACGTCTTCGCCTGGAACCCGAAGGGGCGTCCCGGCTATCCGGTCGGGGCCGAGGTCCAGGCCATCCGCGCGGCCTTCGCCATGCTGCAAGCGAGGTTTGTCCGATGAGCGCTCCGGATCGCCGCGTCACTCTGGTTCGCGACGGGCTCGCCGACCGCCGGCTGGAGGGCTTGGTCGCCGCCGAGCGCTTCGCCGATGTCACGCCGATGCAGGTCAGCGCGCCCATCGCCAGCCTGCGCAAGGCCCCCGAGCCGGACGCCGAGCAGGAGGATCAGCTGGTCTTTGGCGAGCTGTTCGACGTGCTGTTCGAGGTCGGCGATTTCGCCTTCGGCCAGGCCCGGCGCGACCGCTATGTCGGCTATGTGCTGGTGGAGGCCCTGTCGGCGCCGGTGCTGACGCCGGATCATCGGATCGCCGCGCCGCGCACCTACGCCTTCGCCGAGCCGGACATCAAATCGGCCATCGTCGGGCTCTATAGCCTGAACGCCCTGGTCACGGTCGAGGCGCGGGAAGGCCGCTTTGTGCGCGGAGCGCGGTCGGGCTGGTTCGTCGACCACCACCTGGCGCCGGTCGGCCGCTTCGAAACCGACTACGTCGCGGTCGCCGAGCGGTTCCTGCACGCGCCCTACCAGTGGGGCGGCCGGGAAAGCCTGGGCCTCGACTGCTCGGCCCTGGTGCAGCAGGCGCTCTACGCCTGCGGCCGGGCCTGTCCGCGCGACACCGACATGCAGCGCGATTTCTTCCCGGAAGTCGCCGAGGCCGACCGCCGGCGCGGCGACCTGGTGTTCTGGAAGGGCCACGTGGCGATCCTGCTGGACGCCGACACCATCCTGCACGCCAACGCCCACCACATGGCCACCGCCATCGAGCCGTTGGCCGAGGCGGTTGAGAGGATCGCCGCGACGCCGACCGGCGGAGTGCTGGGGTATCGGCGCGTTTAGACGCCCCCTCCGTCTCGGCGCTGCGCGCCGATCCACCTCCCCCGCAAGCGGGGCAGGAGGGAGGCCGCGTCCTCCTCACCCGTGCAAACGGGGGAGGTGTCGCCGTGCCGTAGGCGCGGTGACGGAGGGGGCGCTTCCCGCAAACAAAAAAGGCCGCGGCGCTTTCGCGTCGCGGCCTCTTCGTATCGGATGTCCGAGAGCCTTAGGCCTTCGGGGCGGCCGGGGCGGCGGCGGCCGGAGCGGCCGGGGTCGCGGCGGCGCCAGCGGCGGGCGCAGCGCCTTCGGCGGCCGGAGCCGCGCCTTCAGCCGCCGGAGCAGCGGCGTCGGCCGGAGCGGCCACCGGACGCGGCGGCGGAACCGGCAGCTTGCTGCCCAGGCTGTGCATGTAGGCGATGATCGCGACACGATCTTCCGACTTCTTCAGACCGACGAACGTCATGTTCGTGCCCGAGACGTACTTGCCCGGAGCCTTGAGGAACTCATACAGGTGGTCGTAGTCCCACACAGGCGTCTTGGCGCCGAAGTCCTTCATGGCGCCCGAATAGTTGAAGCCCGCATGCGCGGCCGGCTTGCGACCCACCACGTCCCACAGGCCGGGGCCGGTGCCGTTGGCGTTCGAAGCGTCGAACTTGTGGCAGGCGGCGCACTTGGCCGCGACGGCCTGGCCGGCGGCCACATTGGCCGGGGTCAGGACGGCGTTCCAGTCGGGCAGGGTCTCAACCGCCGCCGCGCCGCCTTCGGCGCCTTCTTCCTGGACCGCGATCTCGTAGCCGGCCTTTTCGACTTCGTGCTTGGCGAAGACGATCGAGGACGCTTCCCGCAGACCGAAAATAACGAGGCCGGTCAGCAGCACGCCGCCAGCGATCTTGTTGAACGTCAGGTCGCTCATTTCAGCCTTGTCAGCCTCTTATCGGCCCGTCGAACGGCGGGCTTGAAACCCGCGCGCCGGAATCACAAGGACGAGTCTCCAGCGCGCGTCATGTTGCGCTCGCGTCTCTTACACGCTACCGCCCCTCGCGCAACAGGGCGGCGGAGATTTGAACCGATGAACCCCCTCATTCTGATACCGGCTCGGATGGCCGCGACCCGCCTGCCGGGCAAGCCCCTGGCCGATATCGGCGGGGTTCCGATGATCGTGCGGGTTCTCCGTCAGGGCCTCGAAGCGGGTATTGGTCCGGTCGCGGTGGCCGCCGGCGACCCGGAAATCGTCGAAGCTGTTCAAAAGGCTGGCGGAACCGCCGTGCTGACCGATCCGGATCTGCCGTCGGGTTCGGACCGGATTCTGGCGGCGTTGGCTGCGCTCGATCCGGGGTTCGAGCACGACGTGGTGATCAACCTGCAGGGCGACATGCCCTTCGTCGACCCGGCCGTGCTATCCGACTGCGCCCGAATACTTAAGGAGTTCGGCGACGCCGACATCGCCACCGTCGTCGCCCCCGAAGCCTCGCCCGCCGACCGCGCCAACCCGGATGTGGTCAAGGCCGTGCTGGCCATGGAAGAGGACGGCCAAAGCGGCCGGGCCCTCTATTTCACCCGCTCCACCCTCTATGGCGATGGCCCTGTCTGGCGCCACATCGGCATTTATGGCTATCGCCGCGAAGCGCTGGAGGCGTTCAACGCCGCCGCGCCCTCGCCGCTGGAAAAGCGCGAGAAGCTGGAGCAGCTGCGCGCCATGGAGCTGGGCCTGACCATCCGCGCCGCCGTGGCCAGGACCGCGCCGATCTCCGTCGACAATCCCTCTGATCTCGAAGCGGCCCGCAAGCAGGCCGAGGAAACCCGATGAGCCTCCTCAAGAAGATCGCCTTCCAGGGCGAGCCCGGCGCCAACAGCCACGAGGCGTGCCGCACCTATTTCCCCGACTACGAGGCCTATCCCTGCAAGACCTTCGAAGAGGCGTTCGAGGCCATCAAGACGGGCGTCGCGGCGCTGGGCATGATCCCGATCGAGAACTCGATCGCCGGCCGCGTCGCCGACGTCCATCACCTGCTGCCCGCCTCGGGCCTCAAGATCATCGGCGAGCGCTTCAAGCCGATCCGCTTCCAGCTGATGGCCAACAAGGGCGTCAAGATCGAGGACGTGAAGGTCGTCAGCTCGATGCCGATCGCGCTCAGCCAGTGCCGCAATAGCCTCAAGCGCTTGGGCGTCGAGACCGAGGCGGCCGGCGACACGGCCGGCGCCGCCAAGGCTCTGGCCCTGAAGCCCAACCCGACCCACGCCGCCGTCGCGCCCGCCCTGGCCGCCGAGATCTACGGCCTCGACATCCTGGCGCGCGACATCGAGGACGAGCGCCACAACACCACGCGCTTTTTGGTGATGACCGCCGACAAGGCGCCGGCCGCGCCGGACTTCACGCATCGCTGCGTGACCAGCTTCGTCTTCCGCGTCCGCAACCTGCCGGCCGCGCTCTACAAGGCGCTGGGCGGCTTTGCGACCAACGGCGTCAACATGACCAAGCTGGAGAGCTACATGGAGGGCGGCAATTTCACCGCCACCTTCTTCTACGCCGAGGTCGACGGCCGCCCCGAGGACCGCAACCTCGCACTCGCTCTGGACGAGCTGAAGTTCTTCTCCGAGCGCTTCGAGATCCTGGGCGTGTACCCGGCCGACCCGTTCCGGGATCGGGGGGCTTAGCAAGCGTGTAAGCGCCCCCTCCGTCGCGTCGCGTATCCTCGCCGCGCCACCTCCCCCGTTTTACGGGTGAGGAGGAAGCCGCAGCCCTCCTGCCCCGCTTGCGGGGGAGGTGGCGCGCGGCGCAGCCGCGTGACGGAGGGGGCGTCCTCGCCCTTCGACCGGCTCAGGGTGAGGACGACTGTTGGCCTAGGTTCGCGCTCAATCCTCGTCCTGAGCCTGTCGAAGGACGAGGATTGAGCCCTACCCCGGCAACCGGATCAGCGCCCTAAGACCCCCCAGCGCCGAGCGGGACAGCACGAGATCCCCGCCCAGGCCGCGCGCCATGTCGCGGGCGATGGCGAGCCCCAGGCCCACGCCCTTCTCGTTCTGGTTCCGGCTCTCGTCGAGCCGCGAGAACGGCTTGAAGGCCTCTTCGTACTTGTCTTCGGGGATGCCCGGCCCGTCGTCGTCGACGGCGACATCGACCCCGCCGGTCTGACGCGGGCTGACGGTGACGCGCACCCGGTCGGCGTGGGCCACGCCGTTGTCGATCAGGTTGGCCAGGGCCCGGCGGAAGGTGAGGGGACGCAGGCGCGTCTCCAGCCCTTGCGTGATCTCGGTCTCGATCGCCGCGCCGCCGCGCTCGGCGTCGGCCACCACGCTTTCGACGAGCTCGGACAGGTCGACCACCTGGATCGCCTCGCCGCCCTCGCCGCGCGCAAAGGCCAGGTACTCGTCGATCATGTGCTCCATTTCGGCCAGGTCGCCCTTCATGGCCTCCATCTGCTCGCAGGGCTCGGCCATGGCCATTTCCAGCTTCAGCCGGGTCAGCGGCGTGCGCAGGTCGTGGCTGACGCTGGCCAAGAGGGCCGTGCGCTGCTCGATATGGCGCTGGATCCGCAGCTTCATGGCGATGAAGGCCAGAGCCGCCTGCCGCACCTCGCGCGCGCCGTGCGGCTTGAAGTCCGGATCCTCGCCCCGCCCGAACGCGTCAGCCGCCTCGGCCAGGCGCTCGATGGCCCGCACCTGATTGCGGATGAACAGGATGGCGATCGCCGTCAGCAGCATGGTCGCCACCACCATCCACAGAATGAAGATGTGGCCCTGGGTGGCGTAGGCGCGGTCGCGCAGGGCGTAGATCTGCAGCACCCCGCCGTCGACCTGCACGCGGATGTCGATATAGGCGCGGTAGCGGGTCGTATCGAACCAGAACGGGTTGTCCAGCCGGTCCTCCAGCGCCTTGTCCAGCGAGCGATCCAGGGCCGCGAACAGCGAGGGGCGGTGGCTGGTCGGCAGCTTGCGGCCCTTCTGGAAGGCGATCGACAGCGACAGCGAGTCCTCGGCCCGCTTGGCCAGCTTCTCGACGGCCGCTGGGCTGGGATCATCCTCGTAGGACTGCACGGCCCAGGCGATGTCGCCGGCCAGGCCCTCGGAGAGCTTGGCCGTCACGCTCTGCCAGTGCGCGTCGAAGAACGCCCAGGTCACGGCGATCTGCATGATCGCCACCGGCAGGATGATGATCAGCAGGCTGCGCCCGAACAGCGTGGTCGGCAGCAGGCGCTTCAGCGCCGGCGGGATGTCGAGGCGGGTGAGGGGCATCTAAATCCTCCCCCTGGCGGGGGAGGTGGCGCGAAGCGCCGGAGGGGGAAGATGACACCCTCGCGGCCGGCCGACTTCCCCCTCCGTCCGCTGCGCGGACACCTCCCCCGCTGGGGGGAGGATTTGGACGGCGCCCCCCATCAATCCGGCGCCAACCGATACCCAACCCCCCGCACCGTCTGCAGGTAGCGCGGGTTCTTCGGGTCGGGCTCTATCTTGCGGCGCAGGCGGGTGACCTGGACGTCGACGGCGCGGCCGGTGGCGTCGGCGGTGTCGCGGGCCAGTTCCAGGCGGTCGACCGGCTCGTGCAGCGAGCGGGCCAGGCGGCGCAGCAGCGTGACCTCGGCCTCGGTGATCCGCACGGCCTCGCCGTCGCAGGTCAGCTCGCCCCGGTCGGCGTCGAAGGAGCAGCGGCCCAGACTCAGGGCCTTGGGACCCATGGGCCGCGCGGCCGAGCGGCGCAGGATGGCCTCAATGCGCAGCAGTAGCTCCTGCGGCTCGAACGGCTTGCCCAGATAGTCGTCGACGCCGCTGGACAGGCCCTCGATCCTGTCGGCGGTCTGGTCGCGGGCGGTCAGCATCAGGATCGGCGTGCGTCCGGCCTCGCCGCCCTTGCCGCGCAGGCGCTTGGTGAAGGCCATGCCGTCCTCGCCGGGCATCATAACGTCCAGCACCATCAGGTCGAAGTCGAGCGCCTCGAACAGCTTGTCGGCCCCGGCGGCGCTGGCGGCGGCGGTGACGCGAAAGCCCGCCCGGCTCAGGAATTCCTTGATCAGCTTACGCAGCCGGTCGTCGTCGTCGACCACCAGGAGGTGGCGTTCGCGGCGCTCGTCAGGGGTCATGTGGTCATCCGTCGTCCGGGGCCGACACCTTGCCGTGATCCGGCCAGCGCCGCCAGGATGCGTCGCGTGCCGGCCACGCCGTCCAGGCCGCCGGTGCGGTAGGCCCGCGCCAGCAGCGCCCGCAGGCGCTCGGCCGTGCGCTGCTCGAACGCGACGCCCTCGGCGGTGAGGGTCGCGGGGCGGCGGCGGCCGTCCAGATCGCCCGAAACGCGCTCGACCAGGCCCGCCTTCTCAAGGTCTGAGAGCGTGCGGCTGGCGGCCTGTTTCGACAGGCTGGTCAGCTTCGAGAGGTCCTGCACCCCGATGCCCGGGCGACGGCGCAGCAGGAAGGCCGCGCGCCAGTGCGAACGGCCAAGACCCAGGGCTTCGGTCTCCAGCACCGCGTCGACGGCGGCCCATAGCGCGGCCTCGGCCAGGAGGATCAGCTCCAGCCCGCCGTCCAGCTCCTCCTCGCGGAGGATCAGACGGGGATCGTCCGAACCAGGCTGCAGCGGGGCTATCATCGTAACGAGTCCATTTTATTTGACGCATCCCCCCACGGGGCGTCTAAGAACCGCGTTCCCAATAAGGAGGTCTTGGGCCGATGTCTCTGGTTCCCTTCGACGATCGTGACGGTTGGATCTGGCTTGACGGGCAATTTGTGCCCTGGCGCGAGGCGAAGGTGCATGTTTTGACCCATGGCCTGCACTATGCGTCGTCGGTGTTCGAAGGCGAGCGCATGTACGGCGGCGAAATCTTCAAACTGACCGAGCATACCGAGCGCCTGTTCAAATCGGCGGAAATTCTCGATTTCAAGATCCCCTACACGGTGGCCGAGATCGACGAGGCCTGCAAGGCGACGGCGGCCAAGAACGGCCTGAAGGACTGCTATGTGCGCCCGATCGCTTGGCGCGGCAGCGAAATGATCGGCGTTTCGGCCCAGCACTCCAAGATCCATGTCGCCATCGCGGTCTGGGAATGGCCCAGCTATTTCGACCCGGCCACCAAGGCCAAGGGCATCCGCCTGACCTGGGCCAAGTACCAGCGTCCGGACCCCAAGACCGCGCCGGTCGCGGCCAAGGCCGCCGGCCTCTACATGATCTGCACCATCTCCAAGCACGCCGCCGAGAAGGACGGCTACGCCGACGCGATGATGCTGGACTATCGCGGCTATGTGGCCGAGGCGACGGGCGCCAACGTGTTCTTCGTCAAGGACGGCGTGCTGCACACGCCCAAGCCCGACTGCTTCCTCGATGGCATCACCCGCCGCACGGTGATCGACATCGCCAAGGGCAAGGGCGTCGAGGTGGTCGAGCGCCACATCCAGAAGGAAGAGCTCTCGACCTTCACCGAATGCTTCATCGTCGGCACCGCCGCCGAGGTGACCCCGGTCTCGGAAGTGGGCGAGTTCAAGTTCACGCCCGGCAAGCTGTCGCTCGATTTGATGGACACCTACGCCGCCCTGGTGCGCGGCGAAGCGATGGCGACGGCCTGAGCCAGCCTGCGAGCCTGAACCGAAGACGCCGCCCGGGACCTCCCGGGCGGCTTTTTCATGCCGGCCTCCCTCATCCCGGGGAGGAAAGCGTTGAAACGCTGCTGAAGGTCAGATACTGCGACGCACTCGCATTCTCGGGAACCTCCAATGTCGTCTCGTCTCGCCCTTCTGCTGTCGTCCGCGCTGATCAGCGGCGCTCTGGCCAGCCCGGCCCTGGCTCAGCAGGCTGATACGACCCGCGTCGACGAGGTGGTCATCACCGGCTCGCAGGTCCGCCTGCCGCCCGCCTACGCTGGCGATCAGGTCGCCAAGGGCGCGCGCGTCGGCCTGCTGGGCGCGCTGGACACGATGGACACCCCGTTCGCCGTCACCAGCTACACCGAAGCCCTGATCCGCAATCAGCAGGCCCGCAGCGTCGCCGACGTGTTGCAGAACGATCCGACGGTCCGGGTGACCAAGGGCTTCGGCAACTTCCAGGAGCTGTACGTCGTTCGCGGCTTCCCGGTCTATTCCGACGACATGACCTATAACGGTCTCTACGGCGTGCTGCCGCGCCAGTTCGTGGCGGCCGAGCTCGTCGAGCGCGTGGACGTGTTCCGCGGCGCCAACGCCTTCCTGAACGGCGCGGCCCCCGGCGGCAGCGGCGTCGGCGGCGCCTTCAACCTCATGCCCAAGCGCGCCCCGACCGCGCCGCTCACCCGCTTCACCGCCGGCTGGGACGGCGGCGAGCAGGTCTATGGCTCGGCCGACATCGCCCGTCGCTTCGGCCAGAACGACGCCTATGGCGCGCGGGTGAACCTGGGCCTGCGCGGCGGCGAGACGGCCATCGATGGCGAAAAGCGCGACCTGACCGTGCTGGGCCTGGGCCTGGATCGTCGCGGCGATCGCGCCCGCTTCTCGGCCGATCTCGGCTGGCAGGATCACCGCATCGAGGGCGCGCGTCCGACCGTCACCCCGGCCGGCGCCATCCCCAAGGCCCCCGCGGCCGACAAGAACTTCGCCCAGCCCTGGACCCACACCGACGAGCGCCAGCTGTTCGGCGCGGCGCGCGGCGAGTTCGACCTGACCGACACGGTCAGCGCCTGGGCCGCCCTGGGCGGTCGCCAGGGCAAGGAAGACAACGTCCTGGCCAACCCGACGGCCCTGGCCGACGGCACGCTGAGCGCCTACCGCTTCGATAACGTCCGCAAGGACTCGATCCTGTCGGCGGACGCGGGCCTGCGCGCCAGGTTCGCCACCGGGACCGTTGGTCACGCCATCGTCGCCTCGGTGGCCCAGGTGAACCTGAAGTCGAAGAACGCTTACGCCTTCTCGAACTTCGCCGGCTTCGCCAGCAACCTCTACAACCCCGTGGCCGTCGCCGCGCCGAACCCGAACTTCTTCGTGGGCGGCTCCAAGAGCGACCCGAACGTCACCGAGCGCGTCAAGAACCGCAGCGTCGCGGTCGCTGACACCCTGTCTTTCCTGGACGAGCGCCTGCTGGTCACGGTGGGCGTCCGCTATCAGGACATCCAGACCCGCTCGTATGACTACAACACCGGCGTCCGCAACGGCGCCTATGACGGCGACGCCACCACCCCGGCCCTGGCGGCGGTGTTCAAGCCCAGCGACAAGATCTCGCTGTACGCCAACTACGCCGAGGCCCTGGTCCCCGGGAAGATCGCCCCGGCCCAGGTCAACGGCGTGGCGGTGGCCAATGTCGGCGAGATCCTCTCGCCGTTCCGCGGCGAGCAGACCGAGATCGGCGCCAAGTACGACGCCGGGACGTTCGGCGGTTCGATCAGCCTGTTCCGCACCACCCAGCCGGCCGAGTACTTCGAAGCTTCCAGCCGTCGCTACACCGCCGGCGGCGAGCAGGAGAACCAGGGCGTCGAACTGACCGTCTTTGGCCAGCCCGCTCCCGGCTTGCGCCTGCTGGGCGGCGCCACCTGGCTGGACGCCCAGGTCAACCGCGCCCTGTCGGCCGCGCTGCAGGGCAAGACCCCGATCGGCGTTCCGGAGTTCCAGGCCAATCTGAACCTGGAGTGGGACATCGCTACGCTCGAGGGCCTGACCCTGGAAGGCCGCGCGGTCCACACCGGATCGCAGCAGGCCAACACCGCCAACACCGTGTCGCTGGACGCCTGGACTCGCTACGACCTCGGCGCGCGCTACGTCTTCGAAGCCGGCGGCAAGGCCGTCACCCTGCGGGCTCGCCTCGAGAACGTGACCGACCGCAACCAGTGGGTGGCGGTCGGCGGCTATCCGGGCGCCAACTACCTGACGCTGGGCGCGCCGCGCACCCTGCGCCTGTCGATCAGCACCGACTTCTAGCGCCGATGAAGGCCCGGACGCTCCGCGCCTGGTCGTGGATTCACAAGTGGTCGAGCCTGGTCTCGACCGCTTTCCTGCTGATGCTGTGCATCACGGGGCTGCCGCTCGTGTTCACCCACGAGATCGAGCATGTCCTGATGGAGGAGCCCTGGACGCCCGCGCGTCCGGATGGCCCCAAGCTGAGCCTAGACCAGGTGCTGGAGACCGCGCTCGCCCGCAAGCCGGGCGAAGTTCCGGCCTTCATGAGCTTCGACGAAGACCGGCCGGTGGTGAACGTCACCAGCGTCCAGCCGGGCGGCAAGGCGGGGGTCTACAGCTTCCAGCCCATCGACCACACCAGCGGCGATCCCGCCCCGCCGGTCGCGGGGCACCCGGTCATGGAGTTCCTGCTCCAGCTGCACACCGACATGTTCCTGGGCCTGGCGGGCATGCTGTTCCTGGGGGCGATGGGGCTGCTGCTGATCGTGGCCCTGGTCTCGGGCGTGGTGCTCTACGCGCCCTTCATGCGCCGGCTGCCGTTCGGCACGGTGCGAGCCAGCAAGCGCGCCCGCACCCGCTGGCTGGACTATCACAACCTCTTGGGCGCGGTGACGGCGGCCTGGGTGCTGGTGGTCGGCGCCACCGGCGTCGTCAACACCCTGGCCACGCCGATCGTCGACTACTGGAAGAACACGGCGCTCAAGGAGCTGACGGAGGCCTATGACAGTCCCGTAGCGCCGGGGCAGCGCAGCTCGCTGCAGGCCGCCGTCGACAAGGCGCGGAAGGCGCTGCCGGACAAGGAGCTGCAGTTCGTGGCCTTCCCGGGCTCGGACTATTCGACCGATCACCACTACGCGGTGTTCTTCCACGGCAAGACGCCGCTGACCACGCACCTGACAACGCCCGCCCTGATCGACGCCCGCACCGGCGAGCTGGCCGCCATCGCGCCGACCCCCTGGTACGTGAAGACCCTGTCGCTGTCGCAGCCGCTGCACTTTGGCGACTATGGCGGGCTGGGGCTGAAGATCCTGTGGGCGCTGCTCGACCTCGCCACCATCGTGATCCTGGCCTCGGGCCTCTATCTGTGGCTGGCCAAGCGCAAGGCGGCGCGATGAGGGCGCATCATCTTTCCCTCTGGCAGGTGTTCCGCGCGCCGACGATGATCGCGGCCTTCAGCCTGTTTGGCCTGTTCGTCGCCCTGCTGGGCGATGGCGTCTGGGACGTGGTCGGCGCCCTGACGCTCGGCGTGTCGGTGATCGCGACCGCCTGGGCGCTGGTCGCGCGCCGGCGCTGAAGACAGACCCCTACCGCCCCTCCAGGTCGCGCCCGCCGCACCCCTCCGGCTGCCGCACCGGATTGCAGACCGCGACCTTGCTATCCGGCAGTCGCACGGTGTAGCCGCCCGCAAAGCGCGGGTCGGCCCACATGTAGTCGGTCGAGACGTACTGGGCGCCGCTGGTCAGGGCGGCGTCGCGCTGTCGGGTGTCATTGAACCTGGCCGCGCGCGTATCGGCGTCGGCGCGGGTGCGGACGATGAAGCCGGCCTTCACGGCGGCGGCGATGCGGTCCTTCTGGGCCACGGGATCGTTCAGGGTCAGATAGGCGGCGGCGGGCGAGGCCTCGTCGGTGTTGACGAACATGGCGCGGCCTTCCAGCGAGGCGCGCTGGCCGCGATAGATCGCCACCTTGGCGGGGCTTTCGTCGAGAGCGAAGAACACCTTGCCGCGCGCCGCCGCGAGCTTGGGCCAGCCACCGGCCAGAACCCCTTCACGCAGGGTCTTGGCCTTGCCCTGCACCTGGTCAGGCGTGATCAGGCGGTCCTCGCCGAACACCGCGCGGATCTCGGCGTCCAGCGCGTCGAACAGGGCTTCGGTGAAGGGCAGGGGCGTGACCCCGCCCGGCATGGTCGCAGCGCCTTCCTTGGCGTTCAGCATGATCAGGATCGGCGCGTGGTCGCGGTGCTTGTCGGACCAGGCCCGCACCTCGCGCAGGCAGGCCACAAAGGTCAGGCACGATGACCGGAAGTCCACATCGGGTATGTGCAGGGTCTTGAAGCCCGGCTTCGCCATCACGGCGGCGAACTCGGGCGTCAGGGCCGCGCCCTTGCCCAGCGCCGTCAGCGGCTTGGCGAAGAGACCGCCCTGCGGATCGGCGACGACGTCGATCTCCAGCTGCCGCGCGCCGGCGTTCAGCTGCTCGACTAGGGGCCGATGGCCATAGTCGATCCCCAGGGCCGCAGGGCCCCGCGCGGCGACCATCGCCGCCATCTCCTGTGGCGGGACGGCCAGCTTGTAGGAGTTGTGCGTGCCCACGGTCAGCAGATCGGTCATCGGCAGGGCGTCGATCCGCTGGCGCACGCAGGCCGGGCTCGTGTCCGAGGCGGGGCAGGGCGCGGCGGCGACAGCTATGGCGGCGAGCAGGTTCAACATCGTCCAACTCCTAAACAGCGCCCAGTGGCCCTAGCGACGGCGCATGACGGTTTCACGTCGCGCAGCGGACGACTGTCAACGCTGTCATCAATCCTTGATCGAGCTGAGACGTCGCAGTCATCGACGCTCCCTATTGCCGCGCCAACCGTCGGCGCCCCTCCCCGGGTCAAACCGCCGACATCGGTACGAGTCTGTACAAGGGGGTACTCCAATGTCTCGCAGCAAGATCGCGCTCCTCGTGGGCGCGGCTCAACTGGTCATGGCCGCGTTGGCGCCGGTCGCCCAAGCCGCCGATCAAGCCCAGAGCCCGGCCGCTGACGCCGCCGCTGAAGTCGACGCTGTCGTGGTCACCGGTTTCCGCAAGTCGCTGGGCCTGGCCCGCGAAGCCAAGCGGACCAGCGCCATCGTCTCGGACGTGATCGTCGCCGAGGACATGGCCAAGTTCCCCGACCTGAATCTCGCCGAGTCGCTGCAGCGCCTGCCGGGTGTCGCGATCAACCGCGAAGGCGGCGAAGGCCGTCGGGTCTCGCTGCGGGGCCTTGGTCCCGACTTCACCCGCGTCCAGCTGAACGGCATGGAAGTGCTGGGCAATGTCGACTCGCCGATGGACAGCCGCGGCCAGACCTCGCGCGACCGCGCGTTCGACTTCAACATCTTCGCCTCGGACCTGTTCTCGAAGGTCGACGTGCGCAAGTCGTTCTCGGCCGAGCAGGACGAAGGCGGCATGGCCGGCACGGTTGGTCTCTACACCGCCAAGCCGTTCGACTATTCGGGGACCAAGGGCGCCCTGTCGCTGCAGGCCGGCACCAACAGCGCCACCAAGGACACCCAGCCGCGCGGCGCGGCGATGATCGCCAAGAACTGGGACGACAAGTTCGGCCTGCTGGCCTCGGTCGCCTATTCCAAGCGCAAGACCGAAGAGCAGGGCTACAACACCTACGGCGCCGGCGTTCAGAAGGCGCTGCCCGCCAACGTCGTGAAGCTGAACCCCGTCGACGCGGCCAAGGCCGTCAACGGCGAGCTGGTTTTCCAGCGCGGCAACCGTCTGTCGGTCTGGGGCTCGGACCAGGAGCGCCTGGGGATCACCGCCGCCGCTCAATGGCGTCCGGTCGAGACCGTCACCCTGACGCTGGACGCCCTGCACGGCAAGTTCACCAACGACCGCACCGAGATCCACCTGGCCACCCGCGCCTCGGTGGGCTCGACCGTGCTGGGCGGCTCGACGCCCCACTCGGGCAATCTGGTCAGCGCCCCGCCGGTGCTGAATGCGATCCAGTACGACAAGCACAACACGATCATCTACGCCGATGTCGACAACACCGTCTTCGCCACCGAGACCCGTCGCCAAGAGGCCAAGAACACCTTCAACCAGCTGGTGCTGACCGGCGAATGGGCGGTGTCGGACAAGCTGCGCTTCGACGGCCACATCGGCCAGGAGACCTCGGACTACGACATCCCGATGTCTGGCAAGTTCTACACCGAGGCGTTCGGCGGCCTGATCACCGACTATCGCGGCGACAGCGGCAAGAACACCTACAAGTGGAACACCACCGACGCGGCCAACTACCGGGCCCACGAGATCGACTTCTCGGCCACCTATCAGACGACCGAGCTGAAGAACGCCGAGTTCAACGGGGCCTATGATTTCAACGACGCCCTGACCCTGAAGGGCGGCCTGTCTTATCGCGGCTTCAAGAACGAAGGCTATTCGCAGACCAACGACGACGTGAACCGCACCGCCTGGGAAAAGGGTACGCTGGATGACCGTCTGGATGGTGTGACCAAGGTCTTCACCCAGCACAAGGACCAGTCATGGATCATCGTCGACTGGGACAAGGCTCTGGCCAAGTACGGCGTCACCCGCACGCTTGGCGCGCCGCGCTCGATCTATGCGGTCGCGGAAGACACCACGGCCGGCTATTTGCAGCTGGACTGGAAGGGTGAGTTCCTAGGTCGCCCCGTACGGGGCAACACCGGCCTGCGCGGCTATGAAACCGAGCTGACCTCGTCGGGCGTTCTGGCGGTCAAGGGCGTCAACACCCCGACCGTCGCCAAGAAGACCTATTCGGGCGTGCTGCCCTCGCTGAACGCGGTGATGGAGGTCTCCGACCGCTTCCAGATCCGTCTGGCCGCGGCGCAGAACATCAATCGTCCGGCCCTGGGCGCCTATGCGATGAACGGCTCGGTCAGCGTCGACGGCACGACCGTCACGGTCTCGACCGGCAATCCGAACCTTGAGCCCTACACCTCGGACGAGTTCGACCTGGCGGCCGAATGGTACTTCGGCGGCGTCGGCATGCTGACGGCGGGCGTGTTCCACAAGAACATCGACGGCCTGATCGCCAGCCAGACGACCACCAATGTCAGCTACGCCAGCACGGGCCTCGCCGAAGGGATCTATCCGGGCGTCACGGCCACGACCAATGTCGCGTCCTACACCCGCCAGGTGAACCTGCGGAACGCCAAGCTGACGGGCTTGGAACTGTCGGCCCAGAGCGACTTCTTCTTCCTGCCGGGCGCGCTGAAGAACATGGGCGCGGTCGCCAACCTGACCCTGATCGACAGCAAGACGATCAACCTGGTCAACGGCAAGAACCAGGAGACCGACATCTTCGGCCTGTCGGACGTCAACGCCAACGCCACGCTGTACTACGAGACCGCCAAGTACGGCGGCCGCATCTCGGCCAACTATCGCTCGGACTATCTGATCGACAGCGGCGCGTTCAACGCCACCACCTATGTCGACGCGGCGGCCTTCTACCAGCTGACCCCGCGCATCCGCCTGTCGCTGGACGCCATCAACCTGACGGACGAGCGCGAAGAGCAGGTCAACAGCTTCAACAGCCCGGGCTTCGGCGAACCCGGCGCCCGCCGCCTGTGGAACTTCACCACCAGCGGCCGCACGGTGTTCGTGGGGGCGAATATCCAGTTCTAAGGACTGGGTTTGGGCCTGGAGACGAAGACGCCGCCCAGGAGCGATCCTGGGCGGCGTTTTTTTGTGGGGGGGGGCCTCGAAGAACGCAAGAACGCCCCCTCCGTCACGCGGCTTCGCCGCGCGCCACCTCCCCCGCAAGCGGGGCAGGAGGGAGTTTCCTCCTCACCCGTGTAACGGGGGAGGTGGCGCGGCGCGGATACGCGACGTGACGGAGGGGGCGCTGACACGCTCGGCTCGGCCCGCGAGGGTCGTTCGGTAAAGGGTCGTAAGGCCACCCAGGGCGCCGTCTGAGCGGCGTTCTTGCGCGCGGTCAGCGCCGTAAGCCCGCGCTTACGTCCGGGCGCATAAGCCGCCCGCCGATGGTCGCGGGCCGCCGGACCGCGCATCGCTTGTCCCGCCTCGAACCGGGAGAAGCCCCATGACCGCCTCCGCCGCCCCTCTGGAAACCCCGCGCCCGCCGCGTCGCTGGGACCCCGTCGTCAAGCTGACCCATTGGACGATCGTCGGCGCGATCCTCGCCAACGGACTGATCACCGAGGAAGGCTCCAGCCCTCACATCTGGGTCGGCTACGCCCTGGCCGCGACCCTGGCGCTGCGGCTGATCTGGGGCGTGATCGGCCCGGCCGAGGCGCGGTTCGCCGCCTTCCCGCCCAGCGCCGGCCGCGCCCTGGCCCACCTGCGCGAGATCACCCAGGGACGGCGGACTGAGCACGCCTCGCACAATCCGCTGGGCGCGCTGATGGTCTACGCGATCTGGAGCACGCTGGCGGTCATCATCGTCACGGGCGTGCTGATGGCCAATGCGCCGGCCGAGGCCAAGGGCCCCATCGCCGCCACGCCAGCCGCCGTCCACAACGAGGCCCGCGAGTCCGAAGAGATCGGCGAGGAGGCCGAAGATCACGAAGGCGATGAGGGTGCCGAGGGGCATGGCGAGGAAGGCCCGCTGGCCGAAGTCCATGAGACGGCGGTGAACCTGCTCTATGTCCTGATCGTGCTGCATATCGCCGGGGTGGTCTTCGAGACCCGGCGCAGCGGCCGGCGGATTGTCTTGGCGATGCTTCCCGGGCGGCGGTAATGCTTGCGCATGATCGGCCGCCGACGCGCTCTGGAACACAGGATCACGCTGATCGCGGTCGTCGTGATCCTGCAGCTGGCTGCGACGCTGTTCTTCCTGGTCGACGTCACCGGCGACCTGCGCGCCGACGGATCGGGCGTCCATATCGCGGCCGAGGCCGGCGCGGCGCTCGCCCTGCTGGTCGGGGTGGTGTTCGGCGCGGCCCAGGTGCGCTGGCTGGTGCTGCGAGCCCGCCAGGATGAGGCGGCGGTGGCGGCCGCCAAGGGCGCGCTGGCCGATCTGGCCCGCCTGCGCTTTTCCGACTGGAAGCTGACGGCGGCCGAAGCCGACGTGGCGCTGTTTGCGCTGAAAGGCTGCGACGTCGCCGAGATCGCCGCCCTGCGCGGCGCCGCCGCCGGCACGGTCCGCGCCCAGCTCGCCCGCGTCTACGCCAAGGCTGGCGTCAATTCCCAGTCGGCGTTGATGGCGTTGTTCCTCGAAGAACTGGTCGAGGCGGGCGAGGGCTAGGAAGAAAGCAGCAGGCGTTCCAGTTGCGCGCGGTCGGCGGGCGACAGATCCATGCCGAGCGCCTTGGTCCAGAGGCTACGCGCCGCGTCGCTTCGCCCGCGCCCGGCCTCGGCCTCGCCCCAGACGCTATGCAACCGGCCCCACTGCGGCGCACGCTCGGCGGCGGCCTTGAAGGCGCGGATGGCGGCGGTGGTGTCGTCCCGGCGCAGGGCGAGAAGGCCCTGTTCGTAGCGCACCTCGGCCAGACCCGGCGCGCGCTTCTGAGCCTCTTTCAGCGCCGCCTCTGCGCCGGCCAGATCGCCTCGCGCCAGCCGCGATCGGCCGTCGGCGAGATGCGCCCAGGGCAGGCTGGGGGCCAGGGTCTTCGCGCGGGCGAACCACAGGTCGGCCTCGCCCCAGGCCTTCAGCGCCGAAGCCGCCTCGCCTCGGGCGATGACGCAGGCGTGGCAGTCCTCGGGCGTGGTCGCCGCCAGGGCGCGAGCCTCGTCGAACCGGCCCCGCAGGATCAGCGCCTGGACGCGCAGAGGGACATCTCGGGTGAGGCGGGTGAGGTCCTCGGCCGCCCGCATCCGGTCGACGACCGGGCCGGTGGGGCGGCCGGGCGGCGATAGCCTGGCCTCAAGTTCAGCCTGGGTGGCGCGAAGCCGGTCGAGCGAGGTCAGCGCCGCGTCGCCGTCGCCCCGCGCCAGCGCGATGCGCGCCTGGATCCGCTGGGCGTAGTCGGGATCGAGGACGCCTGTCAGGGTCGATTCCGAGAGCACTGAGCGCGCCGCCGCCGCATCATGCGCCAGGGCTAGGAGCGTCGCCCGTTGCGAGGGGAACTGTCCGGTTACAGGGCGGAAATCGCCCAGCAGGAGGCTCTCATAGTAGCGCGCCTCGGCCTGCATGCGCTGGACGCCAGACCCGCGAAACCTCGGATTCTGGTCCCGTTCCCGCAGGCTCAGCACCTTGCGGGAGATTTGCAGCAGCGCCTCGTCGTGGCCGAGCACCGCGCGACGCCGGCCCGACACCGTCCAGGACGCCATGAACGTCGGCTCGTCGCGCAGCGACAGGGTCAATAGTTCCAGAGAGCGCCGAGGATCCGGCTCCTGATCGCCCAGCAGCCCGATATTGTAGCCCGGCGGCAGGTCGCTGAGGGCGGGGTTTCGCGCCAGCCGCAGCGCGGCGGCGTAAGACTCATCGAACCGCCCCGTCATGCCCAGGTACTGCACGCCGTTGGTCGGTTCGGCCTTGGTGAACACCGCCTCAGCGAGCTGGGTGAAGAGGCCGTCCAGGTCGGCGACGGGGCCCGTAACGCGCGAGAGCCCGTGGCGCGACGAGCGCGCGATCAGGGTGACGCGGCCGTCGCCCTCGTCGATGACCTGCCCGCTGATCACCGTCTGGTGGCCGAACCATTGGACCAGCAGCTTGTTGAGGTCGTCGATCGTCAGGCCGCCGGACTGCGGGATCTCGATCTTGAGGCTGTCGCCGCCGCCCTGGATCTTGTTGGTGGCCAGGAAGGTGGTGGCGCCGACCGTGTCCTTGATCGTCGACAGGCCGTCCAGCAGCCGCATCGCCGCCGCTTCGCCGGTCATGCCGCGATCCGAGAGCGAGGCTGGGGTCGTGAACGCCTGGACCACGATGCTGCGGTCCTGGCTGGCCCGCCAGATCGCGACGCCCAAGCCCAGCACCGCGGCGATGACCAGCGCGACGATCAGGCCCTGGGTCCAGACCAGCAGGCGCTCGCGGCGGATCTGCAGATCGAGCAGGCGGCCTTGCTTGACGAGCAGGGTGCGGGCCGGGCTGTCGGGAGCCGGGTCGTGGCGCTCCTCGTCCATGGCGATCTCGACCGCGTCGGTCGTGCCCGGAACCTCGTCGCTGTGCTGCGTCTCGCCCGCGCCGCCCTTGGCCATCGCGTTCCCCCGAACTGCCCCGGGGGCGGAAGCTAAACAGTGTTCTGCGAAAGCAAAAGGGCCGCGTGGCTAGCGCGTCGCCGCTAGTCTCGCGTCGACCTGCGCGCGGTCTGCGGGCGAGAGGTCCATGGTCAAGGCCTTGATCCAGAGCGCCCGCGCCGCGTCGATCCGGCCGCGAGCCGCCTCGGCCTCGCCCCAGGCCAGATGCAGCCGTCCCCACTGCGGCGCGCGCTCGGCGGCGGCCTTGAAGGCGCGGACGGCGGCGGTGGTGTCGCCCCGACGCAGGGCGAGAAGGCCCTGTTCGTAGCGTACCTCGGCGAGGCGCGGCGCGCGCTCCTGCGCCACCTTCAGCGCCGCCTCGGCGCCGGCGAGATTCCCGCGCGCCAGCCGCGACCGGCCCTCGGCCAGATGCGCCCAGGCCAGGCTGGGGGCCAGAGTCTTGGCGCGGGCGAACCAGCGGTCGGCGTCGGCCCACTCCTTCAACGCCGAAGCCGCCTCGCCTCGAGCGATGACGGCCTGGTAGGCGTCCAGCGGCGTGGGCGCTAGGACGTCGCGGGCCTCGGCGGGGCGGCCTGCGGCGATCAGGGCGCGGGCTTTCAAAGGCAGGCCCTCGCTGTTGCGAATGGCCGCGTCGAGCGCGCGATAGGCGTCGATCTCCTGGCGGAGAGGACCTCCGGCGCGGATCGGCGCGCGGCTGCGACGGTCCAGGGCGGATTCCATGGCCGCGACTGAAATCAGCGCCGCTGCGCCGTCGCCCCGCGCCAGGGCGATCTCGGCCTGGAGACGTGAGATGTCGCGTGGTTCAAGTGTGGTTTGGTCAAGACCATCCTGGATAAACTGGCGGGCCAGGGCCGTGTCATGAGCGCGGGCGCTGACCAACGCGGCGAGCAACGTTCGAAAGGCGATCGGAAGGTTAGGGGCCCGAAACGCGGCCGTTTCGTAGCCGCCGGTCAGACGCTGAATCGTCAGCTGGGCTTCCAGGCGCATCAGGCTGGTGGCGCCCCGAAACCGCGCGTTCTGGTCACGATCGCGAAGCGCGAGCAGCCGGCGCGCGTCCGCCAGACTAGCCTCGTCATGACCCAGCCGCAGATGGGCGCGGAGGAGGTTGAGCCGCGCCGTCATGATGTTCGGATCCAGCGCGAGCGCACGTCGTGCGAGGCGTATCGTCTCGTTCGGCTCCGCGACGGCGTTGGCCCAAAGGTCGTAATTGTTGGCCAGCGGCATGTCGCTGGTCTCAGGTCGCGCGATCACGCTTCTGACGCTGGCGACCGCCTCTTCGTAGCGTCCCGAGCCCTTGAGATATTGCACCCAGTTGGTGTGGTCGGCCTTTGAGAAGGCCGCCTCGGCCAGTTTCACGAACAGGGCGTCGATCTGACCGGTGGGGCCTGTCACGGACGACACGCCATGGCGCGAGGACCGCAGCACCAAGGTGACCTCGCCGTTTCCGCCATCGACAATCTGGCCCGTGACTTCGGTCTGACGGCCCAACCAGCGCCGAAGCAGGCGGCTCAGCTCTTCGACGGACAGACCTGTCTGGGGGATCTCTATACTGACGACGTCGCCACCGTCGCGAATGCTTGAGGTGGCCACGAAAGACCCGCGGTTGGTCACCTCGCGGATGGCCGCCATCTCTGTAACCAGCCGAAGCGCCGCCGCCTCGCCGGTCAGGCCGCGCGCGGCGTAGGCTTCGGGCACGCTGAACGGGCGGACAATGATGCTGCGGTCCTGGCTCGCGCTCCACAGCGCCACCCCGGCGCCGAGCACGGCGACGACGCCGACCAGCATCAAGAGGCCCTGGGTCCAGACCAGCAGGCGTTCCCTGCGGATCTGCAGCTCCAGCAGTCGGCTCTGGCGCAGCAGCAGGGTGCGGGCCGGACTGTCCGGAGCCGGGTCGTGGCGCTCTTCGTCCATGGCGATCTCGACCGCGTCGGTCGTACCTGGAACCTCGTCGTTGTGCTGCGTCTTTCCCGCGCCGCCCTTGGCCATCGCGCTCCCCCGAACTGCCCCGGCGGAAAGCTAAACAGTGTTCTGCGAAAGCAAAAGGGCCGCCCGGCGCATCACCGGACGGCCCTCTGCAGTTTGATCGCGAGAGGCGTTACGCCGCTTCGGCCGCCGTCGCCGCCGGCAGGCGGATCAGGTAGTCGAAGGCGCTGAGCGAGGCCTTGGCCCCTTCGCCCATGGCGATGATGATCTGCTTGTAGGGCGTCGTCGTCGCGTCGCCGGCGGCGAAGACGCCGGGGATCGAGGTTTCGCCGCGATAGTCGACCTCGATCTCGCCGCGCGCGGACAAAGCCACGCCGGAGTCCTTGAGCCACTCGGTGTTGGGCACCAGGCCGATCTGCACGAACACGCCTTCCAGGTCGACGCGGTGGACGGCGTCGCTGTTACGGTCCTTGTAGGTCAGGCCGTTCACCTTGGACCCGTCGCCGTGGATCTCGGTGGTCATGGCCGAGGTGACGATCTTGACGTTCGGCAGGCTGGCCAGCTTCCGCTGCAGCACCGCGTCGGCGCGCAGCTGGCTGTCGAACTCGATCAGCGTCACGTGGGCGACGATGCCCGCCAGGTCGATGGCCGCCTCGACGCCGCTGTTGCCGCCGCCGATCACCGCCACGCGCTTGCCCTTGAACAGCGGGCCATCGCAGTGCGGGCAATAGGCCACGCCCTTGTTCTTGTACTCGGCCTCGCCGGGCACATTGACGTTCCGCCAGCGGGCGCCGGTCGAGAGGATCAGCGTGCGCGCCTTCAGGCTGGCGCCGTTCTCGAGCTTCACCTCATGCAGGCCGCCGGGCGTCTTGGCCGGGACCAGGCCCACGGCCTTCTGCAGGTTCATCACGTCGACTTCGTAGTCCTTGACGTGCTGCTCCAGCGCGGTGGCCAGCTTGGGGCCTTCGGTGTGCGGCACCGAGATGAAGTTCTCGATGTCCATGGTGTCCAGCACCTGGCCGCCGAAGCGTTCGGCCGCCACGCCGGTGCGGATGCCCTTGCGGGCGGCGTAGATCGCCGCGGCCGCGCCGGCCGGACCGCCGCCGACCACCAGAACCTCGAAGGCGTCCTTGGCCTTGATCTTCTCGGCCATGCGGTCGGCCGCGCCGGTGTCCAGCTTGGCCAGGATCTGTTCGACCTCCATGCGGCCCTGACCGAACGGCTGGCCGTTCAGCAGGATGGTCGGCACGGCCATCACCTGGCGTTCCTCGACCTCGGCCTTGAACAGAGCGCCGTCGATGGCGACGTGGCGGATGCGCGGGTTCAGGGCGCTCATGGTGTTCAGGGCCTGCACCACGTCGGGGCAGTTCTGGCACGACTGCGAGAAGTAGGTCTCGAAGCTGTAATCGCCGTCCAGCGCCTTGATGCGCTCGACCACCTCGGCGTCGAGGCGCGGCGGGTGGCCGCCCACGTGCAGAAGGGCCAGCACCAGCGAGGTGAACTCGTGGCCCAGCGGCAGGCCGGCGAAGCGCACTTCGGCGTCGTTCGCGGCGCGTTCGATGGCGAACGAGGGCTTGCGGGCGTCATCGCCGTCGAAGCGAACGCTGACCTTGTCGGAGGTCGAGGCGACGTCGTCCAGCAGGGCGCGCATCTCGACCGAGCCCTTGGAGTCGTCCAGCGAGGCGACCAGCGTGATCGGCTGGCGCAGGTTCTGCAGATAGGTGGTCAGTTGGGCTTTCAGACCGGCGTCCAGCATGGCGGGCTCCCAAAAAGGCGAGGGGAGTTGAAGGGGGCGTTCGATTGTCGGGGAGGCGGATCGAGCGCGGCGAACGATCGGGTAGCTCAGGTCGTAGAGGGCGCGCCGTCCCGCCTCGGGCTGGAGGCGGGACGGCGGCCAGTGTCGAAAGACTTAGATCTTGCCGACCAGGTCCAGCGACGGGGCGAGGGTCTTTTCACCTTCTTCCCACTTGGCCGGGCAGACTTCGCCCGGGTGGCTGGCCACGTACTGCGCGGCCTTGATCTTGCGCAGCAGCTCGATGGCGTTGCGGCCGATGCCTTCGGCGGTGACTTCCATGAACTGGATCACGCCTTGCGGGTCGACCAGGAAGGTGCCGCGGTCGGCCAGGCCGACGCCCGGACGCATGATCTCGAAGTTGTTGGTCACTTGGCCCGACGGGTCGCCGATCATCGTGTACTTGATCTTGCCGATCGCCGGCGAGCTGTCGTGCCAGGCCTTGTGCGAGAAGTGGGTGTCGGTCGACACCGCGTAGATCTCGACGCCCAGACGCGTGAACACGTCGTAGTTATCGGCCAGGTCTTCCAGCTCGGTCGGGCACACGAAGGTGAAGTCGGCGGGGTAGAAGAAGAAGACCGACCACTTGCCCTTCACGTCGGCTTCAGTGACCGTGACGAACTTGCCGTCCTTGTAGGCCTGGGCGGTGAAGGGTTTGATCTCGGTGTTGATCAGCGACATGAGGCGCTCCGGTTGGAAGGGATGGCGGCTGTCTATAATGCGCCGCACAATCGATCAAATTGATAAAACTTCTGGATGGAATAGGTTCCATCTATAGTTTGAGGGCGCTTGATGTAGATCAAGACCCGTCCGGAAAAGGGATCGGCGCGTATGTGCTTCAGGAGGTGACCCCATGCTGAACACCACGATTGCGCTCTTCGCCCTGGCCCAGGCTGCTGCAGTGCAACCGCCGACGCCGCTGATCGATCCGGCCCGCCACTATTCTGGCGTCTGGATGGAGGTGGGCCGCACGCCGATGCGCATCACCAAGGGCTGCGTGGCCGCGACCACGGTCTACAAGCGCGTTGATGACCGCCGCGTCGCGGTCGAGGACGACTGCCGCCAGGGCGGCGTCGACGGCAAGCGCCGCGCGATCAAGGGCGACGGCGTCATCGAAGATCCGGGCGTCAACCGTCGCCTGAAGGTCTCCTACCTGCCGTTCGTCACCTGGCGCTACGAGGTGCTGGACCAGGACCCGGCCGGCGCCTGGTTCATCTCGGCCAGCCCTGACCGCCGCAAGGTGTTCCTCTATACGCGCGCGCCGGCCTCGCCCGAGTTGCTCAAGACCATGACCGATCGGGCCCGGGCCCTGGGTTACCAGGGCGAGATCGAGTACCCCGCGCCGCCGCCAGTCGGGCGTTAGTCGGCGGCCTTCCCTAAGCGTCACGCTTTTAGCGAACGCGGTTGTCTGGTCTGATCCCTCCCAGGAAAGAACAAAGCCTGGGAGGGCGTCTTGCAAACTTCAATGGTCGCGCCGGTAATGGCGCTGGTGGCGTGGTCGCTGGTGATCTGGCTGTGGATGTACGTCCAGCGGATCCCGGCGATGCAGAAGGCCGGCATCAAGCCGCAGGACGCGCGGTTCCCGGGCTCTCTGGACAAGCTGCCCGACGGCGCCCGGCAGGCGGCCGACAACTACAATCACCTGATGGAGCAGCCGACCATCTTCTACGCGGCGGCGCTGGCCATCGAGGTCGCGGGCCACGCCGACGGCATGGCCGTGCACTTCGCCTGGGTCTATGTCGGCCTGCGCGTGCTGCACAGCCTGGTGCAGACGACGGTGAACCTGGTGGCCCTGCGCTTCCTGGTCTTCGTGCTGTCGACCGGCGTGCTGGCGGCGATGGTCATCCGTGAGCTGATGCGGTTGTTTTAGATAAGATGTTCCTCCCCCGCGCTGCGGGGGAGGTGGCCCAGAGGGCCGGAGGGGGCGAGCGTGAGGTTCGTCCAGCTCGCCCCCTCAGTCACGCCGTGACAGCTCCCCCGCATCGCGGGGGAGCAACTGTCGTCGCGCCTCAGAGCGCGTCCAGCCCGATATCCAGCACCGGCGCCGAGTGCGTCAACGCCCCGACGCTGATTACGTCGACGCCGGTTTCGGCGATCGCGCGCACGGTGGTCAGGTTCACCCCGCCCGAGGCCTCCAGCACCGCTCGGCCTTTGGCCAGGGCCACGGCGGCGCGCAGGTCGGCCAGGCTGAAATTGTCCAGCATCACCACGTCCGGGCCATGTTTGAGGGCCTCCTCCAACTGGTCCAGGCCGTCGACCTCGACCTCGACCTTGACGAGGTGGCCGGCATGGGCGCGGGCGCGGCGCACGGCCTCGCCGACCCCGCCGCAGGCCGCGACATGGTTGTCCTTGATCAGGATCGCGTCATCCAGGCCAAAGCGGTGGTTGACCCCGCCGCCGCAGCGCACGGCGTACTTTTCCAGGGCCCTCAGGCCGGGCGTGGTCTTGCGGGTGTCGACGATGGTGGCGCCCGTGCCCTCGATCAGGCGGACATAGGCCCGCGTCAGGGTGGCGATCCCCGACATCCGGCCCAAAAGGTTGAGGCCTGTGCGCTCGGCGATCAGCACCGCGCGCGCGTTCCCCTCGGCGCGCGCCAGCACCGCGCCCGGCGTCACGTCGGCGCCGTCGGGCGTGGTGACCTCGAAGCGTGCGGTCGGGTCCATCGCCGCCAGCGCCAGCCGCGCGCACGACAGGCCCGAGACCCGGCCGTCCTGCCGGCAGACCCACGCCACCGACAGCCGGGCGTCCGGATCGATGCAGGCCTGGCCGGTGATATCGCCCGCGCGGCCCAGATCCTCGGTAAGCGCGAGATCGACGATCGGACGGACGAGGAGATCATCCAGGGGAGAAAGAAGCGTGATGCTCATGGGCCTACTCGGCGGCGTAGCGCAGCGGCGCGTCGGCGCTGGACAGGGTCACGAAGGTTCGGACCGCCTCGCTGGTCGCGGGGAAGTCTGAGCGGTAGTGACCGCCCCGGCTCTCCTGACGCGCCAGGGCGGCGTCGACGATCAGGCGGGCGGCCACCAGGGTCGGGCAGGCGCCGTGGGCGGCCTCCAGCGCCTCGATCTGGGCCAGCAGGCGGGTCAGGCCCCACGCATCGCGGATCACGCCCGCGTCGCGGCTCATCGCCTGGCGCAGGCCCTGAAGGGCGGCGTCGGGCAGGTCGGGGAACGGCGCCAGGCTGACCGGCTCGCCGCTGCTCATGCCGTCGGCCGCCGCCGCGCGTCCCGCGCGGGCCCCGAACACGGCCGCTTCCAGCAGGCTGTTGGAGGCCAGGCGGTTGGCGCCCTGGACGCCGGTCGAGGCGCACTCGCCGGCGGCGTAGAGGCCCGGCAGGCTGGTCCGCCCCTCGAGATCGGTGGCCACCCCGCCCATGTGGTAATGCACGGCGGGCGTGACCGGGATCATCTGCCGGCGCGGATCGATCCCGGCGCTCATGCAGGCCTCGAACACGGCGGGGAACTCGTGCGGGAAATGCTCGCCCACGGCTTGCGTCGCGTCGAGGAACGCGCCGCGACCGGCCGCGCGCTCGGCGTGGATGGCGCGGGCGACGACGTCGCGCGGCGCCAGTTCCTTGGCCGGGTGGTAGTCGGCCATGAAGGCGCGGCCATTGGTGTTGCGCAGGATCGCGCCCTCGCCGCGCAGGGCCTCGGTGGCCAGGGGGGCGGGGTCGCGGCCGATGTCGATGGCGGTGGGGTGGAACTGCACGAACTCGGGATCAGCGATCGTCGCGCCGGCCAAGGCGGCCAGGCCCAGGCCTTCGCCGCGCACTTCGGCGGGCGTGGTGGTGACAGCATAGAGCCCGCCAACGCCGCCGGTCGCCAGGATCACGGCGTTGGAGCGAATCTCGATGAGAACGCCGTCGATCTGCGCCAGCACCCCGACCACGCGGCCGGTGTCGTCTTGCAGCAGCCGCCGGGCGCGAGCGTTTTCGCGGACCTCGACGCCCGGCGTCGCGCGGACCGCCGCCACGACAGCGGCCATGATCGCCGCGCCGGCGCCATCGCCGCCGACCCGCGCGACACGGGCGGCCGAGTGGGCGGCCTCGAGGCTCAGCACGAAGCTGTCATCCGCCTTGCGATCGAACGGCGCGCCAAGCGCAACGAGGTCGCGCACAGCCTGCGGGCCTTCGCGGGTCAGGAGGTCGACGGCCTGCGGATCGCACAGGCCCGCGCCGGCGGCGAGGGTGTCGGCCGCGTGAAGCGCCGGGCTGTCCTCGTCCGACAGCGCCGCCGCCATGCCGCCCTGCGCCCAGGCGCTGGAGCAGCCGGTCGCCAGCGGGGTGGGCGACAGGACGAGGGCGGTCTTGGCGGCTAGCGCGGCGGTGAGACCGGCCAGGCCTGCGCCGAGGATGACGGGGCCGTCGAAGGTGATGCGCTCGATCATTTTACGCTCCACTCCGCTCTCCGATTGTCTTCCCGGGCGAAGACCCGGGATCGTCGGAACGCGGGCGTTTGCCGCGGTCCAGGCTCGGCGCGCTTCGCGCTTGGCCGGGATGACAGTTCCAAGGGCTAGATCAGTTCCACATCCACGTGATGCCGCGCCTTCACCAGGTCGTACCGGGCCGGAACGGCCGGCGGCGGCAGGTCGATCATCCGTTGGACGGCGAGGCGCGCGCGGTCTAGGACCTCGGCGTCGACCGTCACCTCGTACTGCTCGTGCACGAGGGCGTCGTAGATGTTCTGCAGCGTGATGCGCTTCATGTGCGGGCACATGTTGCAGGGGCCGATGAACTGGGTGGCCGGGCTTTCGGCCTGGACGTTGCTGGCCATCGAGCACTCGGTGATCAGCACCACCTGGGCCGGCTTTTTCGCCGCCACATAGTCGTTCATCGCCGCTGTGGAGCCCGCGAAGTCGGCGGCCTCCAGGATCTCGGCCGGGCATTCGGGGTGGGCCAGCACCTCGGCGCCGGGCCAGGCCGCGCGCATGTCGGCGATGTCCTGGGCGGTGAAGCGCTTGTGCACCTCGCAGTGACCGGCCCAGGCGATGATCTTGACGTCCGTCTGGCGCGCGACGTTGCGGGCCAGGAACTCGTCGGGGATCAGGATGACCTTGTCGGTCCCCCATTCCCTGGCGGCCCACTCGACCACCTGCACGGCGTTGGCGCTGGTGCAGCAGATGTCGGTCTCGGCCTTCACGTCGGCCGTGGTGTTGACATAGGTGACCACCGGCACGCCCGGATAGCGCTGCTTGATCAGCCGCACGTCCGCGCCGGTGATCGAGGAGGCGAGGCTGCAGCCGGCCTTCAGGTCGGGGATCAGGATCTTCTTCTCGGGGCTCAGGACCTTGCTGGTCTCGGCCATGAAGTGGACGCCCGCCTGGACGATGATCTGGGCGTCGCTCTTGGCGGCCTCCTTGGCCAGCGCCAGGCTGTCGCCCACGAAGTCGCCCACGCCGTGGAAGATGTCCGGCGTCATGTAGTTGTGGGCCAGGATCGCAGCGTTCTTCTCGCGCTTGAGGCGGTTGATCTCGACGATCAGCGGCGCCTGCGTGCGCCACTCCATCGGGGTGACGTGGTGCTTGACCTTCTCCCAGATCGGCGCGGTCTGCGCCTCGATCTCGGCGGTGAACTCCCCCTTGAACGCGTTGGGGGCGGCGAACCCGTCAGCCATCTGATCCTCCGTTATGCTCAAAGTGAGCATTACCAGGGCCTCAAAAAACGCCGGGTCCCTCACGAACGTTCCGATCAGGGTCCGGCGCCGGGGTTATGCTGAAATTGAGCATAACTGATGCGTCACATATAGCGGTCCGTGGCCGCGATTGCAAATCCCCTGGAAACCGGCGTTCAGCGGGCTGGAGGATGGTCGAGCGGCTTGAGGTCGGGGTCGACCCAGCCGAGGCGCGCTTCGGGCGTGAACAGGCGCTCGCGCGACCAGTGGGTCAGGGGCCAGTTCTTGTCGCCCAGGGGCGTTGCCAGCAGCTGGCGCGCCGCTTCGGCGTCGTCCAGGCCGGGCGGAAGGGCGGTCTCGAACGCGCGGATGGCGGCCAGATAGGCCTGGGTGATGGTCTCGTGATAGCCGCTCTTGTCATCGTTCACCCCGCCGACCGCGACATTGTAGATGCGGATGATGTTCGGCAGGTCGCGCTCCAGGCCCGCATCGCGCGTGCGGACCAGTCGCAGGGTGGCGGTCAGGTGGGCGGCGTGGGTCCACTCGGCCTTGGGGAGGCTGTGGTCCAGCAAGCGCTCGGCGAGCGCGGCGATGTCGGCGTTGGAAGAGGCGGTCATGGCCAGGCCACTATAGGCCGCGCGTCTCCACGGGCCAGCGGTGCGCGTCCAGGCTGACGTCGACATCGGCGATCGCGGGCAGATCCTGGGCGATCCATTCGGTCAGGCGCTGATAGTGCGCCAGGAAGCGGTCGAGCGCGGTGTCGTCCATCGTCTGCGCCGCGTCGCGGCCCTCGGCGGCCAGGCGGGCCCGCAGCTTGACCTCCTGCTCGCCCCGCCAGGCGCGGACGGTGGCGAAGTCCGGCGCGGTCAACAACACCAGGCGATCAATGCGGTTGAAGAGGGGGCGATAGGGGCCGGCGAGCGCCTCGTTGGCGTAGCCGCGCCAAGCGCTGTCGGGGTCTTCGCCGGCTTCCAAGGCGTTGACGGGGGCGGCGAGGGCCTCGGGCGGCTGCGGCCGTGCGCCCACGCACCAGCCTTCCAGCAGCACGACGTCGGCGGGGCCCTGAAAGATCGGCCAGCTGACCTCTGGCGCGCGGTCGTCGACGGCCTTGTCGAAGCGGGGCAGCGGCCTGCGACCCGGCCTCGCCAAGGCGTCCAGCACCGTCAGGCCCAGCGCCGGATCGTGCGTGCCCGGCACCCCGCGCGTTCTCAGCAGCGGGTGGACGTCGTGGGCCAGGCGCTCTCGGGCGGCGCGCGGCAGGTAGAGATCGTCGAGCGACAGGTTGGCGGTCCGTAATCCCCGCGCCTTGAGCAACCGCGTCAGGAGCAGGGCCAGGGTCGACTTGCCCGAGCCTTGCGGACCGCAGACGCCGACCGCCAGCGGCCGGTCTCGGGGGGCTTGCGCCCAGTCGGCGATACGCGCCGCAAGGGGAAGATGCAGACGCTCCGCCAGGGCGGCGAACGTGGGCGGCAGGCGCTCGTCCTGAAGAAACGCGGCCAGCAGGGCGGCCGTGTCGGCCGAGGCCATGACCATCAGACCGGATTACTCCAGCGCACCGCCTCGGGCAGCGGCAGCGAGGCTTCGAACACCAGACCATCGGCCTGGAAGTCGAAGCGCGCCTGGCCCTTCTGTTCGCGCCGGATGGAGCTTTCGATCAGGCGCGTGCCAAATCCGGGCGCGGTGGGCGGCGTGACCGTGGGACCGTCGATGTCGCGCCAGATGAAGGACAGCACGTCAGTCACCGGATCGAGCCGCCAGGTGAGGACCACCCGGCCGCCGGGAACCGAAAGCGCGCCGTACTTGGCGCTGTTGGTGGCCAGTTCGTGGAACACCATCGACAGCCCCACCGCCGTGTGCGGGGCGAGCGCAACGGTGGGGCCCGTGCGCTCCACCCGGTCGACGTGCGCGCCGAGGCTCGCCGCCACCAGGGCCGCCATGTCGGCCTCGCGCCAGCCGGTGCGGGTCAACAGATCGTGGGCGCCGGACAGGGCGATCAGGCGGTCGGTGAAGACGGCCAGAGAGCGCTTGTCAGCCTTGGCGAAGGTCTGTCGGGCCAGGGCTTGCACCGTGGCCAGTGTGTTCTTCACCCGGTGGTTCAGCTCGTTGATCATCACGCCCTGGCGTTCTTCGCGGGCCTTCAGCTCTTCCGAGGCGGTCAGCAGGGCGGCGTGGACAGCGGCGATTTCTTCCAGGCTGTCGCTGGGGGCGGGCCGCAGCGTCTCGCCGCGCCCGATCGCCGAGGCGTCCTGCACCAGCCGGCGCATGTCGCGGTTGATGCGCTGCGAATAGACCAGGGCCAGCCACAGCCCCAGCCCCAGCAGGAGCAGGAAGATCCCGGTTCCGACCGCCACCGAGCGGTTGACCGTGCTGGCCAGCTCCTTGCGAGGAATGGCCACCACCAAGGTCCAGCCCGTCTGGGGCGAGCGTGTGTAGGCGACCATGGTCGGCACGCCCTCCAGGGAGACGCTCTTGTTCACCCCCTCGGTGGAGCGGCGCAGGTTCTCGGTCATGTCCGCCGACGCCTGGGCGCCGGTGAATTTCTCGTTGAGCCGCGAGCGGGCGATGACGCGCTGCTTGTTGTCGAGCAGGGTCGCCACCCAGCTGTCGGGCACCCGCTGCTGGCGGAACACCGAGGCGAACGAGGCGGACTCCACGACGTAGGACAGCACATAGAACTGGCCGCGCACGGTGATCGGCGTGCCGACGGTGATCACCGGCTTGCCGGCCACCGGGCCTTCCAGGAGGTCCGAAACCTTGTTGCGGCCGGCCGAGAAGGCTTGGGTCTCGGCGGGCGTGCGCTGGATGCGCGGCAGGGGCCTGCCGTAGGGAACGAGCGTGTTGATGACCTGCTGGCCGCTGGCGTCGGCCACGACGATCCAGCCGGAGCGTCGCTCCATGGCGCGGCGCGCGCGGGCGTGGAAGGCTGCCCAGTCGCCATCGATCAGCGCTTGGTCGGTGGCGAGGGTCTCGGCCACGGAGACGCCGGTCGCGGCCTGACGGTCGACGGCGCCGTTCAGCGCCCGGCCGGTGGTGACGAGCTGCTGATAGAGGCGTCCGCGCGATTCGCGATCGGCGCTGGCCAGCAGGAAGCCCATCGCCAGGAGGGCCGGGACCAGCAGGCTGACGGTCAGAAGCACCAGGCGCCCGCGCACCGAGCTGGCGCGTCGTCGCAGACTGTATCCCGCCGTTCCGAGCCCTAGCATGCCGGGGTGCGCCCGCTTCGACAAGAGCGCCGTGTCGCTCTCCAGGTTTGTATATCCGAGCGAGTCGCGTCCGGCGTCCGAAAAATCCCTCGTCTCGGTTAACTCCAAGGCGGAGCCCAGCGCCCCGGTATCCCTTTCCCCGGTTTGTGCGTTATGAAACCCGCATGAAAGCGTTGCCCAACATCCTGACCAGCTCGCGCCTCGTGATGGCGCTGTTCATGTTCATCGCCCTGGCGGCGGCGGCCGGGGCGGTGCCCTATGTCAGCGAGCAGCTGACGGCCGAGACGCAGTTCCGCCTCGAGCGCTGGGCCTTCTACGCCTTCGTGGTGGCGGCGGTGACCGACTTCTTCGACGGCTGGCTGGCCCGCAAGCTGGACGCGGTCAGCGTCTGGGGCGCGATCCTTGATCCGATCGGCGACAAGATCCTGGTGTGCGGCGCGCTGCTGGGCCTGATGGCCCTGGGCCCCAACGCCATGGTCGTGCTGCCGGCCGGCCTGATCCTGTTCCGCGAATTCACTGTCAGCGCCCTGCGCGAAGTCGGGGCGGGCAAGGGCGTCAAGCTGCCCGTGACCCTGCTGGCCAAGTGGAAGACGACCCTGCAGCTGGTGGCGATCGGCGCGGAGATGATCCTGGCCTCGTGGAGCGCCTTCGGTCTGCCGCCGGAACCTTCCTTGGTCGGCGGGTTCACGCTCGTGGCCCATAGCCTGTTGTGGCTAGCCACGGCGGTCACCCTGGTCACCGGCGCACAGTACTGGGAAGCGGCCCGCAAGGCGCTGACCTAGCGGGCGACCAGGCTGGTCGCCCTCAACGGCCTGCCGCCGGGCTGGGGCTGAGACTGGCGGACGGCGAGGGACCGGGCGCGGCGAACAGCCACGCCTCCGCCAGCAGCAGGTTGGGAACCCAGCACAGGAAGGCGATGGCGCGGTAGGCCTCGACAAAGGGCAACGGTCCCATCGCCGCCATCGGCAGGTAGAGCCGCAGGGTCACCGCCGCCAGGGTGAGAGCGAACGAACGGATCATCCAGGCCCGGTGCTCGGCGATCCGCCCCTGGACGGCGCGGCGCCAGGCGAGAGTCGTCGTGACGATCCAGGCTGCGCCCAGCAGGCCAAAGCCGGTCGTGGCGACGGGGCCGGCCGTGGATCCCAGCGCCAGCGCGACTCCGCCCACACCGCCTGACAGGCAGCCCAGGACATAGATCCGCCCCAGCAGCCGATGCAGGCCTAGCCAGCGCGCGCGAAGGCCCTGCAGCATCTGGAACGGTGCAATCAGCAGGGCGGTGGCCGCGCCCGCCACATGCAGCGCAAGGAACGGATCGACGAAGCGATTGGCCATCACATTGTCCGCCATAGGCCCTATCCTGGGCAGGTAGCGATAGGCCGTCAGGGCGACCACAAGGCTGAGGATCATCATCAGCAGCCAGGCGGGACGAGTCAGGGTTTTCGGCACGGTCGGGCTCCGGTTTAGAGCCGAGATTGCAAGCGCCGCGGCGCCGCGCTACGCCAACCGCGTGAGCGGCGCCTATTCTGCGCGAACGGCGCCGGGGGCGGATGATCGATGATTTTGACGGATCGCCGGGCCGCGCTGAAGCGTCTGGCCATCGACCTGTTGCTGCTGACCGCGCTGGGCCTGGTGATGGGCGTGCTGTCGCCCTTCGGCACCGCGCAGCTGTCGACTCAGGGGAGCTTCGTCTACTGGCTTCTGTCGATCGTCGGCGGAGGCCTGATCGGCCTGGTGGTCGACGAGCTGATGGGACGGCGGATCGAAGGTTTTGGCCGCCGCCTGCTTGCCGTGACCACCGTCATGACCCCAGCAGTGGTCATCTGGGTTCGGCTGGTCGAGATGATGTTCGGCCAGGAGGATTTCTGGCTTCCGCCGGTGCTGTGGTTTCGCGTCTGGGTGATCAGCGGCCTCGTCATGACGGTGCGGATCCTGGTCTGGCGCAGGCCGCCGACGCCCGCGCCCACGGTCGAGACCCGGGTGGTCGTGGCTCCGCCGCTGCCCGAGTCAGAGGCCGCCTTCCGTCAGCGCCTGTCGGCCAAGCGGCGCGCGGCCCGGCTGATCGCCGTCGAGGCCCATGACCACTATCTGCGGGTTCATACCGACGCGGGCGTCGAGCTTTTGACGCTGCGCTTCTCCGACGCGCTCGCCGAGCTTTCGGGCGCGCACGGTTTTCAGACCCATCGGTCCTGGTGGGTGGCCGGCGAGGCGATCGAAGCCGCGCAATGGCGGCGCGGCGCGGGCGAGCTGCGGCTGGCCGGCGATCTGGTCGCGCCCGTCAGCCGCCGACACGCCCCGACCTTGCGGGCGGCGGGCTGGCTTTAACCCGGCGCTTGTGTGTCCGCCGCTGGATCTGACGGCGCCGCCCACGCCGCGCCGGACTTGCCCAAGTCATGGCCCAGCTTGAACAGGGCGCGCCGGCCTTCGGAGGCGAAGTCCAGCCCCGAGAAGTCGCCCTTGGCGTCGTCGGGAATGGCCGTGTAGCGGAACACCCCGCCGTTGCGCCGCGTGAAGGCGGCGTTGGCGGTCAGATGCGTGCGCATCTGGGCCTTGTTCATCGCGATCCAGGAGCGGCCCACGATCGACAGGGCGTCACCCTTGGTGAAGCCGAAGCCGCCGTCGATCTGGCCGTTGACGATCACCGAAACCTCGCCGGGTCCGGTCTGGTCACGTCCGGGCAGGATGGACAGCAGAAGCGTCTCGGGGGCCACGAAGAACGGGGTGGTGACGCTGCCGTCGACATGCATCTCCGACAGCTTGCGGTTGGAGCCCTCCACCTCGATCAGGCTGGGCGGGAAGACGCCGGGGATGCTGGCCGAGGCGACCAGCACGTCGCGGAACAGCTGCAAGGCCGCCGCGTCGCCGCGCGAGGCGATGGCTCCCATGTCCCAGATCATCGCCTCCTCGGTGTCGAGATTGGTGGTGGCGATCATCAACCGCCGGCCCTTGGCGTGCTCGACGGCCACGGCGTACAGCAGCGGCGGATCGACATACTTCGCCACAAGGTCGCGCAGGGCGTTGTTGCGGAAGATGCTGGGCGTGAAGAAGAGATCGAGGCCCCGCCGCTCCAGGATGCGATCGGCGGCCGCGCTGGTGTAGGCCTCGGTCAGGCGGCGATCCCAGTCCTTGCCCAGGAAGGCGAAGGGCGCTGTGAGGGCTCCGGTCGAGACGCCGGTGACGATATCGAAGTCGGGGCGGTTCCCCGTTTCCGTCCAGCCCACCAGAACGCCTGCCCCATAGGCGCCGTTAGACCCGCCGCCCGAGATCGCCAGGACATTGACCTTGCGCCCTGCGGTATGGCTGTGGACGTCCTGCGCAAACCGCAGGCCGGCGGCTGGATCGGCGGCGCTGAACCGGACGTCGGAGAGGCCCCGGGGCGCCACGGCGCCAAGGTCCTGGGCCGTGAATGCGTCGCGCGACACCGTCCCGCAGGCTGACAGCAGCAGGCTGACCATCAAGGCGGCCAGGACGCGAAAGCCTCGCATGGAAAGCGTCTCCGAAAAGGCTGGGCGATGATTAGCCCCGTCGGCCGCGCGAGGGAATTGCCCCCAAACGAAAACAGGCCGGCGCAAGCGCCGGCCTGTGATCTTCAGAACCCGTGGGCTCGCTGCGGGGCTTTAAGCCGCTTGCAGCTGGCCGGCCGAGGTCTTGCCGCTGCGGCGGTCGACTTCCGGCTCGTACGAGATCTTTTGGCCTTCGTTCAGCGAACCGAGGCCGGCGCGCTCAACGGCCGAGATGTGGACGAAGATGTCCGAGCCGCCGTTGTCGGGCTGAATGAAGCCGAAGCCCTTGGTGGAGTTGAACCACTTCACGGTTCCAGTCGCCATGGGGATGTTCCTTGTAGGCATAGGTGTTCGTCGTCCGGAACGCCCGGTCGACGATCAAATTTCGTTGGAAGTTCGGTAGGCGCGTCCGGCGCTCCCGGTCCGGGAGCAAGGAAAAGCAGGCCGAGCGGCAGCGAATTCGATACGACCATAAACACGATATTTCTGGGGATATCAAGGAAAATACCGAACTACGACTTTTCGGCTATTTCTCCAGATCGCGAATTCTATTCGAAATAGTTGCCTAGAAGCCTCCGGAGGCGGGCATGGTCGTCGCCATCAAAGGGCCTTGTCAGACTCTTTAATGCAAATCATTCTCAAATGCATCATCGCGAAGGAGACGACGATGGTTCTGCGAATGACGGGCGCGAGCTGGCTGGCCGCGATGATGCGAGTCGAGCGCGAAGAGGGCGAGGGGTTCGACGACGACGCCTGGCTGCTGTTTGGTCCCAGTGATCCTGCGGTGGTCGAACCCCGGGACGCGCCGTCGGACGAGTAGAGCGCTCTATCCCGTAAAAGGCCAGAACCAGGCGATCAGCCACGGCGCGACCAGCAGGATCAGGATCGTCAGCGGCGCGCCCAGCCGCGCATAGTCGCCGAAGCGATAGCCGCCTGGGCCCATGACCAGGGTGTTGCACTGGTGGCCGACGGGCGTGAGGAAATCGCAGCCCGCCCCGACCGCCACGGCCATCAGGAACGGATCGGGCGACAGGCCCAGGCGCTGGGCCACGCCCATGCCGATCGGCGCGGCGATCAGCACGGTGGCGGCGTTGTTCAGGAACGGCGTTGCGGCCATGGCCACGGCCATCATCGCTGTCAGGGTGAGCAGCGGCGGGAGGCCATGGAAGGCGCCGGACAGCCAGCTGGCGATCAGGTCAGCGCCGCCGGTCTTCTGGACGGTGTCGCTGACCGGGATCAGGGCGGCCACCAGCACCAGCACCGGAGCCTCCAGGGCCGCATAGGCCTCGCGCATGCGCAGCGCGCCGCAGGCGACCACCAGCACCGCCGCGCCGAAGAAGCCGCCGGCCACCGGTACGACGCCTGTCGCGACCAGCGCCATGGCCACGGCCAGGATGATCACCGGCAGGAGCGCGTGCCGCACCCCGCCCAGCCGCACTTCGCGCTCGGCCAGGGGCAGCAGGCCCAGGGCCTGCAGGGCCGCCGGCAAGGATTGTTCGCCGCCTTGCAGGACCAGGATGTCGCCCGCCCGCAGGCGAATGGTCGCCAGGCGTCCGGCCATCCGATGACCGCTGCGCGACACGCCCAGCAAATTGACCCCGTGGGCGTGGCTGAGCGTCAGGCTGCGGGCCGACTCGCCGATCAGGTCGCTCTCGCCGCCGATCACCGCCTCGACCACGCGCACCTCGTCGGTCGGTTCGTTCATCGCCACAGGGCGGTCGGCGTCGCTGAGCCGCAGCTTGGCCGCCACGATCAGCTGGTTCAGCGCCTGCTGTTCGCCCTCCAGCAGGAGGATGTCACCGGAATGGATCTTCATGTTGGAGTGCGGCGACTCCAGCCGCTTGCGGCCACGCAGGATGGCGACCACCGAGACCGCGCTGTCGGCGGCCTTCTTCAGCGCGCCGACGGTGTTGGCGTGAAAGCTCCAGTCATCGGGGACGGCGACCTCGGTGACATAGGCCTTGGTGGCCAGGGCCGCGTCGACGTCGATCGCCGCCTGGCGCGAGCGTGGCAGCAGACGATAGCCGATCGTGAGATAGGCGATGGCGATGACGGTCAGGATCCCGCCGACCGGCAGGAAGTCGAACATCCTGAACGGCTCGCCCATCGCCTCCTGGCGAACTTCGGAGACGATGATGTTGGGCGAGGTGCCAACCAGCACGGCCAGACCGCCGACAAGCGAGCCAAACGCCATCGGCATCAACAGGCGGCCTGGCGGCACGCCGGTGCGCTTGGCGATCTGCAGGGCGCTGGGCATCATCAAGGCCAGCGCCCCGACGTTCTTGGTGGCCATCGACAGCACCGCCGTCGCGCCGGCCAGCACCGGGACCTGGCTGCGCTCGTCCTTCAGCCTGGGCAACAGCGGCGCCATGACCATGTCGACGAACCCGCTGCGCGCGACAGCGGCCGACAAGACCAGAGCGCTGGCGATGATGATGACGATGTCGTTGGCGAAGCCGTCGAACGCCGCCTTCACCGGGATCAGCCCCAGCGCCATGCCAGCCGCCAGCGCGCCCAGCGCGATCAGGTCGTAGCGCCACCGTCCCCAGATGAAGGCGATCACGGTCGCGCCGATCAGCGCGAAGGCCAGGCTCTGCTGCAATGTCACGAAAGGTGTTCCCCGAAGCTACGCCATCGGGAAACGGGCGAAGCGGGAATGGGTTCAGCTTGATGTGGGGGCTGCGGAGGTCCTGTTTGTGGGGGGCGACTGAAAACGATCCAGGTCGGACCGAAGAGCGCCCCTCCGTCACGTCACCTATCGGCGCCGCGCCACCTCCCCCGTTCCACGGGTGAGGAGGAAGTCGCCACGCTCCTGCCCCGCTTGCGGGGGAGGTGGATCGCTGCGGATACGCAGCGAGACGGAGGGGGCGTTGAGAGCCAAAGGTCCGTCACCCACCCTTCACGGACCGCAAAGACGTCCACGCCCTGGGCTCTACAGCGTCGCGCCATGGCCTCGGTGATCGCCCAGTGCCGTCAGGACGTGTCCTTCTTCGCTCCAGAGAGGGTTTCAAGCCCCCCTTAACCCTGCGCCAACATGCGGGGTTGCGCCAAACCGACTCCGTCTCTACACGGGCGCCTTAACCTGCAAGATGGTCGACAGCGGGCGCGCGGATGTGCGCGACCGTGTCTTTGCGCGAGTTAGCCATGCCCAAGAGAACAGACATCTCCTCGATCCTGATCATCGGCGCGGGGCCGATCGTCATCGGTCAGGCTTGCGAGTTCGACTATTCGGGCGTTCAGGCCTGTAAGGCGCTGCGGGCCGAGGGCTACCGGATCATCCTGGTCAACTCGAACCCCGCCACGATCATGACCGATCCGGACGTGGCCGATGCGACCTATATCGAGCCGATCACGCCGGAGATGGTCGCCAAGATCATCGAGAAGGAGCGCCCCGACGCGCTGCTGCCGACCATGGGCGGCCAGACCGCGCTGAACACGGCGCTGGCCCTGGAAGAACAGGGCGTGCTGGAGAAGTTCGGCGTCGAGATGATCGGCGCCAAGGCCGAGGTCATCGACAAGGCTGAGGACCGCCAGAAGTTCCGCGACGCCATGGACAAGCTGGGCCTGGAATCGCCCCGCTCGCGCGCCTGCCACACGCTGGAAGAGGCGATGGAAGGCCTGGAGTTCGTCGGCCTGCCGGCGATCATCCGCCCGTCCTTCACCCTGGCCGGCACCGGCGGCGGCATCGCCTACAATGTCGAGGAGTTCAAGGAGATCGTCGAGCGCGGCCTCGACCTCTCGCCGACCACCGAGGTGCTGGTCGAAGAGAGCGTCCTGGGCTGGAAGGAGTACGAGATGGAGGTCGTCCGCGACAAGGCGGACAACTGCATCATCGTCTGCTCGATCGAGAACATCGACCCGATGGGCGTCCACACCGGCGACTCGATCACCGTCGCCCCGGCCCTGACCCTGACGGACAAGGAATACCAGTGGATGCGCGCGGCCTCGATCGCCGTGCTGCGCGAGATCGGCGTGGAGACCGGCGGCTCGAACGTGCAGTTCGCCGTCAATCCCAAGGACGGCCGCATGGTCGTCATCGAGATGAACCCGCGCGTGTCGCGCTCGTCGGCCCTGGCCTCGAAGGCCACCGGCTTCCCGATCGCCAAGGTCGCCGCGCGCCTGGCCGTCGGCTACACGCTGGATGAGCTGAAGAACGACATCACCGGCGGCGCGACCCCGGCCTCGTTCGAGCCCAGCATCGACTACGTCGTCACCAAGATCCCGCGCTTCGCCTTCGAGAAGTATCCGGGTTCGGAGCCCCTGCTGACCACGGCCATGAAGTCAGTCGGCGAGGTCATGGCCATCGGCCGCACCTTCAAGGAAAGCGTCCAGAAGGCCCTGCGCGGCCTCGAGACCGGCCTTTCGGGCTTCGACGAGGTGCTGATCGACGGCGCCGATGATCCCGACAACGGCAAGGCCGCCGTGATCCGCGCGCTGGGCACGCCCACGCCCGACCGCCTGCGCGTCATCGCCCAGGCCTTCCGCCACGGCCTGACCGTGGAAGAGGTCAACGCCGCCTGCAGCTACGAGCCCTGGTTCCTGCGCCAGATCGCCGAGATCGTCCGTCAGGAAGGCTGGGTGAAGGCCGGCGGCCTGCCGAAGACCGCGCAAGGCTTCCGCGAGCTGAAGGCCCAGGGCTTCTCCGACGCCCGCCTGGCCAAGCTGACCGGCTCGACCGAAAAGGCCGTCCGCAAGGCTCGCCAAGACCTGAACGTGCGCCCGGTGTTCAAGCGCATCGACAGCTGCGCCGGCGAGTTCCTGGCCTCCACGCCCTACATGTACTCGACCTACGAGTTCGGCGCCCTGGGCCAGGTTCCCGAGTGCGAGAGCGACCCGTCCTCGGCCAAGAAGGCCGTGATCCTGGGCGGCGGTCCCAACCGGATCGGCCAGGGCATCGAGTTCGACTACTGCTGCTGCCACGCGGCCTTTGCGCTGGACCAGATCGGCGTGGAGTCGATCATGGTCAACTGCAACCCCGAGACCGTCTCGACCGACTACGACACCTCCGACCGCCTGTACTTCGAGCCGCTGACGGCCGAGGACGTGCTGGAGCTGCTGCATGTCGAGATGAGCAAGGGGACCCTGGCCGGCGTCATCGTACAGTTCGGCGGCCAGACGCCGCTGAAGCTGGCCCATGCCCTGGAAGAGGCCGGCGTGCCGATCCTGGGCACCAGCCCCGACGCCATCGACCTGGCCGAGGACCGCGAGCGCTTCCAGCAACTGCTGAACGGCCTCAACATCGCCCAGCCGGAAAACGCCATCGCCCGCACCTGGGACGAGGCGCGCGCGGAAGGCGAGAAGATCGGCTTCCCGTTCGTGATGCGTCCGTCCTACGTGCTGGGCGGCCGGGGCATGGAGATCATCCGCGACCATGACGCCATGGAGCGCTACATCGCCGGCGCCGGCGAGATCTCGCTCGAGCACCCGATCCTGCTGGACCACTATCTGAGCCGCGCCACCGAGGTGGACGTCGACGCCCTGTGCGACGGCAAGGACGTGTTCGTGGCCGGCGTGCTGGAGCACATCGAGGAGGCCGGCGTCCACTCGGGCGACTCGGCCTGCTCGATGCCGCCCTTCTCGCTGAAGGCCGAAACGGTCGAGGAGTTGAAGCGCCAGACGGTGCAGATGGCCCTGGCGCTCAACGTGCGCGGCCTGATGAACGTGCAGTTCGCCATCGAAGAGCCGCACAGCGACAACCCGCGCATCTATGTGCTGGAAGTGAACCCGCGCGCCTCGCGCACCGTGCCGTTCGTCGCCAAGACGATCGGCCAGCCGGTGGCCGCCATCGCCGCCAAGATCATGGCCGGCGAGAGCCTGGCCAGCTTTGGCCTCAAGGACGTTCCCTACGACCACATCGCGGTCAAGGAAGCGGTCTTCCCGTTCGCCCGCTTCGCCGGCGTCGACACGGTGCTGGGCCCGGAAATGCGCTCGACCGGCGAGGTCATGGGCCTGGACTGGAAGCGCGACGGCGAGACCGGCATGGGCCCGGCCTTCGCCCGCGCCTTCGCCAAGAGCCAGCTCGGTGGCGGCGTCAAGCTGCCGACCAAGGGTACGGCCTTCGTCTCGGTCAAGGAAAGCGACAAGCCTTGGATCGTCGAGCCGGTGAAGCTTTTGCAGGCGGCCGGCTTCAAAGTGCTGTCGACCGAGGGCACCCAGGCCTATCTGGCCGCCCAGGGCGTCCAGGTCGAGCACGTGAAGAAGGTCCTTGAGGGCCGCCCGCACATCGTCGACGTGATGAAGAACGGCGGCGTGCAGCTGGTCTTCAACACCACCGAAGGCAAGCAGGCGCTGGAAGACAGCTTCGAGATCCGCCGCACGGCCCTGATGATGAAGGTGCCGTACTACACGACGTCGGCCGGCGCCCTGGCCGCCGCCCAGGCCATCGCCGGCGCCCCGGCTGAAGCCTTGGACGTGCGTCCGCTGCAGAGCTACGCGGCGGAGTAGGGCGGGAGAGCGCCCCCTCCGTCACGCGGCTGCGCCGCGCGCCACCTCCCCCGCGTCGCGGGTGAGGAGGACTATCATCCTCCCCCGTGCAACGGGGGAGGGGGACCGCCGAATGGCGGTGGAGGGGGCGCTTGCAGCGCCCACCTTCTCCCGCGCCGACAGACCGGCTACTCAAGGCGTCATGCGCATCGCCGTCATCGGAGCCTACGGGCTTATCGGCTCCTCGGTGGCCGCCCGGCTCGTGGCGGACGGCCATGACGTCGTCGGCGTTGGGCGGGATCTGGTTCAGGCCCGGCGGCGGTTTCCGGCCCTGGTGTGGAAACACGCGGATCTGGCGACGTCCAGCGTCGCGGACTGGACGGCGCTGCTGGATGGCGTCGAGGCGGTGGTCAATTGCGCCGGCGCCTTGCAGGACAGTCCGCGCGACGACCTGAACGCCGTGCATGTCGAGGGCGTCCGGCGGCTGGCCCAGGCGTGCGAGGCCAAGCGCGCGCGGCTGGTCCATATCTCGGCGGCCGGGGTCGAGGCCGGCAAGCCCACCGCCTTCAACACCACCAAGCACCAGGCCGAAGCGTTGCTCGCCGCGATGCCCGCACTGGACTGGGTGGTCTTGCGGCCCGGTCTGGTGATCGGCCCGGCGGCCTACGGCGGCACGGCGCTGCTGCGCGGCCTGGCGGGGTTCCCGGGCTTCTCGCCGGTCGTCTACGGTCAGAGCCGTGTGCAGGTCGTCGCGACCGATGACGTCGCCGCCGCCGTCGCGCGGTGCCTCACCCCCGACGCGCCCCTGCGCCAGCGCCTGGACTTGGCGCATGCCGATGCCGTGGCCCTGACGGATCTCGTATCGCGCCTGCGGGCTTGGCTGGGCTTTCCCGCCGCGCCAGTCATCGACCTGCCGCCGTCCCTGGCGCGGATCACCGCCGCCTGCGCCGACGCCCTGGCCTTTCTGGGCTGGCGCAGCCCGATGCGGACGGCGGCCCTGGCCCAGCTGCGGATGGGCGTGCGCGGCGAGGCCGATGACGCCGGCCGCCTTGGCCTTGAGCTCAAATCGCTGGACGCCCTGCTGGCGGCGATGCCGTCCGGCGTGCAGGAGCGCTGGTTCGCCCGCGCCTATTTCGCCAAGCCGCTGATCCTGCTGGTCCTGTTCGCCTTCTGGCTGGTGTCGGGGCTGATCGGGGCGACGGCGGGCTTCGAGCCTGCGGTGGCGACGCTGACGACAGCGGGCGTCTCGCGTGACCTCGCCGTGGTGGCGGTGTTGGGCGGAAGCGTGGCGGATATCGCCCTGGCCCTGCTGCTAGCCCACAAGCGCACGGCCGCCTTGGCCTTGAAGGGCATGTTGCTAGTCACGGCGGGTTACCTGCTGGGCGGGGCGCTGGTGCGGCCCGACCTGTGGCTCGATCCGCTGGGGCCTCTGGTCAAGAGCATTCCCGCCGCCCTGCTGGCGGTGGCCGCCCTGGCGACGCTGGAGGAGCGCTGATGGACCTCTACCTGCTGCTCAAGGCGGCCCACATCGTCGGCGCGGCGGTGCTGCTGGGCACGGGGGCGGGGATCGCCTTCTTCATGCTAATGGCCCACCGCACCCGCGATCCGGCCCTGGTCGCCCACACCGCGCGGATCGTCGTGCTGGCTGATTTCATCTTCACTACCATGGCGGTCATCGCCCAGCCGATCACCGGCGGGGCGCTGGCGCACCTGGCGGGGTTTCCGTTCAACACCGGCTGGGTGGCCCTGAGCCTGGCGCTCTATGTCGTCACCGGACTGTGCTGGCTGCCAGTGGTGTGGATCCAGATGCGGCTGCGGCGCCTGGCCGAGGCGGCGGTGGCGGCGGGCGAGCCTCTATCGCCGACCTATGATCGGCTGTTCCGTCTCTGGTTCGTGCTGGGCTTTCCGGCCTTCGCCGCCGTGCTGGCCATTGTCTGGCTAATGGTCGCCAAGCCCGTCTTCTAGGGCTCCCTCCGCACTCCGTTGACCACCGTATAGCACCGCCGCCGCCCAAGCTCGGTGCCGCAGAAGCCCGGCTCCATCGTGCCCTGGTTCAGCATCACATACGGGTCGCGCCGGCACTGGAACCATTCGTGCTGGAAGCTCAGGTGGTCGATGTCGCGGTGGAACACCGGCTGCTGATCGACCGTGTAGAACCGCGCCATGGCCGTCAGGCCGCCAAAGCTGCCCCGGCCGTTGACCAGACCGCATATGCGGCCGGTGCGGGTGGACCACACCGCGCCCAGCTCCAGGGGACTGGACTGCTGCAGCCGGGCCTCGAGATTGGCGTGGACGATCCGCCAGTTGGTCCGCGCCAGCGGGGCGTAGCGGGCGGCCTGCTGCGGCGAGGGCGGCGGCAGGTCGGCGTTCTCGCGCTCGAACTTCGCCAGGTCGACGCCGGTCAGCACCATCGCGCCCGCCGCGCCCAGCGCCCCGATCACGGCGATCGTCGACATGACCAGCGCCGCCGCCGAGGCGCGCGCGGGGCGGGAGCCGAAATCCGAAACCGCCATGACCGACCCTCTTCGCTGGCCCTTTCGCCAGACGCGAGGGTGACGAAGATCTTGTGAATTACAAGTATAATTTATTTACATGTGTGATTTGGCTTTTGCGGCGGCCGTTCGCGCAACCTGGGGGCGCGGGGTTCTCAGCGGCGACTTTGCTGCTAGTAGTTTTGGGCCTGCGTGGGGCGACGCGGAATCGATCGGGGCGAAACTCAGATGTTCGAGAACAAGGCCGTTTGGGCCCGCGCGGGCGGGATCGTGCTGTGGTGCCTGGTGCTGGCGGCCGCGCTCTCGACGAACCGGATGCTGTCGCTGTCGATCGACGCTTCCTATCACCTGCAAGTGATGGAGGTGGTTCGCCGCGCCTTCCTCGTGCCGCCCGTCGGGCATGAGTGGATGGCTGAGATGGTCGCCTATCCCAAGCTCAGCCACCGGTTCGCGGGCCTGTTTGCGACCCTGGGCTGGTCGGAGATCAACGCCCTGCTGATGGCCGGGGTGTTGTCGGCGGGCGTGGCCTGGCTGGTGCTGTTCGATCAGGCGCGGCGCGTGTCGCTGACCTATCTGGCGATCTGCGCGGGGCTGGCCCTGGTCAATGTCTATGCTCTGCGCGGCGTGATCGGCGCCGAGCTGGTGCGCAACTTCTTCTATCCGCAGATGGTCGGCGAGGCGGTGGCGGCGCTGGGCGTGGCTGGCGGCGCGGTGGTGCTGGCCCGCTCGCGGCCGGCGTTCGCCGTCTATGGCGCGGCCATGGTGCTGCTGTGCGGCTGCTTCCACCTGGTGCCGACCCTGCGCCTGTGCGGGGCGCTGATGGCGATGCTGGGTCTGGCGGTGCTGCGCGACATGATCCACGCCCGCCGCATCGACTGGATCGGCGTGGGGGGACTGTTGCTGATCGCCGGCGGCCTGCTGGGCAATCCGTTCTTCTGGAGCATGCGCTGGATGGCCGCCAACAACGGCAGCATCCACTTCGCCGTGCCGATGACGCTGAATGGCCTGGCGGGGCTCTCGGCCCTGCTGGTGGCGCTGTCGGCCTGGATCTTCCTGATCGAGGCGCTGCGGCCCCCGGCGGCCGTCGAGGAGGACGCGGGGCCGACGCGCGCAGCGGTGCTGCTGGCCGCGCTGGGCGCGGGGGCGGGCGTGTCGATGCTGGCCCAGTACGGCCTCTACGCCCTGCGGGGCGAGGGCTCGGAATATGCGGTGCTCAAGCATGGGTTCGGGGTTTGCACCCTGCTGGTTTTCGTCATTCCGCTGTGGGGGATGACGGTGCTGGGCGTGCGCGGCGCGGCGTTCGAGGAGCGGTCCGGCTGGGCCGCGCGGCTGGGCGTCCTGCCGGCCCTGGCGGCCCAACTGTTGGTGATGCTGGCCGTGTTCCTGCGGCCCAGCGTCTATGACGTGCCGCAGGTCACCGCAGTGCTGCGCGACGTTCGCGAGGTGCGCCTGACGCGCGGCCTGCACGGCGAGCAGGTGATGTTCTCGGCCACCCAGGTGCCCGCCGTGGCGACCTATATGGGCACGATCGGCATGCTGCAGTCGCCGCACGGCGGCAATGTGCTGAGCCTGTTGGACGACGGGCGGCCCAACCGTCCGGGCGACGTGCCCTACATCGTGACCCTGGCTGGCGACGCCTACGACAAGCCCGGCTGTCGCTCAGGGGCGCCGTTGGGTCTGGTGGTGGTGGTGGTCGGCTCCTGCGTCGAGCCGCCGTCGCTGTTGTTTAAGGCCGGCGGGTCGGGCGTCAGCGCCCTGCGCACCGGCTGGAGCGCGCCGGAGTTGGGCGGGGTCTGGGCGGACGGTCGTCAGTCCGTCGTCGAGATGCGGCTGTCCGAGGCGCAGGCCAGTCTGCCGGGCGCGGTGCTGGAGGTGGCGGCCTTCGCCTTCCTGCCGCTGCAGACCTCGACGCGCACCGTCACCGTGTCGGCGGGCGGCGCGTCGGAGACCTTCACCTTCAACCGCCAGAACGCGATCCGCCACGACTACCGGCTGCTGCTGCCGGCCGAGACGCTGAAGACGGGCGTTGTGCGCGTGGTTTTCGACGCCAAGGACCCCCAGACACCCGCCTCGCTGGGCCTGGGCGCCGACACCCGGCTGATGGGCGTGGGACTGGAGGCGATGCGGATCGTCTCCGCCGCGCCCTGAGGCTTCAAGCCTTCCGCGCGATCACCGCGATCGACAGGCCGAACGGCAGGCCGGGGCCCGCGGCCAGCGGCGTCTCCAGCGAGAACACGCCGGCCAGCGCCTTGTTCAGCGCCGCCGGCGGCATGGCGTCGTCGGCGCTCTTGTCGCCCAGCAGGCGCTTGACGGTGCGCTGCGCGGCCGCCAGCGGGAAGAGCAAGGTGTTGAAATAGGTGGCCGTCTCGATGGTCAGCCCCGCCGCCTCGAACAGCGCGCGATAGGCCGACAGCCTATAGCGGCGCTTGTGGTGGTGCAGCACGTCGTGGTGGCTCCACATCCACTGATAGGCCGGCACCGTCGTCAGGATCGCGCCGCCCGGCTTGACCAGCCGCGCCAGGGCGCGGACCGAGGCGGCGTCGTCGTCGACATGCTCCACCACGTCGAACGCGCAGACCAGGTCGAAGGTCTCGGGCGCGTAGGGCAGGCCGTCGGGCAGCAAGCCGGTGTCGACCGCCAGGCCCAGCCGCTCGCTGGCGTAGGCGCGGGACTCGTCGTCGGGCTCCAGCGCCGTGACCGAACCGAACTCGCGGAGAAGCGGAACGTTGCCGCCGGCGCCGCAGCCGACTTCCAGGATCTTCGCGCCTGTCGGCGTCCCCACGCGTTGCAGCAGGCCGCGCAGGATCTGGCGGCGGCCCACGAACCACCAGTGGTCGGCTTCCAGGTCGCGGATACGGTCGTAGATCAGGCGGTCCATCAGGCGTCCTTGCCGGATTTCGGGGCGTGGGCAAAGACCCAGAAGTGGCTCAACAGGAACAGTGCGGCGGTGTAGCTGGCCACCGCCAGCCCCTGCGCCGCCGAACTCCACAACGCGCCCGTCGGCAGGACCAGCCCGGCCAGGGTCAGAACGCCCAGGTTCAGACCGAAGGCGGCGGCCACGGCGACAACATAGCGCAGCGGCGCCGAGCGCGCGGTCTCACGCGCCTTGAAGACGAAAAGCCTGCTCAGCACGAAGCTGACGCAGATCCCGATCGCATAGCCGACGGCGTTGGCCAGATGCGGATCCAGACCCAGACCCAAGTCCAGCGCCAGGATGATCGAAAAGCCTACCAGCGTGTTCAACACGCCCGCCAGGCCATAGCGCAACGCCGAGACCAGGAAATCCCGACGCGCGGGCGTCAGCAGCCCGATCCGACTCACGCGTCGAACCCGTAACGGTCCATGACCACATAGAGCGGGCGGTTCTTCACTTCCTGATAGATGCGGGCGACGTATTCGCCCAGTGAGCCGATGGCCAGCATCTGCAGGCCAAAGCCCATCAGGATCACCACCATCAGTGACGGATAGCCGGGTACGTCGCGGCCGAACAACAGGGTGCGCAGGACGATCAACCCGGCCACGCCGCACGCCAGCACCCCAGCGATCAGGCCCACATAGCTCCAGATCCGGATCGGCACGCTGCTGAACGAGGTGAAGCCGTCCAGAGCGAAGTTCCAGAGCTTCCAGTAGCGGAACGAGCTGGTCCCCGCCGCACGCTCGGGGCGCGCATAGGGCACGGCGACTTGATTGAAGCCGACCCAGGCGAACAGGCCCTTCATGAAGCGATTGCGTTCAGGCAGCTGCTTCAGCACCTCGACCACTCGGCGGTCCATCAGGCGGTAGTCGCCGGCGTTGTAGGGCAGGTTGACGTCCGAGAGCTTGTTGAACGCGCGGTAGAAGCCCTGGGCCGTGGCGCGCTTGAGGAAGCCGTCCGAGGTGCGGTCGACCCGCACGCCATAGGCGACGTCGGCGCCGGCCTCCCAGGCCTCCAGGAAATGGCCGATCAGCTCGGGCGGGTCCTGTAGATCGCAGTCGATCGGCACGATCATGTCGCCGGTCGCCGCGTCCAGGCCCGCCGACAGGGCGGTCTCCTTGCCGAAGTTTCGGGCCAGGTTGATGACCTTGACGCGCGGGTCGCGCTGATGGCGGCGCAGCAGCACCGCCAGGGTGTGATCGCGGCTGCCATCATTGACGCAGACGACCTCGTAGGCGACGCCCAGCTTGGCCATCTCGGCGTCGATACGGTCGAAGAACAGGTCCAGCACCTCCTGCTCGTTATAGCAGGGGGCCACGATCGACAGCGTCTTGCCGACGCGCGAGCGCGTGACGGCGGGCGGCGACGCGGGGAGGGGCGCAACAGGCTCAACCATGATACTGGTTTAGCCGTGTTGCGCGCTGAAGGGGAAGGGGAAGAGAAGCCCCTAGAAGCCGACCTTCACCCGCAAGGTGGCGACCACGGCGTTGCGCGCGTCGCGGTTTCCGGCGGGACGGATCACGTATTGCAGGTCGGGCTGCAGGGTGATCGGGCCGAAGGTGTCGGCGTAGGTGGCCTCCAGGGCCGTCTCGGTGCGGCTGGTGTTGAGGCCCGCGTCCCAGCCGTTGGCGCGTTCGCGGCGCGACAGGAACGCCTGGTTAATCCCGAACGAGGCCTGGCTCGCCGGGCGGCTGGCGACCGGCTGCTCGATCAGGACGCCCGCCTGCCACCCGCCCCGGAAGGGGCTGGTCAGGCCGTCGGAAATCCCGCCGCGCGCAAAGGCGGTGATGCGGCCCGGCTCGTCCTCGCCGCCCTTGATCCGGCGCTCGGCCAGGGCGTAGGCGCCGTAGGCGCGGCGCTGGACGGGATCGCCCGAGGCGGTCACGTCGCGCCAGTCGTCCTGACGCTTGGAATAGGCCCAGCCGCCGACGGCGACCTTGCCGGCGCCGCTCCAGCCAGCCTCGCCGATGGCCAGAACGCCGTGATCGAAGCTGAAGTCCGCGCCGCCCGGATCGCCGGGCACGCCGGCGTGGGCGTTGATCACCGCGCCCTGGACATAGCCGCCGCTTTCCGTCGTCCAGCGCAGGCGCGCCGACAGGGCGGTGGAGGGGAAGATTGAGGGACCATTGGGTCCCGTCGCGGCTAGCTCCGAGCCGATGCCGAAGGCGGGCGCGATCAGCAGACCGGCGCTTTCATTGGCGTAGAACTCGCTGTTGACGTCGTAGAGGCCGACCAGGGCCGAGCCCTTGCCCGCGCCGAAGCTCTGCTCGACGAAGGCCTCGAACAGACGGGCGCGTTGCTTGGAGACCTCGATGTTGTCGACACCTTGCAGCGTGCCGGCGTCGTCATTCGGCGTTCCGCCCGCGTTGTTAAGGCCTGAGACGTGCAGGGTCGCGCCGGTCCAGCCGAGGGCCTTTTCCAGGTCGATGTCGGCCGAGATCTTGAGGTTGTCGAGAACCCGCGCCTTGTGGGCTGTCCCGCCGCGCACGACGCCGGCCACGTCGGCCATGTAGTCGAGCTTCAGGGTCACGGCCTCGCCGGCCAGGCTGGGCGTCGCGGCGCCCACCAGTGCGGTGACGGCAAGGGCTCGGGCGGTCGCCAGGCGGCGGGAGTTCTTCACGTTCGGTCCTTGGATTCTTCTGAATCTGTGTTGGACCTCAGTGTCTCAAGCTTAGCCTTATTTCAGGTTAAAGCGCTGATTTATATATCCTTTACCTCCCCGATGCGGGTCAGGCCGCGCGCGCCTGGGCGCGATCGGTCTCCAGGCGGAACTCGCCGACGCGGCCGGCCAAGTCCATCGCCTCGCCGCGCAGCGAGTGCGTGGCGGCGGTGGTCTGCTCGACCATGGCCGCGTTCTGCTGGGTGACCTGGTCCATATGGTTGACGGCGGTGTTGACCTGGCGAAGGCCCACGGCCTGCTCTTCGGACGAGCGGGCGATGTCGTTGACCAGGCTGTGCACGCGCAGCACCTCGTCGACGATGCGGGTCAGGGTCTCGCCGGTCTGGCCGACCAGTTCGACGCCGGCGTTCACCTGGGCGCCCGACTCAGCGATCAGGGTCTTGATCTCCTTGGCCGCGTCGGCCGAGCGCTGGGCCAGGGCGCGGACTTCCATGGCGACCACGGCGAAGCCGCGACCGGCCTCGCCCGCGCGCGCGGCCTCGACCCCGGCGTTCAGCGCCAGGAGGTTGGTCTGGAAGGCGATCTCGTCGATCACGCCGATGATCTGGCCGATCTTGTCCGAGGACTGCTGGATGGCGCTCATCGCGGTCACGGCGCGTTCGACCACGGCGCCTGAGGTCTCGGCCTGGGCCTTGGCCTGGGTGACCACGGCGGCGGCCTCGCGGGCGCCGTCATTGGCGCGGGCGACGGTCGAGGCGATCTGGTCCAGGGCCGCGGCGGTTTCTTCCAGGCTGGCGGCCTGCTGCTCGGTGCGGCGCGACAGGTCGTCGGCCGCCGAGGCGATTTCCTCGGAGCTGGCGCGCATGTTGCGGGCGCCGTGGGCGATGGCCGCCAGGGTCCCGGACAGGCGGGCGATGGCGGCGTTGAAGTCGGTCCGCAGCGCCTCGTAGTCGCCGGGGAAGGGGGTCTTGATCGCGGCGGTCAGGTCGCCCTCGGACAGGCGGCCCAGGGCGGCGGCCAGTTCGCTGACCACGGCCTGGCGCTCGGCGTCCGCGCGACGACGCTCCTGCTCGTTGGCGCGGCGCTCGTCGTCGGCGGCGTCGCGCGCGGCCTCTTGCTCGACGCGCGACTGGCGACGCTCCAGGGCGGCGTTGCGGAAAATCACGATGGTGCGCGCCATCGCCCCCAGCTCATCCTTGCGATGGCGGAAGGGGGGCTCTTGCTCATAGTCCCCTTCGGCCAGGCGGCCCATATAGGCGCCGATCCGCGACAGCGGCTGAAGCAGGCGGGTGCGGGTCAGCAGGATCGCGCCGGCGCCGATGACGCAGGCGATCAAGGCGACGACGACGCCCAGGCCGATGGCGATGTTCTGCTCGTTGCGGAGCCGCTTTTCGATCACGAGATTCTCGGCGTCCTGGGTCTTTTCCAGGCGTGCGATCGCCGTGCGGGCGGCGTCCATCTTGCCGGCCAGGGTTTCGCTGGTGGCGTCGAATTCGCCCATGATGGCGTTACCGGCGTCGGTGCCGTTGTCGACATAGGCGCGCGCCATCTTCTGGCCGGTGCCATAGTAGGCCGGGAACGCGACCTGGACCTCGCCCAACGCCTGCTTCAGTTCGCTGGCCCCCAGTTCGTCGGCCAGCACGCCGGCGCGCGCGACATCCCTCTTGAACTCGTCGGCGTTGCTCGCCGCTTCGCTCCAGCCGTCATCCAGCCCGTTCAGGCCGCGCGTCGCCGAGACGTCAGTGAGGAACTGTTGAACCTGGACGATTTCGAGCTGGATCTGCTTGGCCAGGACCGACAGCTCCAGCATCTGGGCGCTGATCCGGTCGTCGCGCGCCGCCTCGGCGACCCGGGCCCGGCGCTGCATCTCCATGGCCCCGGTGGCGCCCAGCGCCGCCAGCACGCAGAAGGCGCTCAAGCCCCCGATCATCAAGGTGATGAAGCGTTCGAGCTTGCGAGACGAAAACGTTTGCGTCTCGAGATTGTCGGCGGACATAGCTGGCGTGACCCGGATTTAGTCAGATTTCTTGTTATCCGACACGATATCGGCGCGCGGCGTTAAGGAGCCCATAACGGCGCTGAGGCAGGAAAACTCAAAATAGGGACGGCTGCGGGCGGCGAGTCTTTATTGATGCGCATCAAATACTGCGGGGCGTAGGTATATATTCCTCATTGTATTTGCGTCTCGTTCGCGACTTGTCAGTGAAAAATGGGCTGAAACATTCCCCGGTCACAGCCCGGCGGTGACCAGACCGCCCTCCTTGATCGCCTTCATGCAGACGGTGGTGGTGTAGCGCTGCACGCCGGGCATCTGGCTCAACTCCTTGCGCAGCAGGTGGTCGAGGTCCTCGACATCGGCAGCGACGATCCGCAGCAGGTAGTCGCCGGCCCCGGCCGTGGAGTGACAGTCGGTGATCGCCGGATGGCGCAGCACGGCGGCCTCGAAGGCCTCGTAGCGGGCGAACTCAACGGTCGCGAGGGCATAGACCGTCAGCCCCTTGCCCAGCGCCTTGGCGTCGAGGCGGGCGTGGTAGCCGGTGATGACGCCCTGCTTCTCCAGCGCCTGCACGCGCGACCAGCAAGGCGACTTCGATAGACCCACGCGCTCGGCCAGGGCGGCGAACGAGATGCGGGCGTCGGCCTCCAGGATGCGGAGGATGGAGAGATCCATACGGCTGAGCGCGGTCATCGTTCTGCAAATCTCCACAAAATCAGAACGATATTCTAGCGGCCTCGACGCCTGCCGCGCAAACCAGAACAATGTGCGCCCAAACGCCGCCTAAGGTCGCTCCATGGCGCAAGACATGACCTACGCGCGATATCTCGCGCTCGACGAACTGCTCTCGGCCCAGAAGCCCCTGAGCGACCGGCACGACGAACTGTTGTTCATCGTCATCCACCAGACCAAGGAGCTGTGGCTCAAGGAGATCCTCCACGAGGTCGCCCTGGCCATGAAGCTGATCGCGGGCGGCGATGTCGAGCCGGCCTATAAGGCTCTGGCGCGGGTCTCGCGGATCCAGACGGTGATGACCCTGTCGTGGGACATCCTGGCCACGATGACGCCCGCCGACTATCTCAGCTTCCGCGATGACCTGGGAACCAGCTCCGGCTTCCAGTCGCACCAGTTCCGGGCGCTGGAATACCTGTTGGGTCTGAAGGACCAGAGCTTCCTGAAGTTCCACGCCGAGCGGCCCGAGGCCCTGGCCATGCTCAAGGCGGCGCTGGAGTCGCCCAGCCTGTACGACGTGGCCATCGCCCAGCTGCCGCGCCATGGCCTGAGCGTGCCCGACGCCGCCTTGCACCGCGACTTCAGCCAGACCTATGTTCCCTCGCCCGAGGTCGAGGCTGCGTGGCTGGAGGTCTATCGCGACCCCAAGCGCTATTGGGAGCTCTATCAATTGGCCGAGAAGCTCGTTGATCTGGACGACGCCCTGGTCACCTGGCGCCACAAGCACGTGCTGACCGTCGAGCGGATCATCGGCGGGCGGCCCGGCACCGGCGGCACTGACGGCGTCGGCTATCTGGCTAGCACGCTTCGCCGCCGCGCCTTCCCCGAGCTGTGGTCGCTGAGGACCAAGCTTTAATGGCCGCGCGCAAGGATCTGTTCTCGCGCGCCCTGTCTGCGGCGCCCGGCCGCCTGCACATGGCCGCCCACAGCCACCACCTCTGGCCCGACGCCACCCTGGTCGGTCAGATGGAGGCCTGGGAGGACGCCGCCGTCCTGGCCGACCACAAGTGGGACAAGGCGCTGGGCCAGGTCTATCCTGCGGCCCAAGCCCTGGTGGCGCGCGAGCTGAACCTGCCGTCTAGCGACACGGTCGTCTTTGCGCCCAACACCCATCTGCTGCTGGCGACGCTCGTCTCGGCGATCGACCGCCCGCGTCCGTTGCGCGTGCTGTCCACCAATGGCGAGTTCCACTCGTTCCGCCGCCAGGCCCAGCGCTGGGTCGAGTCCGGCGAAATCACGCTGACCCTGATCGACGCCGAAGAGCCCGATTTCGCCGAGCAGTTCCTGACCGCCGCGCGGACTGGCCAGCATGACCTGATCTTCGTCAGTCACGTGTTCTTCAAGACCGGGTTCGTCTTCGATCGGGTCTGGGAGTTGGCGGACTTGGCGCGCCCGAACGGGCCGTGGGTCGTGGTCGACGGCTATCACGGCTTCCGTGCGATCCCCACCGACCTCTCGGCGGTGGCGGACCGGCTGTTCTACGTCTCGGGCGGCTACAAGTACGCGATGGCCGGGGAGGGCGCGGCGTTCCTGCACGCCCCGCCCGGCTTTGGCCCGCGCCCGGTGCTGACCGGCTGGTACGCCGAGTTCGGCGACCTGGAAGGTCCGCCCGGTGGGGTCGGCTATGTCAGCGACGCCGGCCGGTTCATGGGGGCGACCTTCGACCCTTCGGGCCTTTACCGGTTTGTCGCCGCAGGACGGATGCTGGAGGCCGAGGGCCTGACCACGGCGGCCGTCGCCGCCCACGCGCGGGCGCTGCAGGTGAGCTTGCTGGAGAAGATCTCAGCGGGGGAGGCCGGACCTTTGGGCCTAGCAGTCGTGCTGAACCCGCCGGGCAACGGCCCTCAGGCCCGCTTCCTGGCCCTTCGCCATCCCGCCGCCAACGCGTGGAAACACGCCTTGGCCGACCAGGGCGTGGTGGTCGACGTGCGCGACGACGTGCTGCGGGTGGGGTTGTCCGTGTACCACGACGAGGCGGATATCGCTGCGTTCTGCGAGGTGTGTGCAGGGCTGTAAGGACGCCCCCTCCGTCACGTCGCGTATCCACGCCGCGACAACTCCCCCGCTTCGCGAGGGAGGAGGAAGCACAATCCTCCCCCGTGAAACGGGGGAGGGGGACCGCGAAGCGGTGGAGGGGGCGCTAGGCCCTCAAGCCGCCAGCTGTTCCAGCGTGCGCAGCATCGAGGCCATGGCTTCGCCGGCGGGCTTGCCGTCGCGGACGTAGTCGCCGGTCTCGAACAGGTTGACCAGCTCGGCGCGGGCGCGGCTGACGCGGCTCTTCACCGTGCCGACGGCGACGCCGATCATCTCGGCGGCCTCTTCATACGAGAACCCGCCGGCCCCGATCAGGATCAGCGCCTCGCGCTGGTTCTCGGGCAGCATCATCATCGCCTGGCGCAGATCATCCAGGGCGATGGCGCCGTCAAAGTTCGTGTTGGCGACCAGAGTGCGCTCGGCCATCTCCTGGTCCAGCGCCACCGAGCGCCAGCTGCGGCGCTTGTCGGAGTAGAACTGGTTGCGCAGGATCATGAAGGTCCAGGCCTTCATGTTGGTGCCCATGGTGAAGCTCTTGCGGCTCGCCCAGGCCTTGGCCACGGCCTCCTGCGCCAGATCGTCGGCGGCGGCCGCATTACCGCACAGCGACCGCGCGAACGCGCGCAGGTGCGGGATCAGAGCGACCAGGTCGCGCTCGAAAGTCTTCTGGGTCTGCAGGTCCATGGGGGCCTCCCTCGACAATAACTCGACCTTTAAAACGAGCCGGAGCTGGGGAGGTTCCACAGGCGAACGGTGGTTTATGACGGGGCTGACCGGCTCGGGCGATCGCTGATGGAGCGCGCCCCCAAATCGGGGGAAAACGGCCTCAGACTGTGGATAGGCGGCGGGTGCGGAAACGGTTCGGAAACCAAGGTGCGCGACATATCGCCCCATGTTTGAACCGGAAGGTTTGGCCATGGATTTCCTGGAACACGCACACCAACACACCCTGATCCGCGAGACGCTCGGCGCGGCGATTTCCGAGCAGCGGGCGATCGATGTCCGCGAACTGAAGTCCGACCGGCTGTGCGCGACCGGCTGCTGGCTGCACGGCGAGGGCTCGCGTCGCTGGGCGGGGAACCACGCGTTCCTCAACCTGCTGGAAGCCCACCGCGAGTTCCACCTGCGGGCGGCCGAGGTGGCCGAACTGGCCCAGCGCGGCGCCACGGTCGAGGCCCAGCGCGCCCTGCGCAACGGCACGCCCTTCGCCCACGCCCTGGCGGACCTCAACGCCGCGTTCCGCCGCATGAAGGCGGCCGCGACGGTGGCGGCCTGAGGGCTTTAGCCCTTCCTGAAAAACCCGAAGATCCGCTCGGCCAGGGCCTGGCTGACGCCGTCGACCTTGACGAGGTCCTCGACGCTGGCGCGACTGACGCCCTTGGCTGAGCCGAAGGCGTGCAGCAGGGCTTTCTTGCGGCCCGGACCCACGCCCTCGATCTCGTCGAGGGGGTTCTTTTTCAGATCCATGCTGCGGCGGGTGCGGTGGGCGCCGATCGCAAAGCGGTGGGCCTCGTCGCGCAGGCGCTGCAGGTAATACAGAACCGGCGACTTGGGCTCGAGCATGAACGGCGGCTGGCCGGGCAGGAAGAACCGCTCCAGCCCCGCGTCGCGGTCGGGCCCCTTGGCGACGCCCACGACGGCGATGTCGTCGACGCCAAGGTCGGCCATGATCTCCAGCGCCGCGTCCAGCTGGCCCTTGCCGCCGTCGACCAGCACCAGGTCGGGCCGGTTGGCGTCGTCGCCCTCTTCCTCTTCCTTGACGAGGCGCGCGAAGCGGCGCTTTAGCACCTCCTTCATCATGCCGTAGTCGTCGCCGGGGGTGAGCTCGGTCGAGCGGATGTTGAACTTGCGGTACTGGCCCTTCATGAAGCCTTCGGGACCGGCCACGATCATGCCGCCGACGGCGTTCGTGCCCTGGATGTGGCTGTTGTCATAGACCTCGATCCGCTCCGGCGGCGCGTCCAGCTTGAAGGCCTCGGCCACGCCGGCCAGCAGCTTGGTCTGGGCCGAGCCTTCGGCCATCTTGCGGCCCAGCGCCTCCTTGGCGTTGGTCAGGGCGTGCTGGACCAGATCGGCCTTCTCGCCGCGCTTGGGCACGCTGATCTCGACCTTGCGACCGCTCTTCAGCGCGAAGGCTTCGGACAGGAGTTCGGCTTCGGCCGGCTGGACATTGGCCAGGATCAGGCGCGGGATCGGCTTATCGTCGTAGAACTGGCCCAGGAACGCGGTGATGATCCGCTGCTCCTCGGTGATCGTCTCGTCCTCGGACTCGTCGGCGTTTCCGGTGATGCGGGGGAAGTAGGCCCGGTTGCCCCAGTTCTGGCCGGCGCGGAAGAAGAACACCTGCACGCAGGCCTGGCCGCCCTCGACGTGCAGGGCCACGACGTCGGCCTCCTCCACCGTCTCGGGGTTGATCTGGGTTTCCTGGGCCACGGCCGAGAGCGCGCGGATACGATCGCGCAGGCGGGCGGCGCGCTCGAACTCCAGGTCCTCGGCGGCCTCTTCCATCTGCTTGGCCATGCTGGCCATGACGGCGCGGGACTTGCCGCGCAGGAAGGCCTCGGCCTGGTCCACCAGGGCCTGGTAGTCGTCCTTGCCGATCAGGCCGGTGCAGGGCGCCGCGCAGCGCTTGATCTGGTAGAGCATGCAGGGCCGGTCGCGGCTGTCGTAGACGCTGTCGCTGCACGAGCGGAGCAGGAAGGCCTTCTGCAGGGTGTTGAGCGTGCGGTTAACCGCCCAGGCGCTGGCGAACGGTCCGAAATAGTCGCCTTTGATGGTGTGGGCGCCGCGGTGCTTGCGCAGCTGCGGGGCGTCGTGGTCGCGGCGGATGACGATCTCGGGAAAGCTCTTGTCGTCGCGCAGCAGCACGTTGAAGCGCGGCTTCAGCGACTTGATCAGGTTGATCTCGAGCAGAAGCGCGTCGGCTTCGGTGCGGGTGGTGACAAACTCCATCGACCGCGTGGCGTCGACCATGTGGGCGATGCGGTTGGTGTGGAAGCGACCCTGGGCGTACTGCACCACGCGCTTCTTCAGGCTTTTGGCCTTGCCGACATAGAGCACCTCGTCGCCCTCGCCGATCATGCGATAGACGCCCGGCGCGTCGGGCAGGCGCGTGACCTCGTCCTTGATCAGGGCGGCGCCGGTCAGGACGGGCGCTGGGCAGGAGGCGTCGGTGTCGGGGGCGGAGGGGGTATCGGTCACAGGGCAGATATAGGCGAGTCCGCCGCGTTCAGCGACGTTCCAGGCTGTGGAAGACGCGGGCGATGACGACACGGTCGTCTTCAACGAAGTACTGCAAGACGTAGCCGGCTGAGCCGAACCTGATAGGAAGTTCGCGGATCCCGGCGCCAGTAAGATGACCCCGTTCAGGGAAATCGACGAGCGTATAGGCCGCCGCCACGATGGCCTGGTTCGCACGTCTGGACGCGCTCGGCGATCTCACAGCCAACCATCGTCGCAAGTACTGGATATCATTCTGGGCCTGCGTCGAGATTTCGACGCGCTTCATTTCGCTTCGCGGGGCCTTGGCTCGGGCGGGGGTAGTTCGTTCTCCGTGTCCCAGGACTCCACCCAGCGTTTGACATCGTCCAGCGGGATACCTCCGTCTCGCAAGGTCTCATCGGCGATCCGCCGAACCTCCTCCCAATGCGCTTCGTTGTCCTCGAAGCCGGGTCTTTCGACGAAATGGTCTTCCAGAAGCGTCTCGGCATAGGCCTCCACGCTCTTGCCCGCCGCCTTAGCGCGGGCGCGCAGGCTCGCTGTAAGGGGCGCGCTGATCTTAAGGGTCAGTCCATCATCAGCCATGTTCTGACTATGTTCTCTTCGTGCTCCGCCGTCAATCGCGCTATGACCCCGCCCATGACCCCACGCAGCCTCTTCGTCACCCCGCTCTATGAAGCCACCCTCGCTGGCGAGAAGGGCTTTGACGCCTTCATCGACGACCTGCACGACGCCTGCGTCGCCATCGCCGAGGAGGACGAGGCCGGTCAGGCCTGGGCCTACAACAAGGGCTATCTGGGCTACACCTCCTACGCCTCGCTGAACGACCTGCCGCTGCGCGACAGCCTGTTCGCCGAGCTGAAGAAGAAGCTCGACAAGCACGCGGCCGCCTTCGCCAAGGACCTGTGCTTCGATCTGGGCGCCGGCAAGCTGGTGATGGACAGCTTCTGGATCAACATCCTGGAGCCGGGCGGCCAGCACACCGGCCACATCCACCCGCACAGCGTCATCTCCGGTACGGTCTATGTGACCATCCCGCCGGGCGCCTCGGCCATCAAGTTCGAGGATCCTCGCCTGCCGATGATGATGGCCGCGCCGACCCGCGGGGCCGAGGCGCCCGAGGGCCTGCAGCCGTTCGTCTATGTCCAGCCGACGCCGGGCGCGATCCTGATGTGGGAGAGCTGGCTGCGCCACGAGGTGACGCCCAACCAGGCCGACGAGCAGCGGATCAGCGTCAGCTTCAACTACGCCTGGCGCTAGACCCCGCCACCAGACGCTGCAGGCGCGGTCGCACCCGCAGGAAGCGGACGTACAGGGCTTCCAGGATCTTCAGCGCCCACGGCGCGCGGGCGATCTGTCCGAAGGGGCGCAGCACCGGGATGGCGCGCCACATGGCGGCGAAGGCCGCCGCGCCGGACAGCAACTGGTCGTCCTCGCGAGCGTGGAAGCGGGCCAGCAGCTCGCCGCGATCGATGGGGCAGGTGGTCTCGCCGTCCGTGACGTCCAGGAACTGGATCGCGCCCCGGCGATCGAGGCGCTTCATCAGGGCGATCTCGCGCAGGCACAGCGGGCAAGCGCCGTCGAACCAGACGGTCAGGCGCGGGTCGTGGGCGGTGGCTGCGGTCATGACCTGGATATGGGCCCGCGCGCGGCGAGGCGAAAGCCGCCTCTACCCCAGACTCGCCGCCTCTAGCGCCGCCACGGCGCGCTGCACCCGGTCCTCGCCGCCGCACACCTCCAGCAGGGCCAGACCGTCGATCAGCGCCAGGATCGTCGCGGCCGCGCCGGGCGGGTCGGCGACGAGGGCTGGATCCAGCCGCGCCTCGATCCAGGCCAGGAACCCTTCGCCGATCTGGCGGGCGATATCGGCGAACGGCGGCTCCTGGCGCGCGGCGGCCGCGATGGCCTCGATCCACAGGCGCATGAACGGCCGGAAGACCGGGTCCACCACCAGCCGGGCGGCGCGCGCGGTCAGAGCCGCCTGCGAAAGGCGTTGGTCGGCGGGCAAGGCGGTCTCCAGCCGCGCGGCCATGCCGCCGGCCAGGCTCTGCATGGCCAAGGCCAGGACCTCGGTCTTGTCGGCGAAATAGTACAGCAGCATGCGGTCGCTGACCCCGGCCGCCGCCGCCAGCTGCCGTAGGCTGGCCTGAGACAGGCCGGTGGCCAGCAGGTGCTCGGCCAGGGACTTGATCACCCGGTCCCGCTGATCGTCGCGAACGTTCATGCCGCCTTTCCGGTTGTAGCGACTGCTACAATGCGCTAGTCATGTAGCAATCGCTACATGAGGGTCTCATGCCTCAGTCCGTGTACGCCATTCTGCCCGCCAGCGCAGCCCTCGGCTTGCTGCTCGCCCTTGTAGTCATGGCCGCCAAGCCGAACCTGGGCCCGCGCGCCTGGATCGTTCCGGCGATCCTTTCGACCCTGTTCTTCGCCCTGACCGTCGATGTCGTCGCCAAGGCCGGACCGCTCGGCTTCTGGAATGAGCACCTGCGCGGGCCGTGGGGGGCGCAGATCTGGTGCGATCTCCTGCTCGCGGCAGGAGTCGCCACCGCGTTGCTGTTACCGCGCGCTCGCGCCGTGGGCATGCGGCCAATCCCCTGGATGCTGGCCGTGCTGGCCAGCGGCTCGATCGGCCTCTTGGCCATGACCGCCCGCTGCCTGTTCCTGGAAGCCCGCCTGATCACCCCGTCGAAGGAGAGCGCCCGATGATCCCGTTCCGCCTGTTTCTGCTGGCCTGCCTGGTCGTCATTGTCGGTTACACCAGCGTCACCATCGCCAACCACGGCTGGAACCTCCTGCCGATCTTCTTCGGCGACATGGCGGCCATGGGCTGGCCCGGACAGTTCAACCTGGACTTCTTCTGTTTCCTGCTGCTGTCGGGCCTGTGGGTTTCGTGGCGCGGACGGTTCCGTCCTGCGGCGCTGGGCCTGGGCGTGCTGGCGGTCTTCGGCGGGATGCTATTCCTGTCGATCTATCTGCTGATCGCTTTGTCTCGATCGAAGGGCGAGATCCGCCAGGTGCTGCTGGGCGACCGCGCCTGAACCGTCAGTGCGGCCGCGCCTGGGCCAGGGCCTGGGCAAGAGTCTCCAGCGAGAACGGCTTGCTGATGAACGGCCAGTCGCCCGCCCGCGCGCGGCTCTGGTCGCCGCCGGTATAGCCCGAGCACAGCACCACCGGGAGGCCCGGGCGCGTGGCGGCCAATTGCTCGGCCAGATCCACGCCGCTCTTGCCGCCGGGCATGATCACGTCGCTCAGCACCAGCTGGATGCCCTCGTCCTGGTCCAGGCGCGAGAGGGCTTCATCGACCCCGCTGGCCCGGACGACTGAGTGTCCGAGGTCATGCAGCATAGCGTCGACCAGCTCGGCGACCTGAGGGTCATCCTCCACCAGCAGCACACGAGACGGCGTCTGGGCGCCGATGTGGTCTATGCGAGGCAGACTTTCACTCGCCGGATCGCCTTCGCTGACCGGCAATAGCAGGGCGACGGTCGCGCCTTGTCCCGGCGTGCTCTCGATCAGCACCGAGCCGCCGCTCTGGCGGGCGAAGCCGTAGACCTGCGACAGGCCCAGCCCCGTGCCTTCGCCTGGCGGCTTGGTGGTGAAGAATGGCTCGACCGCCCGGGCGATCGTCGCGGCGTCCATGCCCGAGCCCGTGTCGCGCACCGCCACGCGCAGATACTGGCCGGGCTCCAGGTCGCCGTCCTGGCGCTCGAGGGTCACCTGCCGGGACTCGATGCTCACCTCGCCGCCGGGCGGCGTGGCGTCGCGAGCGTTGACCACCAGGTTGAGCAGCGCCGCCTCGAACTGACCCGCGTCGATACGGGCGCTGCGAACCCCCGCGCCGAGGCGCAGATGGAAGGTGTAGGCGTCACCCAGCGCGCGCTTGAGCAGGCCCTCGCTTTCGGCGATCAGCCGATCCACGCGGCATACTTCCGGCTTCAGCGGTTGGCGTCGTGCGAAGGCCAAGAGGTGCTGGGTCAGCTTCTCGCCGCGTTTAGCCGCCGCCAGGGCCGCGCCGACCATGCGCTCGCGGCGCCGGGCGTCGTCGGGGTGGCGCTCGACCACGTCCAGGGCGCCGATGATCACCGTCAGAAGGTTGTTGAAGTCGTGGGCGACGCCGCCGGTCAGCTGGCCGATCGCCTCCAGCTTCTGCGACTGCAGCAGCGCCGCTTGAGCCGCATCACGCTCGGCGACCGCTGCGGCGACGCGCTCCTCCAGAAGCTCGTTCATGCCGGTCAGATTGGCCTCAGCCTGCTTGGCCTCGGTGGTGTCGAACGCCATGCCGATGAAACCGGCGAATGCGCCAGAGGGGTCATAGCGGGGTTGGGAGAACGACTTGAGCCAACGCCATTCGCCGTCGGCGCGGCGATAGCGCGCCTCAAGGCTGAACGGCTTGCGCGAGGCCTCTCCGGCGACCTGCTCCTTGAGCAGGCGCGGCAGGTCTTCTGGGAAGATCCGGGTCCGCCAGTCGAGGTTGAGCGCTTCGTCATAGGTAAGGCCGGCGAAGGCGACATAGGCGTTGTTGACGAACTCGCGCACGCCGCCGGGCCGCGTCACCCACATCAGGGCGGGCGCGCTGTCAGCCAGGGTCCGGAACCGCGCTTCGCTTTCGCGCACCTCGGCCTCGGCGCGGCGGCGATTGGTGACATCGAAGTTCAGACCGATCATCCGAACGGGCCGGCCGGTCTCGTCGCGCAGCACCTCGCCCCGCCCGTGCACCCAGCGCTCGCCGTTGCTTGTGTCGGCCAGGCGATACTCGACCTCGTAGTCGGTCAAAGTGTTCAACCCGCCGAACACGACGGTCTCCGTCATCGCCCGGTCGTCGGGATGCACGAAGCGCGGCAGATCGGCCAGGATGATGTCGGCGTTTTCCGGTATGCCCAGGTTTCGTCGGGCGGCCGGAGACAGGTAAAGCTCGCCGGTGGTCAGGTCATAGTCCCACGGGCCCACGCCCGCAGCGGTCTGGGTGACGCGCAGTCTGGCTTCGGCGTTGGCGCGCTGGGCGCGGGCGCTGGCCAGGCCACGCATCGCGGCGCGCAGGCCCTCGGCGACCGCCGCGACCATCGCGCCGCAGATCAGATAGATGACCATGGTCGACAGCTCGTCGCTGTTCAGCGGTTCGCCGTAGCGCCCGCCCCATAGCCACCAGCCGAAGACTGCGCCGGCGAGAGTGGGGATCATGCCCCAGCGCCAGCCCGCGTAGAGCGTGACCAGCATGATGGCCGGGAAGAAGGGTTGGGTCGCCCCGACGCCTCCGCTCAAGCCTAGCAGGCCGATTCGCATCAGGATGGCCATGGCCACGCCGATGATCGCGGCGATCGCGCAAAGCCACGCTGGCGGCGGAACCGGGGGGATGAGCCAGGCGCTAACCAGCGCGTGGATACGTCCTTGGTCGTCGGAGGCGCGGATCGGGTTGTCTTTCTTCTCCATCCCCGCTCCAGGCAAAGATGTCTTGCCAAGAGGATGGACACGCTTACCTAAGACACGCAACACGGGAGATCACCATGGCCGCCGCTTTGAACACTGGGCTGACCGCGAAACAGCGCACCGATATCGCCGCGTCGCTCAACAAGGTGTTGGCCGACAGCTACGCCCTGTATCTGAAGACGCACGGCTATCACTGGAATGTCCGCGGGCCGAACTTCCAGTCGCTGCACGTGCTCCTTGAAGGCCAGTACCAGGAAGAGTGGGCCGCGCTGGACGCCATCGCCGAACGCATCCGCGCCCTGGGCGAACTGGCCCCGCAGGGCTACGCCGCCTTCGGTAACCTCTCCAGCCTCAAGGACGGCGATCCCGAGCAGGACTGGGAAGGCATGATCGGCGAGCTGAAGGCCGACAACGAGACCGTCATCCGCACCCTGCGCGACGCGATGCCGATCGCCGAAGACGCGGGCGACGAAGCGACCGCCGACCTTTTGACCCAGCGGCTGCAGGCGCACGAAAAGCACGCCTGGATGCTGCGCTCCACCCTCGGCGTAAAGTAGCCGTCCCGCGTGCGGGCGGACATTCTGACCCAGCCGCAAGCCTTGAAGGCCGTCACCGCTCTCGGGGTGGTGTGCGGCCTTTCGGCGTGCGCGACCTACTACATCCCCGCGGGCTCCGGCCGCGACGCGGGCCTGATGCGCGTCACCGCCAGTTTCAGCGAGCGGGGCCTCAAGCGCTATGTCGCTAACATGGACCCCGCCATGCTGGCGCTGGCGCGGCGGCACGATCCGCGTCCGCACACCGACTACTGGGGTCGTGTGCCCGGCTGGGAAGTGATCCGCCTGAAGGACATTCCGCGTCTGGGCGATCGAGATCCGGACTTTGAGTCCGCGCGGCTGATCAACGCCTTGCGTCCGACAATCGATGAAGAGCTCGAGGTCGCCAAGCCGTTCGTCCTGACGGGCACGGCTGACGCGCGCGCCCGGGCGCTGCAGTGCCTGACCCAGGCGGTCTATTACGAGGCCGGGTTCGAGCCGGGCGAGGGCCAGATGGCCGTAGCCCAGACGGTGATCAACCGCATGCGCCACCCCGGCTATCCCAAGTCGATCTGCGGGGTGATCTACGAAGGCGCGGCGCGGGCCACGGGCTGCCAGTTCAGCTTCGCCTGTGACGGCTCGCTGGCGCGCGAGCCCGTGCCGGCGATCTGGGCCAACGCCCAGGCGGTGGCCAAGCGCGCTCTGAGCGGCTTTGTGTTCAAGCCGGTGGGCGTGGCCACTCACTACCACGCCGACTACGTCTCGCCGTATTGGGCGCCGACCCTGGTCAAGCTCAAGCAGTTCGGCCAGCACGTTTTCTATCGCTGGACCGGTCCGTCCGGGACCCTTCAGGCCTTCCGGGGCCGCTATTCCGGCAACGAGACGGTCAGCGCCGACATCCTGATGGCGGCCGACCCGCGCACGATGGAAGCCGCTCCGCCCGAGGTGCTGGCGGCCCAGGCGACGCCGACTGTCGCCACGCCGGTCGCAACGGGCGCGGCCGCCCAGATGCTGGGTGTTTCGAACCTCGTCCTGCCGGACGCCAAGCTGGTGGCGGTGCCCGACGCCAATTCGCCGACCGGCGAGCGCGTGACCGTGCAGGGCACGGTGGCCGGCCGCCGGATCCCGACCGCCGACGAGATTGCGCGGATCAACAAGGCGCTGGAGGCCGTCGCTGGTCCCCAGCCTCCGACCGCCGAAGCGCCGCCTGCGCCGCCGCCGCCGCCAAAGCCCAAGCCCCGGCCGCCGAGTTTGTTGAATCCGTTGAATTAAGAAGCGCCCCCTCCGTCACGCGGCGTCGCCGCGCGACACCTCCCCCGCATCGCGGGGGAGGAGGATCGGCGCCATCAGGCGCCGAGACGGAGGGGGCGCTGAACCCTCACCAGACCCCGATCTTGTTGGCCTCTTCGTGGCTGATCGGGTGGTGGGCGGCCTTGTGGTCTTCCTCTGCGAGGAAGCGCACGGCCTCTAGGGCGGCCATGCAGCCCATGCCGGCGGCCGTGACGGCCTGGCGGTAGACGTCGTCGGTGACGTCGCCGGCGGCGTAGACGCCCTCGATCGCGGTCGAGGCCGTGCCGGGCTTGACCTTCAGATAGCCGCCCGGACCCGTTTCCAGCTGACCGGCGAACAGTTCCGACGACGGGGCGTGGCCGATGGCGATGAACACGCCGTCGGCGGCGACGTCACGGGTCTCGCCGGTCTTGACGTTCTTCAGGCGGGCGCCGGTGACGCCCATCGGGTCGGTCTGGCCGAGAACCTCATCGATGACGCTATCCCAGATCACCTCGATCTTCGGATGAGCCAGCAGGCGCTCCTGCAGGATCTTCTCGGCGCGCAGCTCGTCCTTGCGGTGCACCAGCGTGACCTTGCTGGCGAAGCTGGTGAGGAACAGAGCCTCTTCCACGGCGGTGTTGCCGCCGCCGACCACTATGACGTCCTTGTTGCGATAGAAGAAGCCGTCGCAGGTGGCGCAGGCGCTGACGCCAAAGCCCTGGAACTTGCTCTCGCTCGGCAGGCCCAGCCACTTGGCCTGGGCGCCGGTGGCGATGATGATCGTCTCGGCGATCCAGTCCTGGCCGCTGTCGGTCTTCACCGTGAACGGGCGCTTGGACAGATCGACGCTGGTGACGATGTCGCTGACGAACTCGGTGCCGACATGCTCGGCCTGGGCGCGCATCTGGTCCATCAGCCAGGGGCCCTGGATGACGTCGGCGAAGCCCGGATAGTTCTCGACATCGGTCGTGATGGTCAGCTGGCCGCCGGGCTGGATGCCGGCGATCAGCACGGGCTTCAGCAGAGCGCGCGCGGCGTAGATGGCGGCGGTGTAGCCGGCGGGACCCGATCCGATGATCAGGCAGCGGGTCTGGCGAGGGGGGGGCGTAGACATGGGCGGAGATATAGTGTGGATTCTCCGCAGTGGCGACATAAGCCACGGGAGGAAAACCTGATGAAGCTCGGAGTTCTACTGGGCGTGGGTATCGTCGCCCTGTTCGCCGGCCTGGCCAATATCTGGTTCGGCGACGTGCTGGTCGGCCTGGGCCTGGTGACCATGTTTTTGATGGTCGCCGGCTATTCGGCGTGGCAGGGCAAGAAGGAATACGACGCGCGACCGCGCGGCGAGCCGATCACGGAGTAGGTTCGGCGTATCGAGGGGGACGTCATGAAGGCAGGCTTGCCGATCGGCATGGGCGCGGGGATCGCGATTGGTGTCGCCCTGGGCTTGGCGCTGGATAATCTGGCGCTGGGGATTGGCTTGGGCGTCGCCATCGGCGGCGGTCTGGGCGTGACGGCCCACGCGGCGTCGGTGGCGTCTGACAAGAAGGCCAAGAACAACGGCGACGGCGGCGTCGTGGCCGACGGCGGCTCCAGCGATTCTGGCGGCGACTGCAGCGCAGATGGCGGCGGCTGCGATTGACGGCTCGTCCACCTTTGGCGGGTTAAACTGAGGGCAACCACGTTTCCGGGTCCTTCGCCCGAGGAGCACGCCTATGTCCGCGCCCTTCATCGAAATCGCCGGTCGCAAGATCGGCGCTGACCATTCGCCCTATGTGATCTGTGAGCTATCGGGGAACCACAACGGCAGCCTTGAGCGCTGCCTGACCATGGTCGACGCCGCCGCCGACACCGGCTGCGACGCCATCAAGATCCAGACCTACACCGCCGACACCATCACGCTGGACGTCGACCGGCCCGAGTTCAAGATCCACGGCGGCCTGTGGGACGGGCGGACCCTCTACGAGCTCTACGAAGAGGCCCACACCCCGTTCGAGTGGCATGCGGCGATCTTCGAGCGCGCGCGCCAGCGGGGCGTGACGATCTTCTCCAGCCCGTTCGACGAGACGGCCGTCGACCTGCTCGACAGCCTGGGCGCGCCGGCCTTCAAGATCGCCTCGTTCGAGGCTGTCGACCTGCCGCTGATCAAGTACGCCGCCGCCAAGGGCAAGCCGCTGATCATCTCGACGGGCATGGCCAACCTGACCGAGATGCAGACCGCGCTCGATACGGCCCTGACCGCCGGCGCGCCGGGCGTGCTGCTGCTGCACTGCGTGTCGAGCTATCCGGCCACGTTCGCTGACGCCAATGTGCGGACCGTGCCGGACATGGCCGCGCGTTTTGGCTGCCCGATCGGCCTGTCGGACCACACGCCGGGCACGGCCGCCTCGGTGGCGGCGGTCAGCCTGGGCGCCTGCGCGGTCGAAAAGCACTTCACCCTGGCCCGCGCCGACGGCGGCCCCGACGCCGCCTTCAGCCTGGAGCCGGCCGAGTTCAAGGCCCTGGTGGACGACACCAAGAACGCCTGGGCGGCGCTCGGCCGCGCCCACTACGACGTGCTGGGCTCGGAGGCGACGAGCCTGCTCTTCCGCCGCTCGCTGTACGTCACCGCCGACGTCAAGGCGGGCGAGCCGCTGACGCGGGCCAATGTCCGCTCGGTCCGCCCCGGCAACGGCCTGCCGCCCGCCGATCTCGACAAGGTGCTGGCCGGCAAGGCCACCCGCGACCTTTCCCGCGGCGAGCCGCTGGACTGGTCGATGGTGGGGTAGGGGGAGGGCAAGGACGCCCCCTCCGTCTTGGCGCGTCTTCGCGCCAATCCACCTCCCCCGCACGCGGGGGAGGATGCCTGTTCCCCTCCTCCCCCGTGAACGGGGGAGGTGTCGCGCGGCCAGGCCGCGTGACGGAGGGGGCGCTTTGCCGCGCCTAGATCAAGCCCAGCCGCTTGCCCGTGGCCTTGTCGATCGTCCGCTTGGGCAGGATCTCGGTCATCAGCACCTGCATCGGCGAGGGCGAGACCACGTAGCGGACCTTGGGCGCCGGTGCGGTCAGGGCGGTGGCGATGGTCTCGCCGATCCGCTCGGGCGGCAGGCCCGACTTGCCCAGCGACAGCATGAACCCGCGCATACGCTCCAGCGCCCTGGCGTAGGGGGTGTTGGCGTAGCGGGCGACATCGACCTGCTCGGCCTTGTCCCAGATGGGCGTCGCCACCGCGCCCGGCGCCACCACCACCACATCGACCCCGAACGGCAGCAGCTCGCGCCGCAGCGACTCCGAGAAGCCCTCCAGCCCGAACTTGGTCGTGCAGTAGGGGCCCATGAACGGGTTGGCGTTGCGGCCGCCCACCGACGAGATGTTGACGATCCGGCCCGGCTGAGCGACCCGCTCGCCGCCGGCGCCCAAGAGCGGCGCGAAGGCCTGAGTGGCGTTCAGCACCCCGGTCAGATTGACCTCCAGCTGCTGACGGAACTCCTCGACGGGCAGATAGAGCAGCGGCCCAGCCACGGCGATGCCGGCGTTGTTGACGAGCCCCGCCAAGGTCGCCCCGCCCAGCGCCGCCTCGACCTGTTGCGCAGCCGCACGCACCGCCGCCTCGTCGCCGACATCGAAGATCAGCGGGCTGAAGGCCTCGCCGAACTCGGCCTTGAGCCGCTCGCCGTCGGCGGCCTTGCGGACGCTGCCGAAGACTTGAAAGCCCTTGCCAATCAGCACCTTGGTCGCCGCATGGCCGATGCCGGTCGAGACGCCGGTGATCACGACGGATTTTGACTGAGCCATATGCGGTTTCCTCCCCTGTTGCGGGGAAGATGGGCGATCTGAACAGTGTTCGCTAGGGGGCTCCCTCTCCCAAAGGGAGAGGGGCGGGGTGAGGGGGTAAGGCGTCCGACGGAGCGCCGGCATGCCGTCACTCTCGTAACCCCTCACCCTCCCACCGCTTTCGCGGCGGGCCCCTCCCTCTCCCTTTGGGAGAGGGAGTTTATCCCCGCACCAACCGCCGCATCCCGTCCCAGCCGACGTTCATCAGCGCGTCCACGAAGCCCATGTAAGGCGTGAACGGCTCGCGGCCCTGCGGGTACTCCACCATCCGAAACGGCTGGAACCTGGCCGGGAAGCCGGCGGCCTGGAAGACGCCGTCTTCTTCCATGTAGTCGGCCGAGCCCATCGGCGAGACATAGGCGTCAGCCTCGACCGCGCGGCAGATCGCCAGGAGGTGCTCGGATCGCGCGCCGGGGGCCTTCAGGTCGGAGGCGCGCACAAACGCCGGCGTGATCCCCAGCTGCGCCGCCGTGGCTTGCGTGAGGCCGCAGGTCAGGTGCGCGAGGCCGCCGTCGCGTTCGCGGGCGAGCTGCTCGGTGATGAAGGCGAAGCCCTCGGCGAAGAACGGCCGCTTGCCATAGGCGTGGCGGATGGCGGCCAGGTGCTTGTCGCGCCAGGGCTGGCTGTCGTCGATCTGGATCGCGTGGATCGGCGTGTCGCGGTCGTGCTTCTTGACCGGGACGGTCAGCATCAGCTCGCCCTGGGCGGTCAGGATGCGGTTGCGCGACTGCCAGGAGCGGCGGGCGAACTGCACGTCGTCGAGACACACGAACACCGATGCTGCCGCCATCAGCTGGAAATAGCCCAGATACGGCAGATAGGTCGGCTGCATGATCACCGCCGTCCGGGGAGGCGACGCGGCGGTCATCCGGCTCGGGCGGCGGCGGGTGGTGCGGCCGTGTCGCGAGCGCGGCTCAGGGCGGCGTTGACCTCGGCCAGCTTGGCGGCCTTGGCGTAGGGCTCCCAGGCGCCGGGGATGAAGCGCTCGCCAAAGCGCGCGGCAAGTTGGGCGCGCAGGGTCTTGAGCCCCGCGATGGCCTCCAGCGAATGGTAGATCCAGCGCGGCTGGGCGTCGGCGTGGACCATCGGGCCGAGAGTCGCCGCGCCGAAGCCTGACAAAAGGGTGCGCAGCTCGCCCGGCAGGGTCTTCAGGTCGGCTTCGCGCACGCACTCGGCCACAACCAGTTTCGCGCCGCCGCTCTCGTAGAGGTAGGCGCGGAAGGTCGCGCCCTGGGCGGTGAAGTTCTGGACATAGAGGGGGCAGGGGCCGTCGAAGGCCTCAACCTCATAGACGTAGGTGAAGAAGCTCTTCTTCACGAGCGAAGGCGTGGCCAGGCCCATCGGTTTGAACAGCGGCGTCGGGTTTGCGGCCCAGACGATGGTCTCGTCCGGGGTGGTCTCGGCCATCAGCTGTCGGGGTGGGACGAGGCAGTTCAGCTCGACCTTGACGCCCAGCTTGACGAGCGCGGCGTGCAGCCCGTCGAACAGCTTGGCGAAGCCGCCCTCCGGCAGGCTGGCCACCAGGTTGGCGGTGCGGCCCGACAGGGCGCGCGGTATGGCGTAGAGTTCGTCCGTCCACGGATCAGTCGCCTTGGCGCGAGCCAGGGCGGTCAGGTCGGCGGCGGCCGGGAACACCCGGTTGATGGCCATCGGGATCACCGCGTCGCCGTGCACCAGAGCCGGGTCGGCGCCGAGGTGCCAGCGGACATAGTCTTCCAACGTCGCGGCGATTTCGGGCGGATAGGCGGCCAGGCGCGCGGCCAAGCTGTCATCGGCGGGCGCCTTGACCTTGTAGGCCGGACAATCGATCGCCGGGCCGCCGAAGTCCCAGGTGAACACCCGCCGGCCCTCGAAGTCGGCGCTCATCGAGCCGAACCGGTTGTCGAAGGTCTCGAACTTCGCGCCGTGGGCGGTCAGGGTCTGGACGATCGGGTCGGTCTCGCCGCCGAAATAGACGCAGCCGTCGCGCATCTCGCGGCCGTGGATCAGCTTGGGCCGTGCGACGCCGCCGAGGGCCTCGAAGCGCTCCTGCAGGACGATGTCGCGCCAGCCCAGGCGATGGGCCTCGAAGGCCGCGAGCACGCCCGTCAGGCCGCCGCCGATGATCCGAATGCGTTGGGGGCCGCTCACGCCGTCGCGCCCCAGACCACAAGATCGCTGTTGGGCGAGACGAAGACCCCATTCTGGATGTTGTCGAACGACACCTTCAGGGCGGTGGGATCGACGAGGCCTAGCTCGTCGACCAGGCGGCGAACCAGGCCGTCCTCGGTGTAGAACAGATTGAACAGCCCCGCCTCGCCAGTCTCGGGCGTGGCCAGGCGCCAGCCGTTCGGCTCTTCCTCGACGCCCTTGCCGCATCGGAAGTCGTCGATCAGGCGGGTGCGGACAAAGACCTCGGCGCCGGGCGCCAGGCGCGCGCGGGCGGCGGTCAGCACCGCCGTGGCCTGGGCGCTGGTCAGGTAGCAAAGCAGGTTGGGGATCAGCAGCACGTCGATCGGCGTCGCGCCCAGGTCGGGCAGGCCTTTGGAGAGGTCGGCCTCGATCAGGGTCACCGCCTCGCCGAGGTTCCAGCGGCAGTCGGCCAGGGCGGCGGCCGAATAGTCGACATTGGTCAGGTCCCAGCCATAGGCGGCGTAGAGGCTGAGATTATTGCCCGTGCCGCCGCCCAGCTCGACCACCCGGCCGGTGCGCTGGTGCAGGCCGCGCTTGAAGAAATGCCGGGCGATGAACTCGTCCGGATATTTGAGACCGCGAATGTCGGGCAGGGCGCGCATGGTGGCGCGGAGAATCGGGCCGAAGCAGCGAACAACTTGTTAACGATGAGGGCGCGCTGCGAGGCGGGATGTCGCAGGGGATGTTGAGCGCCCCCTCCGTCACGCGGCTGCGCCGCGCGCCACCTCCCCCGCAAGCGGGGCAGGAGGGGCATCCTCCCTCGCGAAGCGGGGGAGGTGGATCGGCGCGGATAGGCGACGATACGGAGGGGGCGCTTAGAGCATCCCCAAAACCGCCTCCGCCACCCGCTCGGCCCCGCGTCCGTCGCAGACCGTGGCGCTGGCGGCCGACAGCGTCGCGCGGTGGGCGGGATCACCGATCAGGCTCCGCGCCAACGCGACAAACGCCGTCTCGAAGTCCGCCGCGTTCACGTCCAGACACGGGGTCACGCCCGCCGCCTCCAGGGCCCGGGCGGCGGCGATCTGGTTGTCGGCGAGGACCAGGGTCAGGGCCGGCAGGGCCAGGACGCAACGCTCCCAGGTGGTGGAGCCGCCGGCGCCGATGGCCAGGTCAGCCTCCAGCACCAAGCGCGGCATGTCCTGTGCGTCGATGTGCAGCACAAGGCGCGGGTCTTCGGCGGCCAGGGCGCGCAGGGCCGGCAGGCTCGGCGCGGCGGCGCCGACCACCAGGTCCAGGGTGATGTCGTCTAGGATCGGCGCCAGCAGAGCGACCACCCGGCCGGTGATCCCGCCGACGTCGGTCATGCCCAGCGACACCAGGATGCGCCGCACGGGACCTTGCTCGGCGCGGCGGGCCAGCGCGGCCTCGCGCAGGGCGACGAAGGCCGGGCGCACCGGCGCGTGGTTCGGACCCAGCAGCAGACGGGCGTGGGCGGCGACCAAGCCTGAATAGTCTTCGGCCCGCCGCGCGGGCCCAGCGTCCAGCACCAGATCGGCGGCCAGCGGCCGGTCGGCCAGGTCGTCGATGACGAGGGTGGGACGGCCCGCCGCGATCCCGCGGTGGTCGTCGGCGCACAGGGCGTAGCTGTCGAACACCACGGCGTCGAAGGGCTGGGGGGTGTCCGTCCGCGCTATGTCGGGGCCGAAGGCGTCCAGCACCGCCGCGACCTCCGGCGTGTCGAGGAACGCGCACGCCGCCCCGCGCGCCGCTAGCGCCCGCGCCAAGGTCAGGGACCGCATCACGTGGCCCCCGCCGATGCTGGGGCCGGCCGCGCAGACGAAGACGATCCGCCGCGTCATGCCCGGCGGTCGCCGCCGTAGTCCTTCAGGTCCGGCCGGCTGGCGACGAAGGCGCGGATGTCGTCGGAGGTGAAGGCGCGGTTGGTCGGATAGAGCGCGTCATAGACCGCCGCGACGAAGGCGTAGTCATCGGGGCGGTCGACCGTCCAACGCACGGCGCCTTGGTCGGGGAAGCACGGCAGCCAGGCGCAGTTCCAGCGCTCCGGCTGGTTCCACAGGTCCCAGGTGACATGCTCGAAGGCTTCTTTGGTGGTCGCCTCGGCGGCGGCGCGGCGCAGGGCGGCGGCGGTCATCACCTCGACATCGGTGCCCTTGGGGTGGGCGTGGCCTTCGGGGGTGTTGCTGACATAGTCCGCGCCCTTGGACAGACAGAGGTCGATCGTCGCGTCGATCAGGCTCGGATCGGCCAGCGGGCAATCTGCGGTCAGGCGCACCACGTGATCGGCCGGATGGGCGTCCAGCGCGCCGATGAAGCGCTGCTGCACGTTGTCGAGCGAGCCGCGGAACACCGCGATCCCCTCACGGCGGACGGCAGCCTCGATGGCGTCGTCCTCGGGCCGGTCGGAGGTGGCGACGACCAGCTTGTCGATGCGCCTGGAACGCGCGACGCGCTCGATCTGCCGCACGATCATCGGCTGGCGCTGGAGGGGCATCAGCACCTTTCCCGGCAACCGGGTGGAGCTCATGCGGGCCTGGAGAATGGCGAGGATCATCCGCTGATTTCACGCGGGTTCGGGGGCGGGGGCAAGGGGGCGCGGGCGTGGCTTCTTCGCGGGACAAATCGCCGCATCGCCAGCTTCGAGGCGTCGCGTTCAACCTCGTTAAGGTCCTTTGTGCGCTTGCTAGTCGAGTCGCACACCCCGCGAGGCTTCATGAACGCCGCTAGTCCCGTGGACACACTGGCCGTCGACGCCGCGCTGCAGGAGGCTTTCGAAGCTGCTCCGGAGGGCTTCGCGCTGTTCGACGCCGAGGATCGCTGCGTCATCTGGAACGCCTGCTACGGCGAATTGTGGGGCCGATGGGGCGTCACTCTGACTGTGGGGGCGAGCTTCGAGAGCCTGCTGCTCGCGGGTCTGGCGGCGGGGCGCTATCCCGAGGCCAATGGCGACCGAGCGGCCTGGCTGGCTCACCAGCTAGGCCGGCGAAAGCTGGATCGCATCGAGGAGATCCGTGAGGAGTTTGGCGAATACCTCCGGTTTGAAAGCCGACGCACGCCCGCCGGCGGGCTGATCACCACCTGCTCCAACCTGACCAACCTGCGGCGCCGGGAGGCCCAGGCCCTGGCCGCGCGCAGCTTCCTGGACACCATCGTCGAGCACACCCCGGCCATGCTGTTCGTCAAGGACGGCGACACGGGCAAGTTTCTGCTGGTCAACCGGGCCGCCGAGACCCAGCTGGGCGTGCCGCGCGGCGAGCTTCTGGGGAGCAGCGACTACGACTTCTTTCCCAAGGAACAGGCCGACGCCTTCGCCGCCGCCGATCGTCAGGTGATCGACAGCGGTGAACTCTTCACGATCGACGAAGAGCCGCTGGATACGCCCCATAGCGGCCGCCGGTGGCTGCACACCCGAAAGATCGCGATCCCGGGCGAGGACGGCCGTCGCCACCTGCTGGTGATCTGCGAGGACATCACCGAGCGCAAGGCCAGCGCCGTGGCCCTGGCCGAAGCCCTGCAGAAGGCCGAGGCGGCCAGCGTCGCCAAGAGCGAGTTCCTGGCCAATATGAGCCATGAGATCCGCACGCCCCTGAACGGGGTGATCGGCATGGCCGAGGTGCTCAGCCGAACCGCCCTGGACGACGCCCAGCGCGAGATGATGGAGGTGATCCTCAACTCCGGCCGGGCGCTGAACCTGCTGCTCAGCGACATTCTCGATCTGTCCAAGATCGAGGCCGGGGGGCTGGAGCTGTCGCAAGACCCGCTGGACCTGCGCGAGGCGATCACCGCGGCGGTCGCGGTCTTCAAGGCTGTTGCGGAGAGCAAGGGCCTGGCCTTCCAGCTGACCTTCGCCGACGGCTTCCACGATCAGGTCCTGGGCGACGCCCTGCGCATCCGGCAGATCGTGGCCAACCTGACCAGTAACGCCGTAAAGTTCACGACCTCTGGATCGGTGATGATCGAGGCCCGGACCCTCGTCGCGCCCGACGGGCGGATCGACCTGAACGTCAGCGTCCAGGACACCGGCGAAGGGTTCGACAGCGCCATGGCCGACCGGTTGTTCGAGCGGTTCCAGCAGGCCGACGGCTCGGTGACGCGCAAGGTCGGTGGCACGGGACTAGGGCTGCCGATCGCACGTCGCCTGGCCCGCCTGATGGAGGGGGATGTTTCTTGCGCGGCCCAGCCGGGCGGGGGCGCCACCTTCGTTTTCGAGGCTCGCTTCGCTGCGGACGGCCGCTCGCCCCAGCCGCAACCCGTTGATCCCCGCGGCGAGCAGACGCTGGATCGGCGTCTGCGAGTATTGCTGGCCGAGGATCATCCCACCAACCAGAAGGTGATCGAGTTGATGCTGGCCGAGGCCGCCGACGTCGTCGTGGCCGTGGACGGCCGGGCCGCTGTCGAAGCCTATGAAAACGACGCCTTCGACGTGGTGCTGATGGACACCCAGATGCCGGTCATGGACGGACTGGCCGCCATCGCCGAGATCCGCAGACGCGAATACCAGGCGCAAGCGCGGCGCATACCGATCATCTCTCTGACGGCCAACGCCATGCCCCATCAGGTCCAGGCCTGCCTCGAGGCGGGCGCCGACCTGCACCTGGCCAAGCCGGTCAGCATCCAGGGCCTCTTCGCCACGCTCAGCGCGGCGTTGGAGGGGCGTCCGGCGGAGTAGGGCTAGAAAGCAGCCAGGCGAGCGGCCTGTTCCGATGGCAGGGAGAGAATGCCCCTCAGATAGGCCAGCGCCGAATGACAGCGGACATCGTCGGATTGCTGGCGGGGCGCGCCTTGGCTCATGGCTTGCAGCCAGTCAGGGTCGCCACCGATCTTCAGAAACGCCGTCCTGGCCGCCTCGCGGTCTTCCGCCGAGGGCGCTGCGCGGTTGACAGGATTGGCCTTGCCCTTCAGCGCGAGCGTCAGCCGATTTTCGCCTTCAAGCGACAAGCGTTTGACGACTGTGGGCGTCAGCGTCTTGACGGACTCCGCGCTCACGCCACCGAGCTCGACGGCCTCGTAGCAAGCGCGGGCGCTGACGGTGCGCATCTGATCGATGGCTTCTGTCTGGCTTCGAAGGAAGCTCAATAGCGCCGGGGTTGGCGCCTGTTTCACGTAGGGCTCAACCCGGCGGCGGATATCGGAGCCAAACTTGTAGGCGCGCTGGTTTAGATCATTCGCTGAGGCGCCGGCCTTGCGCGCCGTGATCATCTCGGTCTCGAAGGCGAGATAGTCCTCGGGATAGGTCTGGCGAACAAGCGACATCAGGTCTTCGGCGCCCATATTGCTGGATTGGGCGCGAAAGGCCTCACGTTCGGCCTCGCTGATCGACGCCGGAGCCTGGGATGGCGCGGAGGTCTGGGCGGAGGCCGTCGTGGCCGCCGTCAGCACGACAGCAGCGAAGAGCGCTAGGCGAAGCCGCATGGAATTTTCTCGAATAACAACCCTGAGGCGTTTTAACGGCGCAGCGCCCCGCTGTCAGCGAAGTATCGATAAATCCACGACACCTTTTTGGGGGAAAGGGTCCGACGGCTATCGAGGCGGAGCCTTCTGGTGCGGCTTTGCTCGCATCGAGAGCCAGAACACGCCGTAGGCGGCGGCGACGAACACGAGACCGATCAGGACGACTTGGATTACCGGGTCCATTCAATCCTCCACGCGCGACAAGATGTAGTGGAGAAGCCCCGCAAGACAACGAAGCCGATCAGCGCGCCCAGGAAGCTGATCCATCGCAGCTCGCCGCCGACGAGAGGCTGCAGCAGAGCCGAAACCAGGAAAGCGACCGCCACCGTGTTGCAGGTGGCGGCGAACGCCTTGCGCCACTCATTGCGGGCGGCTTTGCCAATCGCGCTGCGGGGCTCGAGCTCAACCATGTCGCGAACATTGCAAGAACATTCGCGCCGCCGCAACCGATAAAAACGCCGATTTTAGTTGGTGTGTGGGGCGCGTTCGGCGGGGAAATCCTCGTCCTTCGACAGGCTCAGGATGAGGATTTTGAGCGCGCTGAATCGACAGTCGTCCTCACCCTGAGCTTGTCGAAGGGCGAGGACGCCCCCACGATCTGACAAGAAAATCAGGCCTTCGGCTTGGCCGCCCGGGACTTGCGGGTCTTCGGCGCGGCGGGGGCAGCCGACACGGCCGCCTCGGCGCCAGGGCGGGCCTTGGGCTTTGGCTTTGGCTTCACCGCCGCCGCCGGTTCGACCTCCGCTGCCGCCTGCGGAACCTCCACCCCGATCCTGGCCAGCACCTCGCGCGCGGCGCGGTCGGTTTCGTTGACGGGCTCGTAGGTCCAGCCGTGGAAGGCGCCGCCATAGGGGCGGGCTGCGCCCTGGCGTTCCAGCTCCTCGTGGAACATGCGGAACTTCAGGCTGGAGCCGTCCATCTTGAGCACGAACACCGGCTTGCCGGTCGAGGCCGCCTCGGTGGCCATGTTGGTCGAGTCCTCGGTGACGAGGATGTAGTCGGCGCCCGCCAGGAACGCGAAGTAGGGATTGGGACCTTCACCGTTCCAGACCATGCCGGGCAGGTGGCGCAGGCGGGCGGTCATCAGGGCGCGGGCCGTCTCGGGCGTCCGGCGCGAGAAGGTCATCAAGAGGCTGCCGCCGTCCTGCTCCAGCGGGATCTGGATCGAGTGGGCGATCTGGGCCGCCCGTTCGCTGGAGAGGTCGAAGGCCTTGGACTTGCCGCCCACCAGCACCGCCACGCGCGGATGCGGCAGCGGGTCGATGATGGCCTTGAAGGCCTCGTACTCGGCCGCGAGACGCTGCGGCGTCACCCGGTGCGGCGAACCGGTGATCGGAAAGATGTTGTCGCCCGACATCCGGTCGTGCTTGGGCGGGATCACCAGGTCGAACATGTGCGGCGGCACGCGCGGGTCCTGAATCTGGACCACGAAGGTCTTGTCCCCCGACCAGCGCTTGGCGCGGATCGATAGGGGCAGGGTGGCGCGGCCGGCGGCGATCCACAGGTCGGGCCAGTCGTCCGGATTGCGGCTGTCGGGAAGGCCGCTCTCCGGCGTCAGCCAGCGCTTGGGCAGGAGGTTCAGCCACCAGGGCAGGCGGCCTGTGTTTCCCTGCCAACCCACCCGTTTGACCGTGACCTCGCAGGGAACCAGACGCGCGAGCGCTTCGGACAGGCCCACGACCTGGGCCTCGATGCCGGCGCGACCGTCCGACACCGCCCATACCTTGAGCGGCGACGTCTTCGACGGGGAAGGTCCAGCCTTGGTCAAGTCATCGATCTCGGACGCAAGAAGCGGGCGAACATAAAACGAAACAAGGCCGCTAAGTTAGCGGCCTCGCTCCGTTGAACCCGACTTGTGGCGTTGCTGAGGCGGAAGGCCGCCTTACAGCCACTCCACCTTGAGGATCTCATAGGCCTTCACGCCGCCGGGCGTGTTGACCTCGACCACCTCGCCGACTTCCTTGCCGATCATCGCGCGCGACAGCGGCGAGCTCAGCGAGATGCGGCCCGACTTCACGTCGGCCTCGTGGTCGCCCACGATCTGGTAGCGCGCCTCTTCCTCGGTGTCCTCGTCGACCACCGAGACGGTGGCGCCGAACTTCACCTGCTTGCCCGAGAGCTTGGACACGTCGATGACCTGGGCGCGGGCGATCTTGTCCTCGATCTCAGCGATCTGACCTTCGATCCAGCCCTGACGCTCCTTGGCGGCATGATACTCGGCGTTTTCCGACAGATCGCCGTGCGAGCGCGCCTCGGCGATCGCGGCGATCACGGCCGGTCGTTCGATGGTCTTCAAACGCTTCAGTTCTTCGTCGAGGGTCTGATACCCACCGACGGTCATCGGCACTTTTTCCATTGCGGATTTTAGCTCGGACGCCTTGGGAGGAAAGTCTTCCGGTCGCGGGCGCGCACAACCGGGGGCTGGGAGGATAGGCGCCCGGTTCCGCTAACGCAAGGGGGCCAAGCTTGGCGTTTGATCTGGAGCCTCAAACGCGCCCGGCGCCCCTGGCTCAGGCCACCCGCCGCGAGGCCTGTTCGATATGGCCCCGAGGCAGGTCGAACTGGCGCACCAGCTCGGCCAGCTGCGCCGCATCGGTGTTCAGGGTCTGGGTGGCGGCCGAGGTCTCTTCGACCATGCCGGCGTTCTCCTGCAGCACCTGATCCATCTGGTTCACCGCGCCGTTGATCTGGGCCAGGCCGTTGGCCTGCTCCTGGGCCGAGGCGGCGATGGTGCGGACCAGACCGTCGATCTCGGCGATCTGGGCGACGATCCGTTCCAGCGCCTCGCCGGTGCGGCCCACCAGGTTGACGCCGGCCTCGACCTGCTGGGTCGAGTTGGAGATCAGCGTGCGGATCTCCTTGGCGGCCTCGGCCGAGCGTTGGGCCAGGGCGCGGACTTCCTGGGCGACGACCGCGAAGCCGCGACCCGCCTCGCCCGCGCGGGCGGCCTCGACCCCCGCGTTCAGGGCCAGAAGGTTGGTCTGGAAGGCGATCTCGTCGATGACGCTGATGATCTGGCTGATCGACTGCGAGGACTCCTCGATGACGGTCATGGCCGAGACGGCCTGCTCGACTACCTCGCCGGAGCGACGCGCGTCTTCGCGAGCGCGGCTGACGACCTCGGCGGCCTTGTTGGCGCCCGTCGCGGTCTGGCCGACCGTGGCGGTGATCTCGTCCATCGCCGCGGCGGTCTCTTCCAGGCTGGCGGCCTGGCGTTCGGTGCGGCGCGACAGGTTGACGGCGGCGTCGGCGATCTGGTCGGCGCCGGCGCGCACGCCGCTGGCGCGCTGCTCGATCACCGAAAGGGCGTCGGCCAGACGGCTGGCGGCGGTGTTGAAGTCGCTGCGCAGCGGTTCATAGGCCTCGGCGAAGCGGTCGGTCAGGCGCAGGGTCAGGTCGCCGCGCGCCAGGTGCGAGAGGCCTTGGCCGAGGGCGGCGACGGCGTCGTCGCGCTGGGCGGCCTCGCGCTCGCTGGCGGCGGCGGCGCGGGCGCGGGTTTCTTCCTGCTGGCGATGAGCGGTCTCGGCGGCGTCGTTGGCGGCGCGCGCCTCGCCGACGGCGTCCTCGGCCTTGGCCCGTTCGGAAGAAGCGATGGCGAACATGTTGTTGACGCTGGCGGTGACGGCGATCAGGGCGCCGGCCTCGATGATCAGGATGACCGCGTGAACAATCACTCGGGCCAGATTGGCCGAACCCGGGAACACCAGGCTGGGCGCCAAATAGGACAGGCCCAGGTGGTGCACCGCGACGGTCGCGGCGGCGGCGGCGATGACCACCCAGTCGCAGTAGACCACGAGCAGGGCCAGGGCGGCGAAATAGGCCATGTGCATGTCGACCTGCCAGGCGTGACCGCCCTGGGCGGCCACCAGCAGCGACACCTGCGCCATCAACGCCACGCCGACCATGGCGCGCCCGCCCGAACCTTCACCGCCGAACTTCCAGGCCAGCGTCGCGCCGATTGCGACCAGCACGGCGGCCAGCGCCACGCCCAGGATCGGCTCTTGCACGGCCAGGCGCGCGCCCAACACGATCGGAACCATCAGCCAGGCGAGGGCGATGATCAGCTTGCCGCCGACCTTCCGTTGGGCGTCGAGGCTGGAGAAGGTGATGTTCATGACTCTACGGGCTCCGAAGCCGGACGCGCGCAGGCGCCGGCGAGGGCGGGATCAAGCAACAGAAGCGCGCCGGCGGTCTTGGCGCGCTGGTTCAGCGTGGCGGGGTCGCCGCGCAGAATGACGATGAAGGACGCGCCGCCGGCGCCGGCGATATCGCCCGCCGTCCCGGCCGCGCCGACTACGCGGGCGGCGTCCCACCAGGGGGGAAACACCGCCGCCAAGCGCCCGGGCGTGCGCGGCTGAGCGTCGACGGCGACGGCCGCGAAAAGACTCAGGATTATGCCTAAGGTTGAGAACACCAGCGGCCCGACAACCGCGGTGAGGCGGCGGGTCGTCGGGGCTTGAATGCTCACGGGGCGCGATCTCCAAGGGACAGGCGGATTAACCGCACGATCCTTGTGGATAAAATCCGCCATTAGCCTTTTTAGACGGTTAATTTCCGTCAACGGCGGCGCTTGGTCGCAGCGCTCGACCTAGCCTTGATCGAGGTCAAGATCGGGCGCGCGCCTCAGTCGCCGACCCTGATCTCGGCACGACGGTTCATGGGTTCGGGGACCTGGTCGCCGGTGGCGACCGCAGGCTGGCTTTCGCCCTTCCAGTCGACGGTGATCGTCAGGAGGGAGGCCCCTTGCGCAACCAGCGCGTCGGCGGTGGCCTTGGCCCGTCGCTCTGAGAGCCCGAGATTGTAGGCGTCGTCGCCGGCGGTGTCGGCGTGGCCGATGACCAGCACCCGGGTCGCGCCGCTCTGCGCGGCGTAGGCGGCCGCCGCGTTCACCACCTCCAGTCCGGTCGGGCTCAACACGCTCAAGTCGAACTCGAAATAGACGATGAATTCTCGCGACGTGACGGGCGGCGGCGGCGGCGGCGGCGGCGGCGGAGGAGGCGGAGGAGGAGGAGGAGGAGGAGGAGGAGGAGGAATTGGAGGCGGTGGCGGAGCGGGCGGAGGTGTTGGCCCGTTCACGACCGCGCCGACGATCTTCTTGGCGCATTCGATCGGTCGAACCAGGCAGGAACCCAGTTTCTGGAGTCCGGTTTCGGCGCGGGCGGCGGAAGGCGTGCTGAGGGCCAGGACGGTCGCGAAGAGCGGAACCAGCACTAGTCTCATACCGCTTTCCCTTCGATCCGGCCGATCAAGGCGACGAGTTGCACCAGGATGATGAAGAGCGACACGCCTGCGGACGCCACCGCCACGCGCCAGCGCGCCAAGGCGCCGTATCGGCTGAGCATCCGCGGGAAGTAGATGATGGCGACGGCCAGCTGCACCGCCACCGCGCCGAAATAGGCGTAGCCCAGGTGGGCCCGGCTATTGTTGTCCAGGTCGACCCAGAACCACGACAGCTTGTTCATGACATAGGCCGCATAGCCGCCCAGGGCGTAGGCCACGGGCATGACGGTCAGGGTGACCAGCAGCGGCGTCATGAAGTCGACACCGGACCGCATCACCACCAGCAACAGATGCAGAAACAGCGCGATCGCCAGCCAGTAGGCGAATTTCACGAAGAGCTCGATCGCAAAGGTCTGCGCGGTCAGGTCCGTCTCGGCGACGAACTTGTAGCTGAGAAACAGGCCGATCGAGGCGCTGATCAGCGCATAGATGACGATCTTGCCTTCGGGGTTCTCGACATTGGTGGTGGGTTCGCTGCGTTTGCGGCGAAAGAAGTCGAGCAGGTACAGCAGGTATTCGCGCGCGTACTTTTCGGCGAAACTGAGCGCTCTCTCCAGATCCATGCCCGCCCTCGCGCCACGACGCAGAACGATGTTACGTGAATGCGAGGCGGATGCAACTCAGTGTCGCATCGCCCGGGGGACTGGTCGGACAGGCGCCATCGAACGGGTGGAAGCGCTCTAACCCTCTGGAATCACTGTCGGTCTGGGCGAGGGCGCGCCTCGCCCAGACCGAGCGCGCGCCGTCAGCCTTCCTTGGACGTCGTATTGATCATCCACGGAATCCCGAACTTGTCGGTGAAGCTGCCATAGCCCGGCGACCAGAAGGTCGCGGCGAAGGGCATGCCGACCTGGCCGCCTTCAGACAGGGCGTCAAATACGCGCCGGGCTTCGGCCGGATCATCGGTGTGGAAGGTGACGTCGAAACCGTTCTTGGGCTTGTCGATGTTGGGCGCGAACTCGGGCGGCATGTCCGCGCCCATGATCGACTGGTCGCCCACGTCCAGCCAGGCGTGCATCAGCCAGTCCTTGTACTTGGGGTCCATCGGCGGGCCGTCGGGCGGACCTTCGCCGAACGGGTAGGCGGCCGTGATCTGGCCGCCCAGCACCTTGGCGTAGAACTCAAAGGCTTCGCGGCATTGGCCCTGGAAGCTGAGACTGGTGACGATCTTCATGGCGTTTCTCCGCTCTGTTCGTCCAAGCTAGCCGGGGCGCGTGACGGTTTCTGGCAGCAGGCGCTCAGGCGTAGTCATAGGGGCCGCCACGCTCCAGGGCCCGCTGATAGGCCGGGCGGGCGTGGATGCGGTCGAGGAACGCCTTGATCCGGGGGCGATCGGCCGCCCCGGCGCGCTGGGCGGCGGCTTCCAGCGGGAAGCTCATCATGATGTCGGCGCCGGTCAGCTGCGCGCCGGCGAACCAGGTCGACTTGCCCAGCTCCGTCTCCCAGTAGTCGATATGGGCCTTCACCTGCGGGTCGACGAAACCCTTCAGCGCCCGGCCGGCGATCGACTTGACCAGGCCCCTCATGAGACCGGGCGCACGATCGGGCAGGGCGGTGAACACCAGCTTCATCAGGAGCGGCGGCATGGCCGAGCCCTCGGCGTAGTGCAGCCAGTAGGTGTAGCGCAGGCGCTCGGGCGTGCCGGGCGTCGGCATCAGGCGGCCGCCGCCATACATGGCGATAAGGTACTCGACGATCGCGCCGGTCTCGGCCAGCACCGTGTCGCCGTCGGTGATCACCGGGGACTTGCCCAGCGGATGGATCGCCCGCAGTTCCGGCGGCGCGAGCATGGTCTTGGCGTCGCGCTGGTAGCGCTTGATCTCGTAAGGATGGCCCAGCTCCTCCAGCAGCCAAAGCACCCGCTGGCTGCGTGAGTTGTTGAGGTGGTGGACCACGATCATCGAAAGCTCCCCATTTTGGATAAGGCGTCGGGGGACGATGGGGCGGCGTTCAAGTTTCGGCAAGATTTACCATGCCTTCTCACGCCACAGTAGAGTTGGGGGGCGTAAGGATGACCGGAGCGTTCAAGCGCTTGTCTCTGGCGGGGAAGCTGATGGCGGCCGGGGGCGGAGCCCTGGGCGCGTTGCTGATGGCGGCTTCGCTGCTGATCACCTGGAGCAGCAATGTCGCGGTCCGCGATCTGGCCGAGCGCTACGCCGCCAGCATGACGGGCGAGAGCGCTCAAGGCGTCAAGACCGACCTGGACGCCGCCGACGCGGTGGTGCGCGCCTCGGCGGCGCTGTTCGCGGCCAGCTATGAGGCCGGACAGCGGGATCGCGCGGTCTACATGGCCCAACTGAAACCCGTCTCCACGGCGGCCGACGCCATGCTGGGCGGCTGGCTGATGTTCGAACCCAACGTGCTGGGCGACGACGCCGCCTTCGCGGGCAAGACCGAGCTGGGCTCGACCGCCAGCGGCCGCTTCATCGGCTACTGGGTGCGCGAGGGGCAGGGCGTGGCGATCTCGGGCGGTGAGGACGGCGAGTTCGACGAGGACTTCTACAAGACCAGCTTCAACAGCGGCCGCCCCGCCGTGATGGAGCCCTATTCCGACAATGTCGCCGAAGGCGGCGGCCAGAAGCAGGTTCTGATGACCTCGATCACCTATCCGGTCATGGCGAGCGGACGGCTGATCGGGGTGATGGGCGCGGATCTGGCCCTGGACGATATCGCCGCGCGCCTGAACGCGCTGAAGCCCTTCAACGACGGGCGGGCCATGCTGGTCTCTCCGGCCGGCCTGTGGGTCTCGCACCCGGACGCGGCCTTGCGGATGAAGCCCTACGCCGATCCGGGCCTGGACGGCGTGCGCCAGGTGATGAGCGACGGCAAGCCCGCCGTCATCGCCGGCGTCACGATCAACGGCCAGAAGGCCCAGCGTCTGGTTGCGCCAGTGCGCCTGGCCTCGGGCGCGACCTGGGCCATGGTGGTGGATGTCAGCGAGGCGGCCCTGCTGGCGCCTGCGCGCCGTTTGGCCCTGGGTCTGGCGATCGGCGGCCTGGTGCTGCTGGCCGCCGCCCTGGGCGTTCTGGCGGTCGCCTCGCGGGCCCTGATCGCCAGGCCCCTGCTGGCCTTGCGCGAGACGGTCAAGGGTCTGGCCGAGCATCGCTATGATCGCCCGGTCGCCGAGACCGAGCGCGCCGACGAGATCGGCTCAATCGCCCGCGCGCTGGAGACGTTGCGCGTCGAACTGGCCCGCGCCCAGGCCCTGCGGGACGAACAGGACAGTCTGCGCCGCGCCGCCGACGCCGATCGCGACCGGGCCGCCGCCCTGACCCTGTCGATCGACGAGCAGACCGACGTGGTCAGTCAGGTGGGCGAGGCTCTTGCAGCCGTGGCGGCGGGCGACCTGTCGCGCCGCATCGCCGGGCCGTTCGCGCCGGTCTACGAGCCGCTGCGCCGTGACTTCAACACCGCCGTTGAGAGTTTGGAGCAGGCGATCGGTGAGATCGCCGAAGCCGCCGACGCGATCGGCGCTGCGGCTGACACGCTGTCGACCGCCTCTGGCGATCTGGCGCGCCGCACCCAGCGGCAGGCCCTGGGCCTGCAGCGCGCCGCCGGGTCGCTGGACGCCGTCACCGGGGCGATGGGCGGCGCGGCCGCTGACGCCGACGAGACCCGGCGCCTCGTCGCCTCTGCGCGGAGCGAGGCCGACCAGGGTGGCGCTGTCGTGGGCGAGGCGGCTGAAACCATGGGTCAGATCGACGCCTCGTCGCGCCGGATCGGCGACATCGTCGGCCTGATCGACGAGATCGCCTTCCAGACCAACCTGCTGGCCCTGAATGCGGGCGTCGAGGCGGCGCGGGCGGGCGACGCGGGGCGGGGTTTCGCGGTGGTGGCGCAAGAGGTCCGGGCTCTTGCCCAGCGCTCGGCGGAGTCCGCGCGGCAGATCAAGGGGCTGATCAGCGAGTCCGGGACCAGCGTCCAGGCTGGCGTGGCGCTGGTGGAACGCACCGGCGCAGCGCTGCATAGCGTGGCCGGTCGGATCGTCGGCGTCGACGCCGCCGCCAGCCGCATCGCCGAGTCGCTGCGCGAACAGGCCCGCGATCTGGCGATGGTCAACGGCGAGGTCGCGGAGATCGAGCGTTTCACCCAGGAAAATCTGACCATGGTCGAGAAGGCCAGCCTCGCTGACGAGGCGCTGGCCGGGCAGGGCGCGCGGCTGATGTCGCTGGTCGGCCGCTTCCGCCTGGGCCGCGGCGCGATCCGGCGCGCGGCTTAGGTGGCTGATTTCGCCTAAGGCTTTATTCGCATTGGGTGGGAGCGGCGTTCTGGTGGCCGTCCTCGCCCTTCGAGAAGCTCAGGGTGAGGACGACTGTCAGCTTCGGCTCGCACAAAATCCTCATCCTGAGCTTGTCGAAGGACGAGGATTCCCATCCGAACCCGCGCCAGCACCTACCGCCAAAGCCCGGGGCTGAACACCTAAGGCGTCGCGCCCACCACGGCCTCGACCACGTGGGCCCGGTAGAGCACGGCGATCAGGTCGGTCTGGGTGATCACGCCCACCAGGCGGCGCTCGGCGTCGACGACCATCGCCTCGTGGACATGGCCGCCGGACAGGATCGGCAGCAGCGCCGCGATCGGCGTGGACTCCCGAACTTGGTGGACGAACGGATCCAAAGCCGCCTCGACCACCCCGTCGCGATGGGCTTGCAGCTCTGCGCGTCGCGCCATGCCGATGACCCGGCCCGCGGCGTCCACCACCGGGGCGGCGCGAAGGTCGTGACGTTGCAGGAAAGTCAGGGCGCTCTCGGCCGACTGGTCGTGTTGCAGCTTGACCACGTCGCGGGACATCACGTCGCCGCAGCGGATCTGCGCGTGCAGGCGCTGGGCCGCCGACAGCTCGACCTGGCGGAAGAGGGCGTCGAGGTCGTCGCGGCTGACGTCGAGCAACTCGCCATAGCGGGCCAACGCAGTGTCGAGGTCGATCGGGCTGTAGCCTATGCGGGCGTCAGGCGTGGGATCGCGCGTTTGATGCGGACTGGCGGCCGGCGCGGGCGCCCGGTGAGGATAGGAGTGACGGGTCAGCCGTCCCCAGGCCATGCCGGCCAGGACCAGAAGCCCTGAGTCCAGCGCCACGGGATTCAGCGCGAACAGATAGCCGGCTTCCGCCACCTTGGGGCCGCCGATCACGCAGATCAGCGCCACGGCTCCGCCGGGCGGGTGCAGGCAGCCCAGCAGCATCATGGTCGCGATGGCCAGTCCGACCGCGAGCGGCGCGGCGATCACCGGGGCCGGGATCAGCAGCGCGACCGTCACCCCGACCAGGGCTGAGACGATGTTGCCGCCCAGCACCGACCGCGGTTGCGCCAGCGGACTGGCCGGCACGGCGAAGACCAGCACCGCCGACGCGCCGATCGGCGCCACCAGCAGCGGAAATAGCCAGTCGCCGTCGCCGACAGCCAGGCGGCCCAGCAGTCCGGCGAACAGCAGGCCGAGCAACGCGCCCAGGCCGCCCCGGACGGCGTCTTGCGGGCGCATCGGGGTCTTGCCCCGCAGCAGGGTCAGCAGAGGCGTGGTCATTGGCGGGCTCTTAAGCCGCGCCGCGCCCTGGGTCTCGCCGTTTTTTGTACAGGCGGTTCAAGAAAACCAAGGGGCCGTTTCAGGCCGAGGCGGTTTCGATCTCGTCCATGACCGCCGTGCGCCAGCCCTTCTCCAGGGTCCAGGCGGCGATGCCCAGCCACAGCAGGCCAAGGAACGCGTGGCCGCGCTGCCAGTAGCCGACGTCGTGGCCGGTGCGGACGTTCCAGACCCCGGTCAGCAGGGCGAAGACCAGCAGGAGGCCGAAGAACCAGCCCAGCGAGAACTGCGCGAGGCGCCGGTAGTCGGGCTTGCCCCACAGCGCCCAGGCGGCGAACAGCGGCGCGAACTGGATCCCCAGGCCTACGCCGCAAGCGCGGTGCATCGGATCAGGCCAGTGGAAGATGCCGGCGAAGATCGCGCCCAGGCCCGTAAGCGCCACGAACAGACCCGCGAAGGCCGAGACGACCCGTCGTCCGCCGGCGTGCTCCAGCGCATGGGTGAAGCCTGCGCCGGCGAACAGGCCCGCGATCCCGGCGATGACCATGCCGTAGTTGAAGATCTCGGGCATCGGCGCCTCGGGGCCGCCCAGCTCGCTGATGAACTGCGCGCCTGCGTCGAAGCCGGGAAACAGCTGCTGGGCCAGCCACACGTCGGCCACCATCAGGGCCGGCGCGATCACGCCGATCTTCAGGTAGGCGCCGGTGCGGGCGGTCACGCGTGGGGTATCCGGATCACGAAAAAGAGAGGGCGGCAGAATCTCTTCCGCCGCCCTCCGGGTCAATCACTCTCATCCGATTTTCCCGACGAACGCCGGGATCCAGATCTCAAGGCGTTTGGGGTGATTGGAGAAGCGATGCGCTCCTAGAACCAACCCCAGCGCTTTTCCATCTGGGCCCCGACATTCGCCGGGGAGATCGGGATTAAGCCCTACTTCGCCGCCGACGGGTGGCCGGCCGGGGCGAAGGCGCTGCCGAAGAAGTCGCCCTTCTTCCAGGTCGGACGGGCCGGGGTGTTGGCCAGTTCGCGGGCGATCTCGTAGTTCACCAGCGCGAAGCGCGCGGCGGCGTCATAGTCGATCGGCTGCTTCAGGTCGTCGGCGGGGTTGTGGTAGTTGGTCTTCAGGAAGGTCGTGAAGGCCTTCTCGCCGCCGTTCTTGAAGCCGGTCATCAGGAACACCGACGGCACGCCCTGCTCAACGAAGCGGTAGTGATCCGAGCGGGTGAACAGACCTTCTTCCGGAAGCGGATCGCCCGAAAGACCGATGCCGACGCGGCCTGCGGCGCGCTTGACGACGTCGCCGATGGTCGAGCGGTCAGAGCCAAACGCGATGACGTCGCTGAACGGATACAGCAGCACCGGCATGTCGAGGTTCACATTCGCCGCGATGTCGGCCTTCTTCACCGTCGGGTTGTTGGCGAAGTAGTCCGAGCCTACCAGGCCCTTTTCCTCGGCGGTCACCGCCAGCAGGACGATCGAGCGCTTGGGACGGATCTTGCTGTTCTTGAAGCCGCGCGCGACCTCCAGCAGGGTGGCGATGCCCGAGGCGTTGTCGAGCGCGCCGTTGTTGATAGCGTCTTCGCCCGGCTTGACGTTCGGCCGGATCCCGATGTGGTCCAGGTGCGCCGACAGGATGATCGTCTGGGCCTTCAGGGTCGGGTCCGACCCTTCGATGACGCCGACGACGTTGCTGCTTTCGCTCTTCTGGATCTCGGTCTTCAGCTCGATCTTGACCTTGGTGGCCAGGGCGAAGCCCTTGACCGCGCCTTCCGGCTTCTCGGCCTCGGCCATGGCGGCTTCCAGCGAGCCCGCCGCGCCGGCGAACAGCTTGGCCGCGCCGGCCTGGCTCAGCGAGGCCAGCGACGGGGCGCCCGGCGCGCGGATCGCGCCGACGTCCTGGGCGTTGCGCCACACCACGCGCCAGCTCTTCATGCCGGCCACGCCCGCCTTGAACGGACGACGCTTTTCGCCGCTCGGGGTCGACAGGGTGATGACGCCGATCGCGCCGCGCTTTTCGGCTTCGGCGCGCTTGGTGTTGGGGCTGCTCAGGTGAGCGCGCTCTTCGGTCTGGATCGAGGCCGGGGCGCCGCCCAGCATGACGACGATCTTGCCCTTCACGTCCAGGCCAGCGTAGTCGTCGCGGTTGCGGGTGGGGTCGACCACGCCGTAGCCGACAAACACCAGCGGGGCTTCCACCGTCAGGTCGGCGGCCTGGGCCTGCGGCGTCGGCAGAAAGTCTTCGCCGAAGGTGAGGGCGGTCGTCTGGCCGTCGGCGCCCGTAACCGTGATCGCGCCGTCGCCGGCCGGACGGAACGAGATCAACGGTACGCGCTGCAGATAGGCGCCGTTGTCGCCGGCCGGCTTCACGCCCAGCAGGGCGTACTGGGCGGCCACGTAGTTGGCGGCGATGTCATAGCCGCGCGTGCCGGCTTCGCGGCCTTCCAGCAGATCGTCGGCCAGGAAGGCCATGTGCGTCTTGATGATGTCCGCCGACGGCGTGAAATCCGAAACCGGCGCGGCCTTCTTGATCGCCTTCGGAGCCGCCTTCGGAGCCACCTTCTGGACGGCGGCGGGCTGGGCCTGCGTCTTGGCCAGGACCGGTTGCGCGACCATGAGCAGGGCGGCGCTGGCGAGCGCGGCGCGACGGATAAACGACATGACTTGAGACGCTCCTCGGGCGTGTAGCCAAAATTATGATTGGTTCCGGCGGCGAACTCGCCCCATTCCCCCGCGTCGCGGACCCCCAAGTCCGGAACGGCGGCGAACCATGTCGACCCTGTGACAGCTTGTCGAGACGGCGGAGTCTGAACGTTTTGTAATCTTGGGTAGGTTTTTGGCGCGAAGACCGGTGTTATCGCCACGCAGTTCCGCTGCTGTCGCAACCCCAGCATGCGCCAGCCGCCAGAGGGCGGGGCGGCGGAAGATCCCACCCCTCCCGACAGCTCATGCCCGACCCCCGGAGGTTAACGCGTGGCAAAAAACATGACCAAGCCGTGAATTTTACCATTTCTCGTCGCCGGGGCTTAACCCAACCTGTCGGATAACCTTGGGTAAGCAGAGAGGACATTGTCCATGCAGGCCCTATCCATCGCCGCCTCGGGGATGCTCGCCGCCGCCGACCGGCTCAGCGCCAGCGCCCAGCGCGTCGCCGCCGGCGAGCAGCAGGCCGAGAAGAACGCCGAGACCCGTGACGTCGACTACGTCAAGGAGCGCGTCGAACAGATCGGCGCGTCCACCGACTTCAAGGCCAATGCGGCGGTCGTCCGCACCGCCGACGAGATGACTGGCGCCCTGCTCGACATGAAGGTCTGAGCGCCTGAGTTCACAGATCGGGTTCGAGCCCGTCCATCCCTTCCGGACATGTGTCCGGGCGATGGGCTCCGCCCGCCGGACGCCTGCACGCGCCCCCCATTGCAGCGGGCGTCCGGTCGCCGCCTCCCGCTTTGCCCCCTAGTCTTGCGGGAGGCGGCCCCCACTTTTCAACGTCGCGGCCAAAATACCCGACCTCCCCGGCGAATGCCGGGGCCCAGATTCATCCGGATCGGTTTGGGTGAGCGCGCCATACGGCCTTGCCAGCGCTTCGATGACGGCGGGTTCGATCTGGACCCCGGCATTCGCCGGGGAGGTCGGATGACTGGGTAAAGGGGAACAGGCGATCACCCCGGCGTCAGCACCATCTTGAGCGCCCCCGCCTCGCGGCTCTCGAACAGGCGGTAGGCCTCAGCGCCGTCGCTGAGCGCCATGCGGTGGCTGATGTATTTCTCGGGCCGCAGGCGGCCTGAGCGGACCAGCGGGAACAGCGCCGGCAGTTCCTCGGGCACCGAGCAGGTGCCGACCCGGAAGGTCAGGCCCGCGCCGAAGGCGCGCTCCAGCGGGAAGGGAAAGCGCTTGGCCTGCTGTACGCCGATCACCGACACCACGCCGCGCGGCCGCACCAGCCGCAGGGCCGCGTCGACTGTGGCTTCGCCGCCGACCGCCTCGATCACGCAATCTAGCCCGCGCCCTTTCGTGTCCTCGCGCACGCGCGCCAGAGCCTCGTCGGGATGCAGGGCGATCGCGCCGGCCTCTTCCGCTAGGGCCCGGCGGGCGGGCAGGGGATCGATGGCGTAGACGACGTGCGCGCCCATGACATAGGCGCTCTCCACCGCCATCAGGCCGATCGGCCCAAGGCCGATCACCGCCACGCTGGCGCCCGGCCGCACCTCGGCGTTTCGCGCCCCGAACCAGGCCGTGGCCAGGGCGTCGGTCATCATCAGCGCCTGGTCCATCGAGACGCCGTCGGGCACCGGCACGGCGTTCATGTCGGCCGCCGGCACGCGCACGGCTTCCGCCTGCGAGCCCTGCAGCCGCGCGGACAGGCCATAACAGGCGCCCTGGCCGTTCTCGCAGGTCTGGATCACCCCCGACAGGCACGAGCGGCAGCGCCCGCAGCCCACGGCGGCCGGTAGCATCACCTTGTCGCCCACCTTCAGCCGCTGCACGCCGCGCCCGACCTCGACCACCTCGCCGACCGCCTCGTGGCCGACGCAGAAGCCCTGGTCCTCCGAGAAGCCGTGGCCGTGATAGATGTGCAGGTCCGAACCGCAGATCGAGCAGGCGGTGACCTTGACGATGGCGTCGCGGTCCGACTGGGGCGTCGGATCGTCCATGCTCTCGTAGCGGACGTCGCGGGCGCCGTGATAGCGCAGGGCCTTCATTGTTCTTCTCCCTTCAAAGCGACAGACCGCCGTCGACCACCAGGGTGTGGCCGGTGACGTAGGATGCGAGCGGCGAGGCCAGGAACAGCGCCGCCCCGGCCATATCGGCGGGCGTGCCCATCCGGCGCTGCGGGATGGTCGCCAGCGCTCCGGCCAGGCGCTCGGGATTGGCGGTGGTGACCTTGGTCAGCTTGGTTTCGACGAGGCCCGGCGCCAGACCGTTGACTCGCACGCCCTCCGGCGCCCAGGCCTGGCCCAGGGTCTTGGTCAGGCTGATCGCCCCGGCCTTGGAGGCCGCATAGGCCGGATTGCCGATATTGGCCTTCAGCCCTGAGATCGAGCTGACGATGATGACGCTGCCCTGGCTCTGCGCCAGGGCCGGTTTGAAGCGCCGGGCGCAGGACATCAGGCTGTCGAGATTGACCGCCATCACCCGGTCCCAGCCCGGCCGCTCGAACTCTCCGCGCTTGTAGACGACCGTGCCCTGGCACAGCACCAGCACGTCCAGCGTCTCGAACGGGGCAGGAGCGGCGTCGATGGCGTCCGGATCGCCGACGTCGACCTGGGCGTAGGACAGGCCGGAAAGGTCCGACCCATCGGCGGGGTCATAGTCGCCCGCGCTGGCCCGCGTGCCCCAGACGGCGACCTCGGCGCTGCGCGCCTTGAACGCGTGCGCGATCCCGTTGCCGATCCCGCTGGACCCGCCCACAACCAGCACCCGTCTGCCGGTGAAATCGGTGTCGTCGATCATCCCCGCGTCCTCCCTTTTTCAAAGGATAGGCGCGGGTGACGTAGGGGAGGTCAAAACATGAAGATGCTCCCCCGTAATACGGGGGAGCTGTCGCGGAGCGACTGAGGGGGCGAGCTGGGAAAGCGCCGCGTTGGCCCCCTACGGTCCTCTGGGCCACCTCCCCCGCATCGCGGCGGAGGATCTATGAGGTCGAACCGCTTACTTCGCCGCGTCCATCAGGCCCGCAAACCGCTCGAACAGGTACAGGCTGTCCGTCGGGCCGGGCGAGGCTTCGGGGTGGTGCTGCACCGAGAACACCGGCTTGCCTTCCAGGGCGATGCCGGCGTTGGTGCCGTCGAACAGCGAGACGTGGGTCTCCTTGACCGGGGCGGGCAGGGTCGCGGTGTCGACGGTGAAGCCGTGGTTCATCGAGACGATCTCGACCTTGCCGGTGGTCAGGTCTTTCACGGGGTGGTTGGCGCCGTGGTGGCCCTGCTCCATCTTCACGGTCTTGGCGCCGAGCGCCAGGGCCAGCATCTGGTGGCCCAGGCAGATGCCGAACACCGGCTTGCCGCTCGCGACCAGTTTCTGGATTTCCGGCACGGCGTACTGGCCGGTGGCGGCCGGGTCGCCCGGGCCGTTGCTCAGCATGACGCCGTCCGGATTACGGGCCAGGATGTCTTCGGCGCTGGTCGAGGCCGGCACCACCGTGGCGCGGGCGCCGACATGGGCGAGGGCCCGCAGGATGTTGCGCTTGACGCCGTAGTCGATGACCACGACCTCGTACTTGGGCTTGTCGAGCTTGGCGTAGCCTTCCGGCCACGACCACAGGCCCTCGTCCCAGGTGAAGGTCTGGGTGGTCGAGGCGTCCTTGGCCAGGTCGAGGCCTTCCAAGCCGGCCCAGTCCTTGGCCTTGGCGACCAGGGCGGGAAGGTCGAACTTGCCGTCGGGCGAATGGGCGATGACGCCGTGCGGCATGCCGGTTTCGCGGATCTTGCGGGTCAGGGCGCGGGTGTCGACGCCGGCCAGGGCGACCACGCCGCGGGCCTTCATCCAGGCGTCGAAGTCGCCATTGGCGCGCCAGTTGGCCTGGGCGGTCGGGACGTCGCGGAAGATCGCGCCGCGGGCGGCCGTCTCGGCCACGCCGGTGATCTGCTCCAGGTCTTCGGTGTTCGTGCCGACATTACCCACGTGCGGGAAGGTGAAGGCGACGATCTGGGCCATGTATGAGGGGTCGGTCAGGATCTCCTGATAGCCCGTCATGGCGGTGTTGAAGCACACCTCGCCGACCGCGTCGCCGACTGCGCCGCAGCCCACGCCTTGCAGGATCGTGCCGTCGGCCAGGGCCAGAACGCCAGTCACGCCGGGGAGAAGGTCTTGGGACATTCTATGGAGCGCTCCTGAACGCGATCGGGCCCGGAATTGGGCGGTCATTTTCGCAAAAAGACGGCCCCGGGGTAACCCCCGTCCGCCCCCCGCGCGTCGGGGCGTCTTCTTGCAAGAAAGCGGACGGGCTTTGGGCCCGTCCGCCGCGCAAACGGCGCGGTGTCTAGGGCCTGGGGGGAAGGGGGTCAACCCCTGTTGATCACGGGCTTTTCGCGCATCGCCACATTCCCGTGATCGGTGAACGCGCGCCCTCGCGCAGGCCGCGCAAAACCCCTTATGGTGCAAGGCTTCCAAGCTATCGAAGCGCGACGATCACGGGAGAACGGCCCATGCTCGAATTGCGTCCCAACTGCGAGTGCTGCGACGCCGACCTGCCGCCGTCCAGCGACGCGGCGCGAATCTGCACCTTCGAGCACACCTTCTGCCTGGATTGCGCCGATCGCTTCGGCGGCCTGTGTCCCGACTGCGGCGGCGGACTGGTGGCCAGGCCCATCCGGCCCGAGAGCCAGCTGCATCGCTATCCGGCCTCCCTGCGGCGGGTGACCCGTGGACGCGCCGCCTACCGCACGGGGCCCGGGGCCGCGCCGCCGGGCTGAACTGGTCTGGACAGTTCAGGGATTTTCTGGCGCATCTCTCGGGAAGTGGTCAGGACTATTGGCCCGGCGCGTGGTCGCTTCATGGCCGCGCGAGAGCCTGTATGGGGCCGCCTAGAAAGGCCTGATTGCGGTTCTGCCGTACGCCCGACCGACAAAAATCCGCTTCGTATCGCGCGAAGGACAGCCCAGCGCCGCTCTCCTGCGCCTCAATAGGTCTGACCTCAGTCGTCTGACCTATTGACGACCACGTTGTTTCGCGAGAGTGTCTGGTAGCGCTACCAGATCGGGCGGCGCCAAGAAGCAAGGCTGCTCGTCTTCAAGCGGGCTTTCGGGAGGAAGGGGATCTCAATGCGGAATTTCGCTATGGGCGCGCGTCTGCGCCGCGCTGCGCTGCTGGGCGCCACCATGTTGTCGGGCATGATCGCTGTCGAGGCGCACGCCCAGACCGCGCCGGCGGCCGCCGCCGATGACTCGGTCGAGGCGATCGTCGTCACGGGCTATCGCAAGAGCCTGGCGCAATCGACCGTCGCCAAGCGCGAGAGCACGGGCTTCGCCGACGCGATCTTCGCCGAAGACATCGGCAAGTTCCCCGACTCCAACATCGCCGAGTCGTTCAACCGCGTTCCGGGCATCACCATCACCCGCGACATCACCGGCGAAGGCGTCAATGTCGCCATCCGGGGTCTGGGCAGCAACTTCACCAACGTGACGCTGAACGGCGCCTCGATCGCCGTGGCCTCGTCGGGCGCGACCGACGCGCAGGGCACCGACCGCTCGGTCGACCTGTCGTTCTTCCCGACCGATCTCTTCACCAAGCTGACGGTCAACAAGAGCTACTCGGCCAGCCTGCTGGAAGGCGGCGCGGCGGGCAATATCGACATGCGCTCGGCGCGTCCGTTCGACCGCCCCGGCCAGTCGCTGACCATGAACATCCAGGGCGTGAAGGCCGACGGCGCGGGCGTGGGCGCCAAGGGCTCGCTGATCGCCAGCAAGACCTGGGACAATTTCGGCGTCCTGTTCGGGATGTCGGGCCAGCGCCTGAAGACCGACACCCGCGGCTATGAGACCATCGGCTACACCAACCCGAACCTGTCGGCGGCCCAGTGCGGCGCGACCAGCGGCTGCAACCCCACGGGCGGCGGCAACTGGACGATCCCGGGCACAGTCCCGGTCGGCGCGGGCGCAGGCCTGGTGGCCGGCACGGTCATCGATCGCGCGTTCCTGCTGGCCAACAACCCCGGCGCCTCGATCCAGCAGATCGACAACGGTCTGCTGCCGCGTATCGGCCGTCCGTCCGCCTCGTACGGGAACCGCGACCGCATCAACCTGGTCGGCAGCCTGGAGTGGCGTCCGAACGACGACGTCAACTTCTATGTCGACGGGATGTACGGCTACAAGAAGACCGACCTGATCCGCGAAGACATCATGTGGATCGTCCGCAACGGCGCGGTCATTCCGCTGAACACCAAGTACGACAAGGCCGACTGCTCGACGGGTTGCACGGTCACGTCCGGCACCTACGCCAACTCGAACTTCTTCCTGGAATTCCGTCCCTATCTCGAGAAGACCGAGCTGTGGGGGATCAATCCGGGCGGCGAATGGCGCATCAACGACAAGCTGAAGTTCGAGGCCCAGGCCAACTACACCAAGAGCACGTTCCACCGCGAGAGCCCGACCTTCGGTCCGGTCACCGCCTTGGGCGTGGGGACGACGGTTGAGTACACCGCCAACCCGACCGGTATTCCGACCATCAAGAGCAGCGTCGACCTCAACAACCCGGCCAACTTCATCTGGACCGGCGGTCGCGTGAACATGCAGGACGAGAAGCGCTGGTATGAGACCAAGGGCGCCCGCGCCGCGCTCACCTGGGGCGACGAGGCCCTGAACCTGAAGGCCGGCGCCAACTACGACGACATCTCGCGCACCATCCGGGGCTACGACAACAGCCAAGCCTGGCAGAACGCGACCTGCGGCAACAACCCGAGCATCTTCCTGCCCTCGCCGAACGGTCAGCCGGCGTGCCAGGGCCTGAACCAGCCGGGCGCCGCCCCGGCCGGCTACCCGACCTATCCGGGCTACGGCACGGGCTATACGGCCGGTCAGACGGGCACGGTCACCTATGGCGGCTCGCTGATCCCGACCACGGGTCTAGCCGGCTATCTGAAGCCCGGCCCGGCCGGCTTCGTCACGGTCGACTGGGACAAGGTCAAGCAGGCCTCAAAGTACGACCAGTTCCACGACAACACCCCGGAATCCGGCGGCTCCAACACCGGCGCCAGCGGCGGCTACATCAACGAGAAGAACAGCGCGGCCTTCACCGAGCTGAACGGCGTGACCCAGGTTCTGGACAGCGACCTGCGCTTCAATGTCGGCGTTCGCTACGTCCACACCAAGCAGACGATCGGCGGCCGCGTCTCGGTGGCCGACCCGCGCAACGCTCCGGCTACGGGGACGCTGCCGGACGGCTCGCGCTATCCGAACATCACCAACTTCGTCTACACGAAGAACACCTATTCCAAGTGGCTGCCGGCCGCGAGCATCGCCTATGACGTGGGCGAGCGCGCCGTCGCCCGGGCTGCAGTGTCGGAGACCATGACCCGACCGGATCCGTCGGCCCAGCTGCCGGGCGTGAGCTTCGGCGCGCCGTCGGCCGACCAGGCCACGATCGGCAACTCGGCCCTGGAGCCCTACTTCTCCAAGAACATCGACCTGGGCTTCGAGTTCTACACCGGCCAGGAAGGCGTGGTCGCGGTCAACGCGTTCCGCAAGTCGATCACCGGCTTCACGCAGAACAACGTGGTCACCCAGCCGTTCTCGTTCCTGGCCCAGTACGGCATCACCTACGACACCCTGAACGACACCCAGAAGACGGCCATCAACTCGCGTGGCGGTCCGACCCAGGCGCAGGTTCAGGTCCAGTCGCAGATCAACGTGCCCAACAAGCTGACGATCAACGGCCTGGAGTTCCAGTGGGTTCAGCCGCTCGACTTCCTGACCAGCCGGTTCGGCGTCGAGGGCCTGGGCGTCAACGCCAACGCCACCATCGTCGACCAGACCAGCAATGGTCCGGCCACCGCGCTGGGCGTGGCCAAGTACACCTACAACCTGACGGGCTACTATGAGCACAACGGCGTCAGCCTGCGTCTCAGCCATGTGTTCCGGAAGGGCTCGCAGGTCAGCGGCCTTAACCAGAACGGCATCGCCGCCGCCGCCCTGTTCTCGGACGACTACAAGCAGACCGACTTCTCCTCGAGCTATGACCTCGGGAAGATCTTCGGCCTGAACAACGCCCCGCAGGTGACCTTCAACGTCACCAACCTGACCAACGAGTCGCTGCGCTCGTACTTCCAGTACGACAACGCCACCTTCACCTACTACAAGCCCGGCCGCACCTATGTTCTGGGCCTGCGGATGAGCTTCTAGGACGTCTTGATACCCCCCGCCCGCCGGCGTCCGCCTCTCCTGGCCCGCCGGCGTCCGCCTCTCCTGGCCCGGCGGGTTACTTCGGTTCGATCGCGCGGCCACAAACCTCCCGGTGTCGCGCGGGATCCCGCGGCGCGTCCCCCTCGGACGCGCCGATTTTTTTGGCCCTGGGGCGGGCTGGCGGCTGTCTCGCGGACAACTTGTCGCAAGCCGTTAGGGGTTCCCGATTCAGCTTCGTTAACACCTTGCGGGCAAGCTCCACCGTGCAAGGAGCATCGTCCATGGCCACCGCCGTCAACCCATCCCCGGTCAAGGTTTCCACGTCCGCTCGCTCGGCCCTTTCGGTCGGCGAGACCCTTCTGCACATGGCCCTTTCGGCGGCGATTCCGGTCAGTGCGGTGATGTTCGTGGTGCTGACGCTCTAGGTCAGGATCACCGGCGCGGCGAGCGCCGTTCCAGCCACCACAGCGCCCCCAGCACGGCGAGCAGACCTGCGGCCCAAGGCCACGGCGAGCCCGGCGCATGGCGCGCCGCGCGCGCCGGACCGGCGGCGGCCGTCTCGACCAGAGCCTCAGTCGCCGCCCGCGCTTCGGCGTTCGCCAGGGAGGGCGCGGCGTCGGCGGGCTGGACGTACAGCGCGCTCCGGCGATCACCCTCGACGATCATCCGCCAGCCCGGGCTCGCCGGCCAGTAGGCGGCGCAGGCCCCCGGGGCGGCGCGTGGATCGACCAGCGGCCGCCGCGTCGTCCCTTCGGGTTCGACCACGGTAAGGCCTTCCCGCGCCCCGCACAGGGCGACCCTCTGACCCGCCCGCGCCAGGCCCTCCACCCGCACGCCCGCCGCCTCGCCGGGACGGGCCACGGCCGTGAACAGCTCGCTCCACAGCTCGCCGTGGCGGTCGGCGCGGCCGGTCAGCACCAGGGCGTAGCTGTCGGCCACGGTCCATAGGGCGACCCGGCCCTGGCCCCGCGCGCGCCAAGCGGCCAGGGGCTGGCCGTCTTTGGTGACGACCAGCGGCACGCCGCCTGAGGCGGTGGGCAGGATGTCGTAGCGGTTGACGTCCGTGTTCGGACCGTTCAGCCGCACGGCGCGCAGGCCGTCGGTCTCGGCGGTGGGCAGGCCCAGACTCGCCCAGTCGCGGCGCACGGCGTCCGACAGCGGGCCGCTGGGCCGTAAGAGCAAGCCCAGACCGCCGCGCACGGCGCCGTCGATGGCCGCGCGCTCCGGACGGCTGAGCGCCTCCCAGCGGCGGTCGTCGATCACCAGCAGGTCCACCGCGTCGAACGTCGCTCGGGTCAGGGCCACGGGCGCGTCGCCCAGCTGCACGCCGCCGCCCAACGACACCTCAAGGTTCAGGGCGATCCCGGCGTCCTGGGCCCAGCGGCGCAGATACTTGGTCTCGGCGCTCGGCGCCCCGGCCAGGACGAGGACGCGCGGGCTGACCGGGGCGCGGGCCTCGACCGGGATCTCAACGTGCTCGATCTGCCGGCCGGCCGGGTCGCGCAGGCGCAGGTCGAACAGCGCCGGACCCGCTGCGCGGGCCGCGCCAGCGAGGCGGAAGCGCGCGCCGGCCGTGACCTCGACCTTGTCGACCACGGCGCCGGCCGGATCCAGCAACTCGACCACGCCGGCCTCCAGCACGCCGATCTCGCCGCCTACCGTGAAGCGGGCGCCGGGGGCGACTGGCGCGGGCAGCGCCAGGGCGATGATCCCCTTCGGCGGCGCGGGCGGGGCGAAGGTCGCGGGGCGGTCCAGCGGGATGCGGTCGCGCGGCGCAAGGCCGTGACCCTCGATCTGCAGACGGCCGGGCTCGGGATAGAGCCGCAGGGCGGTGGCGAGGTCCGGAACCCGGACGGCCCCGGCCGCGCGGGTCGCCTCGGGCAAGGCCACCACGACGTCGCCGGAGGCGGGCAGGCGAGCGCCCGCGCCCTCCGTCAGCACCACCAGCCGACCCGGCGCGGTCAGCACCTGCGGCGGGAACAGGGTCAGCCACAAGAGAGCGCCGGCCGCGATCTGCAAACCGGCCAGCGCGGCGAAGCGCCAGGTGGGCCCGCGCTCGGCCGTAGCAGCGGCCCGACGGCGCAGGGAAAGGCGCGTCAGGCTGACGACCAGCGCGCCGACGATCACGACCAGGGCCAGGAGCGAAGGACCGGTCATCGCAGGGCGTCCAGATAGAGCCGGCCGCGCGGATCGACCGGGGCGCGGCGCTGCACGCCCGGCGTCGGGCGCTCCAGCGCGGTCCACAGCAAGGCGCGCAGCTTGCGACGGCAGTCCTGGCACTGGGGCTCGTTGCGGACCGTGTCGATGGCCGCGCTCAGCGACAGGGCGTCGGGCAGGCGGCCGGCGTTGGCGGCGACCCAGCGGTTCAGGGCGTCGAGGTTCGGCGTTGCGGCGTTGGAACCCGTCTCGCCAAGAGCGCGCCAGGCGGCGACGGCCGGGGTGTCAGCGGCGTCGCGGACCAGCGGCGCGAGACGCCCGGTGACGATGCCGTCACGCTTGCCGCTCATCCGGCGCGACAGGTCGATCGGCGGCAGCTTGGGCGGGGTGCGGGCTAGATAGATCCGCGTCGCCTGCTGGGCGGTCTTCAGCAGGACGAGCGCCCGGTTGGCGTGCGGCAGGGCCGCCTTCACCTCGCCCTGGCGCAGGGCGCGCTCGGAGGCCCACATGGCGTCCAGCGCCTGGGCCAGGGTCGCGCGGGCGCTGGGCGAAAACAGGGTGGCGGCGTCGCCGGTGTCGTGGGCGTGACCGAACTGGGCCAACAGCTTGTCCATGTCGCCCAGCGGCGAGCCGTCGCTCTCGCCGCCATGATCGTGGCCGTCGCCCGGACCGTGGTCGTGATCGTCGTCATGCGCCTTGGCCTTGGCCGCCGGGGCGGCGGGGCCGTCATTGGTCGGAAGATCGAGCGCCGGGGCGTCGCTGGTGGGCAGGGCCAGGCCCACGCCGCCGCCCTCGGCCTCCTCGCCCATGAACTGGCCGTAGCGCAGGCGCAGCTGGGCCTGGTCCTCGCCAAGGCCGTTGGCGCTATCCATAAACTTGTCGGCCGAGATCCTGGCCTTGCGGGCCAGCAGGGCCTCGGCGTCGATGATGATCTGGCGCTGGCTGCGGAAATAGACCGGCAGGATCTTGCGGGCCATGCCCTCCAGGCCGTCGACCGGCGGCGGGTCATTGGGCCAGCGCAGGATGATGCTGGGGCCCTCGACGCTCTGGGCGGCGGGCTGGCGGTTGTCGCGGACGGTTAGCTGGACGATCAGGTCGCCGCCACGCGCAAGGCCTTCGCGGGCCAGGTCCAGCGACACCGGGAAACGCTTCAGCCGCGCATCGCCCTGGCCGGTCACCGGCAAGGTCCGCTCGGTGGTGGTGATGTTCTCGCCTTCGCCTTTGGTGACGGTGATCTTCAGGGTGGCGGTGGCGGCGACCCCGTAGTCGTCACGCGCCTCGAACACCGGCGCCCAGCGGGCCTGGCCGGGTTCGACGAAGGAGAGGGCGGTGGTCGGGCTCGCGACGCGGACCACGGGCGCGGCGTCCGGGATCATCTCCAGCCGATGCAGGCGCTGGCGGGCCAGGCCCGGGGCCTCGATCCGGTAAAGCGCCGAGCGCTCGAAGGCGCGCGCGCCGGTCCAGCGGCCGCCGTCGCGGCGTAGGGAGAGGGCGGCCTCGCCCGGGAAGGTCAGGCTCGCCGCGTCGGGCTGCGGCATGAAGCCCAGGCTCCAGGCGACCTGCGATCCGGCGGGCGCGCGGACATCGAGGCTGCTCTGCTCGAAAGGCCGCTGGCCGGTATAGGCGGGCGGGGTGATCCGCAGCCGCACGCCGGTCAGGTGCGGGGCGGCCAGCGGCGCGGGGACGGCTGCGCCCGGGCGTCGAACGCTATCGCTCGGCGCGGGCCATAGGGCGGCGGCCGCGATGACCAGCGCGCTGAGACCGACCGAGGCGGCGATGGCGCGGGTCGACCAAGCCGGGCGCAGGTCGAGGGCGGCGGCCTCCTTAAGCCGCTCCCGCAGGCGCGCCTGCTGCAGGGCGGCCAGGCCCGTCAGGGTCTCGGGCGCTGCGAAGAGGAGGTCGCTGCTGTCCTCAAGTCCCGGCGCCCGGGCGTCGAGGGCGGCGGTCAGCCAGGCGCGATCGAAGCGCTGCGTGCGTTTCCAGGCGGTCCAGGCCGTGGCGCCCAGGCCCGCCGCGCCGATGGCGAGCGTCCCCAGCGGCCCCGCCACCCGCCAGGCTGCGACGCCGCCGGCCAGCACGGCGGGCGCGCCGACCGCCAGGGTGTCGAGCACCACGCGCAGCCGGGCGGCGCGGGGCAGGTGGGCGAGGGCGGCGATCATGCTGGCGCCGCGCGGCTTCGACGCGTCGCCAGCCAGCGCTCGGCGGCGAACAGCGCCGCGATCAGCATCGCCAGCCACGGGCGCAGGTCGATCGGATGCGGATTGAAGGCCAGGGCCGGGCCTTCGCCGCCGACAGCGGGGGCATAGTCCTGCGCGGCGACGCGGGCCGGGGCCGGCGGCGGGTCCAGCAGGGCCCACAGGCGGTCGGGGAAGTCGGGCTCGACCAGGGCTGGCAGGCTCTTGGGCGTCAGGGGGCGGGTCAGCTGGACGACGCGACCCTGGCCATAGCGGCCCTCGAGCGCCAGCGGGGCGGCGTCGGCGTCGCGCCAGACCACGGTCTTCCTCCCCTCGACGGGCGAGGGCGCGTCATCGGCCAGCAGCACGACGCCGCCGCGCTCGATCCAGGCCAGGGCCGCATCCGACAGCGGGGCGCCCGACAGCCAGATCAGGGTCTTGGCCTGGGCGGGCGGGGGCTGGTCGACGGGCGCGGCTTCAAGGGGCGGGGCTTGGTCAGGTCCGGCATAGGCGGCCGCCGCCGCGCGGAAGTACTGAACCGCCTCGGCCCGCTCGGCGGCGTAACGGACCATCAGGCTGGGCGGCGTCCGCCGGGGTGCGGCGGCGGGCGTGCCGCTCGCCGGAGCCACCTTCCAGACGACCTCGCGCGACAGGACGAGCCGCGCGGCGTCCGCTTCGAAGGTCTGCGGCACGACCAGGGTCAGCGGGGTTCCGGCCGGGGTCTCGGCGTCGAGCTGGCGGATCAGGCTGGCGAGGTCGGCGGTCGCGGGCGGGACAGCGCGGCCCACGCTGGGGAAGTCCGGGGCCAGCCAGACACGTCGCACGCCCTGGTCCGCGACCTGGGCGGCGTCGATCCCGGAGGCGATGGCGACGACGGGCTGGCCATCGCCGGTCGGCCGCAGTACAGGGCGCGCCAGGGCGAGCGCGACCGCAACGATCAGCGCGATCCGCACCGCCAGCAGCAGGCGCTCGTCCAGTTGCAGGCGCTGGACCGGCTTGGGGTTGGGGTTCAGCCAGCGCAGGGCGGCAAAATCGATGGTTCGGGTTTCGGTGCGCCGGGCGATATGGATCGCCAGCGGAACCGCGACGGCCAGCAGGGCGGCGAGCGCGGCGGGCAGCAGCAGGGCGGGGATCATCGGGCCGCCGCCGCGCGGGCCAGGGCCTGGATCGGGCCGTCAGGATCCTGATCGGCGAAGTGCGCGGCAAAGCGGACGCCGCGCGCTTCCAGCCGGGCGCGCAGGGCGGCGCGGGCCTCGCCGAAGCGCTTGAGGAAGTCGGCGCGCAGGGATCTGCCTTCGCCGGGCAGCTCGGCAAGGGTCTCCGGATCACGGAAGCGCAGCGAGCTGTCGAACGGGAAGTCGCGCTCGTCGCCGGTCAGCAGCTGGACGAACGACACGTCGCGGCCCGAGGCGGCCAGGCGCTCGGCGGCGGCGACGCAGGCCTCATCGAAGCCGTCGGTGATGAAGACGACGAGATCGCCGGGCGCGATGCGCTCGCCCAGGGTTTTGAGGTCGCGGTCCCAGTGCGGCGCGCCGCCGGGCTTGAGCGGGCTGACCTCCAGGCGGATGCGGTCGCGCTGGCGCTTGTCGCCTGACGGGGCCAGCATCAGCGGGCCACGCTCCTGGGCCACGACGAGGCCGAAGCGGTCGCCTTGCAGCAGGGCAATCTCGATCAGGGCGGCGGTCAGCCGGCGGGCGGCGTCGAAGCGGGTCCAGGTGGGGCGGGCGAGATCCGCCTGGGCCATCGAGGCGCTGGCGTCCAGCACGATCCAGATCGCCACCGGGCTCTCGCGCTCGGCGTCGCGGACGAAGAACTTGTCGGACCGCGAATAGAGCTTCCAGTCGATGCGCCGCAGGTCATCGCCGCGTTCGTAGGCGCGGTACTGGGCGAACTCCATCGCTCCGCCGCGATTGCGGCTGGCGTGGGCCCCGTCGCCGACCAGCACCGCAGCCGCGCGCGGCGCCAGCGACAGGCGTCGCAGGCGGGTGCGCAGGTCCGGCGGCAGGTCGAAGGGCGACATGGGAAAGGTCAGTCGCGGGCGGGCGCGGGCAGGGCGGCCAGCAGGGCGGCGACCACGTCGTCGGTCGTCTTGCGCTCGGCCTCGGCGGCGAAGGACAAGAGGATGCGGTGGCGCAGCACTGGCGCGGCCAGAGCGACGACGTCCTCGCGGGTGGCGGCGAGGCGTCCGTGCAGCAGGGCGCGGGCCTTGGCCGCCAGCACCAGGGCCTGGCCGGCGCGGGGCCCAGCGCCCCAGCGGACATAGTCCTGGATGGCGCTCGGCGCGTCGGGGCCGGGACGCGTGGCGCGGATCAGGCTGGTGATCCAGGTCAGCAGGCCGTCGCTGACATGGGCCTGTCGCACCCACTTTTGCAGCTCGACGATGTCCTCGCCGGTCATCACCGCCTTGGGGGCCTCGATCGCGCCGCCGGTGGTCAGGGCCAGGATCGCCCGCTCCTCTTCGGCGGTGGGATAGCCCACCCGGATGTTGAGCAGGAAGCGGTCCAGCTGGGCCTCGGGCAGGGGATAGGTGCCGGCCTGCTCCAGCGGGTTCTGGGTGGCCAGTACAAAGAAGGGCTCGGACAGGGCGTGGGTGACGCCCGCATAGCTGACCTGGTGCTCCTGCATGGCTTCCAAGAGCGCAGCCTGGGTCTTGGGCGGCGTGCGGTTCAGCTCGTCGGCCAGGAACAGGTTGGTGAACACCGGACCCTGCTGGAAGCGGAAGTGGCGATGGCCCGTGCCGTGGTCTTCCTCCAGCACCTCGGTGCCCAGGATGTCGCTGGGCATCAGGTCCGGCGTGAACTGCACGCGGCGGAAGTCGAGCGACAGGGCCTGTCCAAGCGTGCGGACCAGCAAGGTCTTGCCCAGGCCCGGCACGCCCTCGATCAGGCAGTGACCGCCGGCCAGCAGGCCGATCAGGAGCTGCTCGACCACCTCGTCCTGACCGACGATGGCCTGGCCGATGGCGGCGCGCAGCTGCGACAGGCGCTGAAGCTTGCCCGCGATCTCGGCTTCGGTGGGGGTCTTGGTCATAAGCAATCCGAACAGAGAAAAAGGCGATCAGGCCGTGAGGGCGTAGAGCACGATGTTGACCGCGAACTTGGTGTTGTCATCGGCCAGGAAGCGCTTGTTGCGCCAGTCGTAATCCCACTCGCAGCCGTAATCCTTGTTGCTGTAGAGCACCCCGAGGCGCCCGCCGATCTCGATGCCCTTCAGATAGTCGTGGACGAGATCATCGCCCCAGCCGTTCAGCTCGAAGCTGGTGGCGGGCGGCCCGTCGAACTTGAAGAAGTTGCGGTAGATCAGGTGGTCGTTGGGCAGCTTCTTCAGGGCATCCGCCCCGAACAGCTTGGCCATCTGGCGCTCGAACGACTTGGCGAACAGGCCGTCGATGTCGTGGTTGCAGTCGTCGACGAAGACGAAGCCGCCGTTGCGGACATAGGTCTTGAAGTTCTCGGCCTCGGCGGGGCTGAACTCGACCAGCTTGTGGCCCGCCAGGTAGCAGAACGGGGCGGTCAGCATGGCTGGGTCCGACAGGCGTACGACGCGCTCTTCGGGATCGACCCGCAGGGTGGTGTAGTCGACCAGCGAGGTCAGGATGTTGGCCGGCATGCGCTGGTCGACGTCCCAGTCGCCGCTGTCGTAGCGCAGGCGCGTGAACCAGAAATCGTAGGCCGGCGCGGCTTTGGGAGACGATGGGAGGCTGGCCAGCCAACCTCCCATCGCACCGCCCGCCAGCAGACGCAGACACTCCGAACGGGTTACGCGACTGCTGGCCATAGGTGTGTGTCAGACGGCGTCCGACAGCGAGGTGAAGGTGAAGTCGCGCACGCGCATCGGCGGGATCATGTACTTCATCTGACCGCCTTCGCTGACGCGGACCGGACGGCCCAGGTCGTCGATATTGTTCAGCATGATCACCGGCGACTCGTTGAAGCGGAAGTTCTTGATCGGATACTTCAGCTGGCCGTTCTCGATGTAGAAGGTGCCGTCGCGGGTCAGGCCGGTCAGCAGCACGGTCTGCGGATCGACCATGCGGATGTACCAGGTGCGGGTCACCAGGATGCCGCGCTCGGTTTCGCGCACCAGGTCGGCGGTCGACTTGGTGCCGCCCGACATGATGATGTTGCCCGGACGCCCGACCACCGGCTTGCCCTGCTTCTGCGCCCAGTAGGGCGAGTACATCAGGTTGGCGATCTTGCCGTTCTCGACCATGGCCATCTTCTCGCGGGCGCGGCCCGAGCCGTCCCACGGCAGGACCGCGAGGTCCGGATGCCAGGGGTCGGAGATGAAGCTGACGCGCGGGTCATAGACCTGCTCGCCCAGCTTGTTGCCGCCGCCCTTCTTGGACAGGAAGCTGCGGCCTTCGTCCGCCGCGCGGGCGTCGAAGAAGTTGAACATGAACGAGATCAGGCCCGAGGCGGCGGCCGGCTCGAGGATCACCGTGTACTTGCCCGGCTCCAGGGCCTGGGCCTCGGCCGAGGCGCTGGCCTTGCGCATGGCGATCTCGATGTCGCTGGCCGGCTTGAACGGGGTCGAGTCCTGCAGGTTGCGGGCGACCCAGCCCGAGCCCTTCCCGTCAGCGGTGCGAACGGTGCAGGTGTAGTCCATCTCGGTCGAACGCTGGTAACCGAACGCGCCCTTGCTGTTGGCGAAGGCCACGAAGCTCTGCTCGTCGTTGAGGAACCCGGCCGCGATCAGGTTCTTGGCGCGGCAGGGCGCGATCGACGCCATGGCGATGTCGGCGCGCTGCTCTGGCGTGATCGCCGCCGTGGCCGCGCTGAAGGTCGAGCTGGGCTTGTAGACCTGCTTCTCGACCGCCGGCACGAACTCGGGGTTCTCCGGCGCCAGGCGGGCCAGCTCCTCGGCGCGCTTGACCGCGCGGGCCAGGGACGCGTCCGAGAAGTCGTTGGTCGACGAGGTGCCGACCCGGCGTCCGAAGGCCACCGAGACGCCCAGGTTGGTGTCGCTGACCACGCCGCTGGTCGAGACGTTGTTCAGCGCGAAGCGGATGTTGCCTTCGATCGAGCCCGTCAGCTGGGCGGTGCATTCGTCCGCCATCGAGAACTTGAGGACCTTGTCGAGGATCGTCTTGGCCTCGGCTTCCGTCATGATACCCATGATGTGTCTCCCTCGATCCGCTTAACCGAGCGAGCGCGCGGTATTGATGACGTTGATGCCGTCGAACCTTGTGGTCGACGAGCCGTGGCTGACGGCCGAAACCTGGCTGGGCTGGCCCTTGCCGTCGAAGAACGACCCGAACAGGCGGTAGTCCCGCTCGTCGCAGATCGCCGAGCAGGCGTTCCAGAACTCCGGCGTGCGCATCTGGTAGGCGACGTCCTCCAGCGGCTGGGTGATCTTGCCGTCCTTGATCTCGTAGAACAGCGTGCCGCCGAACTGGGCGTTGTAGCGCTGCTGGTCGATCGAGAACGAGCCGCGGCCCAGGATGTAGATGCCGTTCTCGACGTTGCCGATCATGTCGGCCAGGCTGAGCGGCTTCTTGCCGGGCTCCAGCGAGACGTTGGGCATGCGCTGGAACTGCACGGTTGACCAGGAGTCGGCGTACGAGCAGCCGTCGCTCTCGGTCTTGCCCAGGATGTGGGCCTGGTCGCGAGTGGCCTGGTAGTCGACCAGCTTGCCCTTCTCGATCAGCGGCCAGCTCTTGGTCTTGATGCCTTCGTCGTCATAGCCAACGGCGCCCAGGCTGCCCGGCTGGACCTTGTCGGCCACGACGTTGACGATCTCGTTGCCGTACTGGAAGCGCTGCTCGCGCTTGTCCAGCGTGGCGAAGCTGGTGCCGGCGTAGTTGGCCTCATAGCCCAGTACGCGGTCGAGTTCGAGCGGGTGGCCGATCGACTCGTGGATGGTCAGGCCCAGGTGGTTGGGGTCCAGCACCAGGTCGTAGCGGCCCGGCTTCACCGACTTGGCGGTCAGCTTCTCGCGCGCCTGGACGGCGGCGGCCTGAGCGTCCTCGACCATGTCGTAGGACTTGTTGTAGCTGATGATGCCGTTGGGCGAGAGAACCTTATCCTCGGCCTTGGGATCCAGATACTCGTAGCCCATGCCCATCGGGGCCGAGAGGCCCTCGCGCGAGCGGAACTTGCCGGTGGCCTTGTCGATCGCGGTGACCGTGAACGGCGCCCAGACGCGGTGGATGTCCTGGTCGATGTACGAGCCGTCGCTGCTGGCGAAGTACTTCTGCTCGTTGATCAGGAACAGGCTGGAGTTGACGAAGTTGGCGCCGGCCTTCAGGGCCGCGCCGTTGACTCGCATCAAGAGGTCGACCTTCTCCTGCAGCGACACTTCCATGCCGTTGCGGCGAATGGGCGTGGCCCACTTGACCTCGCCCACGCCTTTGGCCGGGGCCAGCTGGACCGGCGCGGTCTGGTTCTTGGCGTTGGCCTTGGCGATGGCCACGGCCAGGCGGGCCGTCTGGGCCACCGACTCCGGCGACATGTTGTTGGTGGCGGCGAAGCCCCAGGCCCCGCCGGCGATGACGCGCACGCCCACGCCGCTGGACTCGGTGTTGGTCACGCCCTGGACGTTCGCTTCGCGCGTCTGGATGAACTGGCGCAGATAGCGGCCCACGCGCACGTCGCAGTAGGTGGCCCCGGCGGCCTTGGCCGCGTTGAGCGCCGCGTCGGCCAGGCGCTTCTTGACCGCGACGTCCATCGTCTCGATCAGCTGTTCGGCGGCGATGGCCTGGCCAAAGCCCGGCAGCAACACGCCCCCGGCGCCGATGCCGCAGGCCGCGAGGAACTGTCGTCTATCCAAGGTCTCTCCTCCCAGTAGCCCGCGAAGGGGCACGGTCTCGCCCGTTCCGGATCGGCCGGAATCTCACGCGAGCGAAGTTCTGACGTAGACCAGCGCCCAAGGTCAAATATTTCTCAAATGTAATGTTTGGGCGCGCTCTGTTTGCACGCTTGAAGCATTTCTCTGGCGATACGGCCGCAAACGTGCCTTGCCGCGAGAAAAAGGGTGCATGGCTGAGGTTTCGGCGCACATTCGGCTGGAAATCCTCGTCCTTCGACAAGCTCAGGATGAAGATCACCCGTAAACATGCGCCAACAGTCGTCCTCACCCTGAGCTTGTCGAAGGGCGAGGACGTCTTCTGCTGCGTCCTTGACGCCCGAGGGACTAGAGCCTGTCTGGTTTAGATGGAGTCATCTAAACCAGATAAACAGGCTCTAATTCATAGGCTTAGGGCGCGTTCGAGCGGTTTAACCGCTCACACTTAAACCTAACGCGCTCTAATCAACGGCGCCTGGCGCTTATTCGTCGGGCGCCGAATCCGCAAAGGCCAAGCGCCTCAGCGCGCCGGGGCGGCCTCGCTGCGACGCACCCGGATGGCGGGTTGAGCGCCGACCTTCATCATGTAGCTGCCCATCGCAGCCTTGCGGATCTCGACGGTGGTTCCCGCCTTGGGCGGCTTGCCCAGGATATCGCCGTCGATCTGGCGCCAGACCGCGCCGTCTTCCAGCGTCACGACCAGGCGTCCTTCGGCGTCGGCGCGCGCGGTCTTGACGACCGCCTGCAGCTTTTCGGTCTCGGCCTTGTCAGCGCCGCGATCCAGGATCGACAGGGTCGGCAGCTCCAGGCCGAACGCCTGACGCCGGGCGGCGCGGGCCGCCTGCTTGTCGATGATGATGACCTCGCCCGTCTCCTGAGCCTTGGTCACTGACTGGGCGGCCTTGTCGTAGCAAGACAGGCGCTCGCCATCGGTCTTGATCGCGCTGCAGGCCTTCAGCGCCTTGATCACGTCGGGCTCAGGCGCGGCCTGGGCCAGGGCGCCGGCGGCGGTGAGGGTCAGGGCGGCGGCGAGGGCGGGGGCGAGCATGGCGGAGGTCCTCATCAGGCGGCGGTCTTGTCGCCCAGCAGCCAGCCGGTCAGGGACAGGCGCTTGGCTTCGGCGTAGCTGGCGACCTGGGCCACCGAGTGGGGCGTGGGCACCTTGAACAGGGTCAGCACATTGAAGCCCGGCGCCAGGCCGCGCGTCACATTGCCCTCGGCGTCGTGAAATAGGAGCTGGCCGCCCCAGTCCGGACGCCAGCGCCGGGTGAAGCCCACGGTGAAGGCGGCCAGGCGGTGGTCCTTGCGATGGCTGTCGTCGTGCACGGTCAGAAAGTCGCCGGGGCGATAATAGGAGGCTTGGACCCGCACGCCGGTCACCTCCGGCGCGCCGATCACCTGGCCGCCGAAGTCCAGGAACGCGCGGCTTTCCAGGAACTCGGTCGCCCGATGGACCGGCGTCTGCGGCGCACGCAGATACTCGTCCTGCAGCGCATAGGACATATGGACGAACGAGAAGCCCTTGGCGGCGCGCTTCAGGGCGCCTTGGAGGAACTGGCGCACCTGGGCTTCGCCGAACTTCTTGATGACCTCGGGCGTGATCACCAGGGTCTCCGAGGCCTCGTCCGGCGCGACGATGTTCCAGGTCAGCGGGTCCAGCAGGGCCGCGACCGCTTCGGCGTCCTGGGGCGCCAGGAAGACAGGGATCTGCACGTAGCCGTCTTGCGCGAACCGCTCGGCGAAGGTCTCGACCGGCAGGTCGGCGTTGATTCTGAGGGGCGGGTGCTGAGGCATGCGAACTCGGACAGGCGGCGGCGGAGCGGCAACGGGCTGCCGAATATCCATTCAAGCGTTGCTTCTTTGCTTGGCGCAACCGCCCGATCGCATCCGTTGGCCCGACACGCGCCTTTTCGCAGGCCGTACAACGCATCTTCAGTGAAGATCAAAGTCGTTGATGATGGGTAGCGCTACCCATGATCGTTGATCGATGTTCATCAGGCAAAGTTTGTCATTTCAATGACAGAATATAGAGTTTCTAAACGACGGATTTAGCGAAACTCATTGTCAGTCACTGGTTGGATTGGATTCAAAAACTCGCCGATTGCGGAATAACTATTTTGTAATGTTTCATATTTGTGTCGATAGGTCTGATCTCGCTGGAACTTTTTACTTCGATCTTTCATCGGCTTAGCGCCCAGCTAGATGGGAGTGTGTCGCATTTGAGACACTGGCGACGATTTATTGCGCGAACGACGCGACCCGCGATTGACCCATGCCCGCGACTACAGCCTTCCTGCCGCCAATGCCCTGTTCGTCAAGAACCGGGGGGAGCGTCTGTCTCGTTCGGGCGAGGCGACGCCAAGTTTTTGGAGGTGGAATTTGTTGGGTTTTGTTAGCCGTCGAAAGAGCCTGTTGGCGTCTTCCATCCTGTGCGGCGTGATGCTGCCGGCCGCCGCGGCTTGGGCGCAACAGGCTGAAGAGCCGGCCCAGGTCGAAGAAATCGTCGTCACCGGTTCGCGCATCGCGCGCGCCGACCTGACCTCGGCCAGCCCGATCGCCCAAGTCGGCGACAAGGAGCTGAAGCAGTCGGGCGTGGTGAACACCGAAAACCTGCTGAACACCCTGCCGCAGGCCGTTCCGGGCATCACCTCGACCGTCAACAACGGCAGCAACGGCACCGCCACGGTGAACCTGCGCGGCCTGGGCACGAACCGCACCCTGGTGCTGGTGGATGGCAAGCGCCAGACCCCGACCACCTCGGCCGGCAGCGTCGACCTGAACCTGATCCCGCCGGCCCTGATCAAGCGCATCGACGTCGTGTCGGGCGGTGGCTCGGCCGTTTACGGTTCGGACGCCATCTCGGGCGTCGTCAACTTCATCCTGAAGAACGACTTCGAAGGCCTCGAGTTCTCGGCGGGCTACTCGGAAACCGACGGCGGCGAAGCGCCGATCTACTCGGCCGACCTGACGATGGGCGCCAACTTCGCCGATCGTAAGGGCAACGTCGTCCTGAGCCTGGGCTACAACAAGCGTGAAGCCCTGACCCAAGGCGAGCGTGGCGGCATGCTGGCCCGCGCCTGGGGCGACAACGCCGCGCGTACGGGCTTTGTCCCGTCGGGCTCGGGTTCGATGGAGCCGGGCCGCGTCGACCCGTTCGTTTCGGGCAAGTTCGTGACCCTGCCGGGCGTCGCCAACAGCGCCGCCAACTCGGCCTACTTCCTGCCGACCGGCGACGTTCGCCTGTATGACGCGGCGAACGACACCTACAACTTCGCGCCGGTCAACTATCTGCAGACCCCGCAAGAGCGTTTCTCGGTCACCTCGCTGGCCAGCTACGAAATCAAGCCGGGCCTGACCGCCTACGCCAAGGGTAACTTCGTCAACTCGAAGGTCGTCACCCAGCTGGCCCCGACCCCGGTCGGCAGCCGTATCTTCCGCTTCTCGCTCGACAACAACCCGTTCCTGACGGCGGCCGCCAAGACCGCTCTGAACAGCCTGGGTTCGAGCACCAGCTACTCGATCCCGACGTCCAGCCCCTGGGCGACCGGCACCTACACCGACGTCGACACCGACGGCGACGGCCTGTTCGACACCGTCACGGGCGTGTTCAACAAGCGCCTCAGCGACGTTGGTCCGCGCGTCTCGTCGTTCAACTTCACCGGCTTCCAGATGCAACTGGGCCTGAAGGGCGACATCGAGGCCATCAACGGCGGCTTCGACATCTACTACCAGTACGGCAACACCCACGGCAGCAACACGCTGCTGGGCGACACCAGCCTGGCCCGTATCCAGCAAGGCCTGCTGCTGAACGCCGCCGGCACCGCCTGCGCCGATCCGTCGGGCGGCTGCGTCCCGGTGAACATCTTCGGTCAAGGCACGATGTCGGCCGCTGCGGCCAACTTCATCAAGACCCGCATCAACTCGTCGCAAGACTACGAGCAGATGTACGGCGGCTTCAGCATCAACGGTGACACCGAGAACCAGTTCTCGCTGCCCGCCGGCCCGATCGGCTTCGCCGTCGGCTTCGAGTACCGCTCGGAAGACTTCGCCTTCAACCCCAGCCAAGACCTGGCCACGGGCAACCTGACGGGCTTCAACGCCAGCCCGCCGGTCTCCGGTCGCTTCGACGTCTACGAAGGCTACGCCGAAGTGCTGGTCCCGCTGTTGAAGGACCTGCCGCTGATCAAGTCGCTGGACCTGGAACTGGCCGGCCGTACGTCGGACTACACCGGTCAGCCCAAGTCGGTGCAAACCTACAAGGTCGCCGGCTCGTGGAAGGTCTTCGACGACCTGATGCTGCGCGCGTCGTACAACAAGGCGATCCGCGCTCCGTCGGTGGGTGAACTGTTCTCGCCGCAGTCGAACGGCTTCCCGACCGCGACGGATCCCTGCTCGGCCCGTGGCGCTCCGACCGCCGCGATCCGTCAGGCCTGTATCAACTCGGGCGTCGCCGCCAGCGTTGTTGGCCTGATCAACGCCAACCAGCAGACCCAGACCCTGTCGGGCGGCAACCCGAACCTGCGTCCGGAAGAAGGCAAGACCTTCACGGCCGGCTTCGTGTACACGCCGTCGTGGCTGCCGGGCTTCTCGATCACCGGTGACTACTTCGACATCGAGATCACGGACGCCATCGCCTCGTTCGGCGGCAGCGCCGCCAACGTGATGAACGTCTGCTACGGTCCGCTGGTCAACGGCAACCCGAGCTCGCCGTACTGCCAGGCGATCAACCGCCTCTCGAACGGTTCGATCGACTATGTTTCGCTGACCAACCAGAACGTCGCGACGATCACGACCGCCGGCTTCGACATCGGCGTCGCGTACCGCACGACCCTGGAACAACTGGGTCTGCCGGATTGGGGTTCGCTGGCGTTCCGCTCGCTGTACACCAACACCTGGGACTCGACGACGACGCCGGACGAAATCTCGACGCCGATCAAGTGCGCCGACAAGTTCGGTACGCGCTGCGGTAACCCGACCCCGCGTCACAAGCTGCGTTCGACCATGAACTGGACCATGAACCAGTTCGGCGTGAACGTGGTTTGGAACCACCTGGACGACGTGCTGGACGACAACCCCGCCAGCAAGTTCACGGTCGAGCGTATCGGCGCCAAGAACTACTGGGATCTGTCGGCCGACTGGAACGTCAACGACAACCTGTCGTTCACGGGCGGCGTGCGCAACCTGACCCAGGAAGCCTACCCGATCCTGGGCGGCAACGCCTCGCCGTCGAACAGCGGTTACCCCGCCACGTACGACGTGCTGGGCCGGACGTTCTTCCTGAACGCCCGCCTGCGCTACTAATCGAGGCTTCCCCGCCGTTTCGGCGGCGGGGACACCCGGTTTCGAAAGCCCGCCTCAAGCGATTGAGGCGGGTTTTCTTTTGCGTGTTTTGTAGCGCGTCAGCGCGGAACGACGTCGAAGGCGATCGTCAGGCGGTGCTCGGCGTCGGTGAACGGTTGGGTGCCGTGCCACAGGCATGACGGGAACAGAGCCAGGGTCCCGCGCTCGGGCTTGATGAAATGTTCGGCCTCGAGCGTTGGCTGCGTCAGGCATCCGGGTCGGCCAAACCGCAACCAGCCGGCGCGGGTGGTCTCGTCGTCAAAGCGGCCCGGCAAATCCAGATAGAAGGCCGACGAGATCCAGCCGCGCGGATGCACGTGGTCGGCGTGGAAGCCCTCGGACCGCAGCCGCACCGACCAGCCGCCGGCGAAGGCGAAGTCCGCCGCGCGACGCCGACGGATCGGGTCCTGGCCCGCGCCCAGGGCCTCGACATACCGCGCCACCGCCTTGCGCGCGCAGGCGAAGAAGGCCTGCACCAGCGGATCAAGCGAGCGGTCCAGCGACGGAACCTGGCTGCCGCCGCGCAGCGACTGGTTCAGCGGGTGGGTCTTCAGGTCATGCAGTTCCAGCAGGCGATCGCGCAGGGCGTCGAGGAAGGCGTCAAGACTGTCCCAGCCGTCCGGCGTATCCAGCCGATCGGTCCGCACCAGGGTGGCGTAGTCGCGGAAGAGGTCACCGCGCGGATCGCCGGTGAGCCGCCAGGCGGTGTTGCGCAGCACCAGGGCGTACTGGTCGTCCGGCGCGGCGGCGACCAGGGCCTCGCCGATGCGCGCGGCGGCGGCGGCGTCGCCCTGGGCCAACAGGGCCTCACAGAGCACGGTCTGGCTCTCCAGCGCGCCGGGGGCCAGGCGGACGGCCTGATGGGCGTGGTCCAGCATCCGCGCGCGGTCGCCGACGGCGCCGGCTGCGCGCGCCGCCGCGATCCGCAACGCGAGGTCCGCCGGCGCGCGCGCCAATGCGTCTTCCAGCGTGGCGTCGGCCCCGACGTGGTCGCCGGCGAAGGTCAGGACATTGCTGCGGATCGTCCGCAGGGTGACGTCGGCGGGATGCAGGGCGATGGCGGCGTCCAGCGGGGCCAGCGCCTCGCTGCTCTGGCCCGAGCGCATCCAGCGCAGCTGGGCCAGATTGAGATGTACGGCGGCGTCATTGGGACGCGCGGCCAGGGCCCGGGCGAACGTCGCCTCGGCCTCGTCATAGCGGTGCAGGCCCTGCAGCGCCTTGCCCAGGACCAGCCGCACCTCGGGGACGTCCAGGCCCAGAGCGATGGTCTTGCGCGCCGCCGCCTCGGCTTCGTGATCCAGAGAGAGGTCGCCCAGGGTGGCGGCCAGATTGTACCAGGCGAAGCGGTCGCCCGGCGCGCGGGCGACGGCGCGACGGTTGAACGCCAGGGCCTCATCGGGGAGGCCCAGAGCCTTCAGCGCGGCCGCGTGGGCCATCAGCAGGCTGGCCGAGGCCTGGGGCAGGGCGGCGGGACCCGTGGTCAGGCGCAGGGCGTCGGCGGCCCGCCCGTTGTCGATCAGCGTCCAGGCCTGGTTGGTGACAAGATCGGTCATGGCGCGCGGTTGTTTGCTCCCCGTTTCCGTGTTTGGGGCGCCCTGCCAAGGACCACAACCGCCAAGGCGCGCGTCGAGCTGAAATTCCCCGAGGACCGGCTCGCGAACGCCTGCTATGCCTCCCGCCATGAGCAAGATCACGACCGTCGGCGTCGACGCCGACGACACCCTGTGGCACTGCGAGAGCCTGTTCCGCCTGTCCCACGCCCGCTTCCTGGAACTGCTGTCCGAGCACGGCGATCCCGAGAAGATCGAGGCCCAGTTGCTGGCCGTCGAGAAACGGAACCTGCGGGTCTATGGCTACGGCGCCAAGGGTTTCACCCTCTCGATGATCGAGACGGCGCTGGAGGTCACCGACGGCGCGGTCGACACCCGCGTCATCCGCGAGATCCTGGCCGTGGGCCGCGAGATGCTGACCGAGCCGATCGAGCCGCTGCCCGGCGTCGAGCACGCCCTGGCGGCGCTGTCGGACCGTTATCGCCTGATCCTGATCACCAAGGGCGATCTGCTGCACCAGGAGCAGAAGCTGGCCTCGTCGGGTCTGGGCGACTACTTCGTCGCCGTCGAGATCGTGTCCGAGAAGGACGCCAGCACCTACCGCCGGGTCTTCGACCGCTACGGCACCGGCGCCGAACAGGCGGTGATGGCTGGCAACTCGATGCGCTCGGACATCCTGCCGGCGCTTGAGGCCGGCTGCTGGGGCGCCCTGATCCCGTATCCGCTGGTCTGGTCGCACGAAGCGGCGGACGCGCCGGTCGGGCATCCGCGCTATGTGGAGCTGGCCAATATCGGTGAGCTGCCGGCTTGGGTGGACGGGGTATCGCGCTAAAGCGCCCCCTCCGTCACGCGGCTGCGCCGCGCGCCACCTCCCCCGCAAGCGGGGCAGGAGGGATGTCATCCTCCCCTGCGGAGCGGGGGAGGTGGCCCGAAGGGCCGGAGGGGGCGCTCAAGCCCGCTTCTTCCCCAGCTTCGCCAGCCAGTCCCGCGCCGGACGTTCGAAGAACACCAGCGATAGATAGGCGATCGGGAACAGGGCCACGACCCAGAACAGCACCCACAGGCGCATCAGGTCGCCGTTGAGGTTCCACATCCCCAGGCCCACCCAGGCCAGGCCCATCTTCAGGGCGATGGGATGAAGGAGGTACAGGCTGAACGACAGCTGCGCCCAGGGCGCCAGGCGCTGGCTCACCCCGCCGTGCGCGCCCTTGGCGTCGGCCGCCACGCCCAGCAGGCCGATGGCGTAGACGACGAACAGCAGGATCGTCCGCTCCACGCCCGCCCACGACATGATCAGATAGCCGCCCAGCAGCAGCCACATCAGAAGGTTCGGGCGGGGGATCTTCGCCAGGCGCTCACGCAGTTGGAACGCGGCCATGCCGATCAGGAAGCCGGGGATCGCCCGCAGCATGCCGTAGTCCCAGGTCCACTGGTGAAACGGCCGGTCGCCATGCGGGGTCTGCAGCATGACGGCGATCGAGGCGAGCGCCACGGCCAGGGTCACCCACGGTCCCCGCGCGGTCAGCAGGAAGATCAGCGGCAGCGCCAGGTACATCGCCATCTCGGCGCTGATCGCCCAGCTGACGAAGTTCCAGGTCTGGGAGTGGCAGACGCCCCAGGCATGCACGAAGACGATGTTGGGCACGATGCAGGCCACGTCATAGCGGCGCGGGTCGCGGTCCTGGATCCAGCCGGCCGCGCCGGCGGCGGCCACGGCGATGAACACCAGCATGGTCGCCCAGTGCAGCGGGCCCAGCCGCGCCACCCGCTTCTGGATGAAGTCGCGGTACTTGTCGAAGCTGGTCAGGCGGCCGGTATAGATCGCCGCCATCACATAGCCTGAGATGAAGAAGAACAGGTCGACGATCAGGCTGAACGTCTTGATCGTATCGTCCGCCCACTGCCACTGGCCGTCCAGGTTGATGAACCGGTTGAAGTGGAACACCACGATCATCACCGCCCCGACGATGCGCAGGGCGTCGAGATGCAGCATCTGGTCGGAATCGGGTTGGAGGGGAGGGAGCTTGGGCATGGCGGAGTGGTGGCATGAGACGCCCCCTCCGTCACGCGGCTTTCGCCGCGCGCCACCTCCCCCGCAAGCGGGGCAGGAGGGTTGCGGTGTCCTCCTCACCCGTGAAACGGGGGAGGTGGCGCGGCGCCGATAGGCGACGTGACGGAGGGGGCGCTATGCCTCTAAATCGCCACCCGTTTCGCCATCGCGCTACGGCGGGCGTTGGTCTCTTCCTGGGCGCGTTGGACCGCTTCGGTTTCGGTGGCGTGCAGCAGGTGGTCGATGACGCGTTCCAGGTGGTCGCGCATGGCCTGGCGGGCGGCGGCGGGGTCGCGGGCCTTGAGGGCGTCGACGACGCGGCGGTGCTCGGCGATGCGGGGCTCAAGGCCCATGCCGCGGGCGCGGGTCAGGATGTTGCGGGCCAGGGGCGAGCGGTTGCGCCAGTCCCACAGGTTCTCGATCGTGGCGATGATCGCGCCGTTGCCGGTGGCCCGCGCGATGGTCAGGTGGAACTCGCGATCGGCGTCCTCGCCCCGGATCTCCTCCTCCTCGTGCATGCGGGTCAGCAGGCCCTCGAGCGCCTCGATCTGCTCGTCGCTGATCGAGGTGGCGGCCAGGGCGGCGGCCTCGCCCTCGAACAGGCGTCGGGCCTCGATCAGCTCGAAGGCGCCGATCTCGAAGTCGATCTCGGCCGACGGGGCCACGGGACGGACGTTGCCGGTGACATAGATGCCCAGGCCATGGCGGGCCTCGATCATGCCCAGCATTTCGAGCGCGATCATCGCCTCGCGCAGGGTGGGGCGGGAGACGCCGAACTGCTCGGCCAGCTCGCGCTCGGTCGGCAGGCGGTCGCCCAGCTTGTAGCGGCCGGCCTCGATGTCGTCGGCCACGGAGTCGGCGATCTTGCGGTAGAGCTTGACGTTGTCAGACATGGCGATCGGGCTTGAGCAGGCGCGGAAAACCCCTGGCGCACGCGGGGTAGGGGCGAATCTCTACCACGCCGGAACGCGCCGATGAGCCTCCTTTTTCGCGCACATCGTCGCGGAGGTCAGACCACGCTCACCAGTCGTGCATCGAGCCGTCCAGGCGGCGGGCGATCGGCAGATAGGCGCGCTGGTAGGGGTACTTGGCGGCCAGGTCCTCGTCGATGTCGACGCCCAGGCCGGGCGCATCGCCGGGATGCAGCATGCCGTCCTTGAACGTGTAGGCGTGCGGGAACACCGCGTCGGTCTCGGGCGTGTGGCGCATGTACTCCTGAACGCCGAAGTTCGGGATCGACAGGTCAAAGTGCAGGGCCGCGCCCATGCACACCGGCGACAGGTCGGTGGCGCCATGGCAGCCGGTGCGCACGTGGTGCAGGTCGGCGAAGCTGGCCAGCTTCTTCAGGTGGGTGATCCCGCCGGCATGGACGACCGTGGCGCGGATGTAGTCGATCAACTGCTCCTCAATCAGCTGCTTGCAGTCCCAGATCGAGTTGAAGATTTCGCCCACGGCCAGCGGGGTGGTGGTGTGCTGGCGGATCAGGCGGAAGCTCGATTGGTTCTCGGCCGGGGTGGCGTCCTCCATCCAGAACAGGCGGTAGGGCTCCAGGTCCTTGCCCAGGCGCGCGGCCTCGATCGGGGTCAGGCGGTGGTGGACGTCGTGCAGCAGGTGCAGATCATCGCCCAGCCGCGCGCGCGCGGCCTCGAACAGGGCGGGGGTGCTGCGCAGATAACGCTCGGTCGACCAGATCGTCTCCTTGGGCAGGTCGCTGTCGGCCGGCTCGTAGAAGAACTTGTCCTTCGAGACGCCATAGGTCCCGCTCATGCCCGGCACGCCGGTCTGCAGGCGGATGGCCTTGTAGCCTTGCTCGGCGTAGACGGCGGCGTTGTCGAGCGTCTCATCGATCGTCTCGCCGTTGGCGTGGCCATAGACCATCACGCCCGCACGGCAGGAGCCGCCCAGCAGCTGGTACACAGGCAGGCCGGCGATCTTGCCCTTGATGTCCCACAGGGCGGTGTCGACGGCGGCGATGGCGGCCATCGTCACCGGGCCCCGGCGCCAGTAGGCCCCGCGATAGAGGTACTGCCAGATGTCCTCGATCTGGTGGGCGTCGCGGCCGATCAGGCAGGGAATGACGTGCTGGGTCAGATAGGCCTCGACCGCCAGTTCACGGCCGTTCAGCGTGGCGTCGCCCAGGCCATAGACGCCTTCGTCCGTGATGATCTTCAGGGTGACGAAGTTGCGCCCCGGGCAGGTGACGATGGTCTTGGCGGCGATGATCTTGGGCATGGAAGACGCTTCGACCTTGTGCAGACGGCGGACTGAGCCGGAGGCCAAAAGCCAAAGCCCGCGCCTTTGTCGCGCAGCGCTCCAACCGCCTCCCTGACTATCGATGTACCGGTACCATGAGGCTTGTCAACCGGGTGGTCTGACCACTATGAGTCGGTGTCCCGACCTTTTCCGGGGCCACACAAGAATGTTCGCGTGAACATCGCGAGGGAGTGAACGATGCGTTTTCTGGCGCTGGTCCTGGGACTTGTGATGCTGGCCCCGGTCGCCCGGGCCGAGGACGGTTACGACCTGTGGCTCCGTTATAAGCCTGTCGAGGCCGGCGCGCGCCCCGCCTACGCCGCCCGCGCCGCCGCTATCGCCCCCGTCGCCGAAACGCCGACCTTGAAGGTGGCCCGCGCCGAGCTGGAGCGCGGCCTGACGGGCCTAGTGGGCCAGCCGGCCCTGGCCGCCGCCGGGTCGCGCGACGGGGTGATCCTGCTGAGCGCTGGCGCGACGCCCGCCGTCACGGGCCTTGGTCTGCCGCTGCAGACGCTGGGCGAGGAGGGCTACCTCATCCGCACCGTGTCGGTGGCCGGCAAGGCCACCACTGTCATCGCCGCCAACCGCGACATCGGCGTGCTCTACGGCGTGTTCCGCTATCTCTCGCTGATCCAGACCGGCGCGAGCGTCGACAAGCTCGACATCGTCTCGGTTCCGAAGGTGAAGCTGCGCATGCTGAACCACTGGGACAATCTGGATCGCCATGTCGAGCGCGGCTATTCGGGCCAGTCGATCTTCGACTGGTGGCGTCTGCCCGGCCATGTCGATCCGCGCATGGTCGACTACGCCCGCGCCAACGCCTCGCTCGGGATAAACGGGACGGTCCTGAACAACGTCAACGCCAAGGCCGACAGCCTGACCGCCCCGTTCCTGGCCAAGGCCGCGGCGCTGGCCGACACCTTCCGGCCCTACGGGATCAAGGTCTATCTGTCGGCCCGCTTCTCGGCCCCGATGGAAATTGGCGGCCTCAAGACCGCCGACCCGCTGGACCCGGCGGTGCGGGCGTTCTGGAAGGCCAAGGCCGACGAGATCTACAAGACCATCCCCGACTTCGGCGGCTTCCTGGTGAAGGCCAATTCGGAGGGCCAGCCCGGTCCGCAGGACTATGGCCGCACCCATGTCGACGGCGCCAACATGCTGGCCGAGGCGGTCGGTCCGCACGGCGGCGTCGTATTCTGGCGGGCCTTCGTTTACTCGCACGAGCAGCCCGAGGACCGCGCCAAGCAGGGCTATAACGAGTTCAAGCCGTTCGACGGCCAGTTCGCCGACAACGTGATCATCCAGGTCAAAAACGGCGCCATCGACTTCCAGCCGCGCGAGCCTTTCCACCCGCTGTTCGGGGCCATGCCGAAGACCAACCTCGGCATGGAGTTCCAGATCACCAAGGAATATCTCGGCTTCTCAACCCACCTTGTCTATCTGGGCCCGATGTTCGAGGAGACCCTGCGCTCGGACACCATGGCCAGGGGCAAGGGCTCGACGGTCGCCAAGGTGATCGACGGGGCGCTGGACGGCCGCAAGCTGACCGCCATGGCCGGCGTGGCCAATATCGGCAGCGACCGCAACTGGAGCGGCTCGCAGTTCGACCAGGCCAACTGGTATGTCTTTGGCCGTCTGGCCTGGGACCCGGAGGCGGGCACGGAGGCGATCGCGCAGGACTGGACCAAGATGACCTTCGGGGCCGACCCGCGCCTCGTGGGGCCGGTCGTGGCGATGATGATGGGCTCGCGCGAGGCGGCGGTGGACTACATGACGCCGCTGGGCTTGCACCACCAGATGGGCGAGGGGCACCACTATGGCCCCGGTCCCTGGGTCAGCGGCGGCCCGCGCGCCGACTGGACCAGCGTCTACTACGCCAAGGCCAGCGAGACCGGGATCGGCTTTGACCGCACGCCGACTGGCAGTAACGCCACCGCCCAGTACGCGCCGGCCGTCGGGGCCTGCTACGCCGACCTGAAGTGCGTGGATGAGAAGGACCTGCTGTGGTTCCACCACCTGCCCTGGGACTATCGCCTCAAGTCCGGCGACACCCTGTGGGACGGCCTGGTGAAGCACTACGGGCGCGGCGTTGCCTATGTGGACGGCATGGAAAAGACCTGGGCGGGCCTGGCCCCCTATGTCGACGGACCCCGCCACCGCGAGGTGGCCGACTATCTGAAGATCCAGCGGGCCGAGGCGCAGTGGTGGCGCGACGCCTCGATCGCCTGGTTCCAGACCTTCTCCAGGCGCCCGCTGCCGGCGGGGGAGAAACCGCCAGAGAAGTCGCTGGAATATTACCGGAGCCTCAAGTTTCCCTGGGCCCCGGGGAACGGGAAGTAGCTCCGTGTCATCCCGGGCGACGCAGCCGACCCGGGACCTAGGGGCGGCTCGCGCGGCGCTCCTTCACCCCCTGGGTCCCGGCTCTACCCCCGGCTTTCGCCGGGGTTCGGCCGGGATGACACGGGTGTTTTAGGAGAGGGAAGGGGCTAGCGGATTTGTCTCCGCCATGCGTCATCTAGGCGACGCTTTCCAACCCGAGACCCCGCCATGAAGTCCGTGTTCGCCGCCTCGGCCCTCGCCTTGCTGATCGCCACCGCCGCCCAGGCCGGGCCGCTGAACGTGCCGGCGACGCAAAAGGTGATCAGCGCCCAGCTCGACCGCGACTATCCGGCGCTGGAGGCGCTGTACAAGGACATCCACGCCCATCCGGAGCTGGGCTTCCAGGAGGTCGAGACCGCCAGGAAGCTGGCCGCGCAGATGCGGGCGCTGGGCTTCACCGTCACCGAAGGCGTCGGCCAGACCGGCGTGGTGGCGGTGCTCAAGAACGGCGAGGGCCCCAAGGTGTTGATCCGCACCGAGCTGGACGGCCTGCCGATGCAGGAAAAGTCAGGCCTGGCCTGGGCCAGCCAGGCGACCGCCACCTGGAACGGCGAGAAGGTCTTCGTCGCCCATGCGTGCGGTCACGACATCCACATGGCCGCCTGGGTCGGCGCGGCGCGCCAGCTTGTGGCGATGAAGTCTAAATGGAAGGGCACGCTGGTGTTCGTCGCCCAGCCCTCGGAGGAGACGGTTCGCGGCGCCCGCGCCATGCTGGACGACGGCCTGTGGGACAAGATCGGCGGCAAGCCCGACTACGGCTTTGCGCTGCATGTCGGTTCGGGTCCGGCCGGCGAGGTCTATTACAAGCCGGGCGTCCTGACCTCGACTTCGGACGGTCTCGACATCACCTTCAACGGCCGGGGCGGGCACGGCTCGATGCCCTCGGCCACGATCGACCCGGTGCTGATGGCCGCCCGCTTCACCGTCGATGTCCAGAGCGTGATCAGCCGCGAGAAGGACCCGTCGGCCTTTGGCGTGGTGACGGTCGGCTCGATCCAGGCGGGCAGCGCCGGCAACATCATCCCCGACAAGGCCCGGGTGCGCGGCACGATCCGCACCCAGGACAACGCTGTGCGCGAGAAGATCCTCGACGGCGTGCGCCGCACGGTGAAGGCGGTGACCGACATGGCGGGCGCTCCGGCCGCCGACCTGCAGCTGACTCCGGGTGGCAAGATGGTGGTCAATGACCAGGCCCTGACCGACCGCACGGCGGTGGTGTTCAAGGCCGCCTTCGGCGCCCGCGCCGTGGCGCAGGACAAGCCCGGCTCGGCCTCCGAGGACTATTCAGAGTTCGTCCTGGCCGGCGTGCCGTCGGTCTATTTCGCCATCGGCGGCTCCGATCCCGCCGAGGTGGCCAAGGCCAAGGCCGAGGGCCGTGAGCTCCCGGTCAACCACTCGCCATACTTCGCCCCGGTGGCCGAGCCGACGATCCGCACGGGGGTCGAGGCGATGACCCTGGCGGTGCTGAATGTGGTGGGGAAGTAGGGGGGCAGAGCGCCCCCTCCGTCACCTCGCCTACGGCGCGGCGACACCTCCCCCGTTTCACGGGTGAGGAGGAACTAATCACCCTCCTGCCCCGCTTGCGGGGGAGGTGGCTCGACGCCGTCAGGCGGCGAGACGGAGGGGGCGCTTTGGGACCTCCGGGCTTTGATACGCTCAACGCAGGTGTCCCAAACGCCATCAGCAATAGCCGTCGGATCGCGAAACACCTCGTCTGCCGGGTACCGCAGTACGCAGACACCCTGCTCCGCCAGCCACGCATCCCGGCGCGCGTCGTGAAGCGGCTGAGCGCCCATGTTGTGGCCCCATCCGTCGATCTCGATCACAAGCCGGGCTTCGGCGCAGTAAAAGTCCGCGATGTAGGGGCCGATGGGGTGTTGGCGGCGGATGCGGGGCGCGCCGGGCTCGCGTGTGCGGAGCCGAACCCAGAGCATGACTTCCGGCGGCGTGAGGGCGCGCCGAAGGGACTTGGCGCGCGTGTGGGTTCGACTTGTTGATCGCATAGGTTGAGAATGACTCAAAGCGCCCCCTCCGTCACGCGGCTTTGCCGCGCGCCACCTCCCCCGCAAGCGGGGCAGGAGGAGCCGCTTTCTCCTCACCCGCAAAGCGGGGGAGGTGGATCGGCGCGTAGCGACGAGACGGAGGGGGCGTCGCCCCGCTCACCCCTCCGCCGCACAGTTCTCCCGGATGAAGTCCATATGCCCCGGCATCACCTCGGCTGAGCGGGCGATGACCGACTTGATCTCGGCCATGCGGGCCTTGAACAGGCTCTCGTCCATGCAGTCGGCCATCGGGTCGTAGCCTTCGGGATAGATCCCCTGGCCGATGAACACCGCGAACCACGAGGTGTCGTTGAACAGCTCCTCGTTCTCGCGGAACACCCGGCCCGAGCCTTTGAAGAGCTCGATCTTGTCGGCCAGATAGTCCGGGATCGGCATCTCGCGCAGATAGTCCCAATAGGGGGTGTCGCTGCGCGCCGTAGCCTTGAAGTGCAGGATGATGAAGTCGCGGATCTTCTCGTACTCGAACGTCATGGTCCGGTTGTAGCGGTCGATGTCGGCCTGCCGGAAATGGCGGTCGGGGAAGTGGGCCAGGAGGCGCGAGATGCCCACCTGGATCAGGTAGATCGACTGGCTTTCCAGCGGCTCCATGAAGCCCGCCGACAGGCCGATGGCCACGACATTGCCGTTCCAGCTCTTCTTGCGGCGGCCGGGGGTGAAGCGGATCAGGTTCGGGTCGGCCAGGGGCTCGCCGTCGAGCTGGCTCAAGAGGTCGGCCAGGGCCTCGTCGTCGCTGACATGCTGGCTGGAATAGGCGTAGCCGTTGCCCAGGCGATGCTGCAGCGGGATGCGCCACTGCCAGCCGTGCGGCCGGGCGGTGGCTCGCGTCACCGGGGCCATCGAGCCGCCCAGCGTGCAGGGCATGGCCACGGCGCGGTCGTTCAGCAGCCACTGCGACCAGTCCTCATAGCCGGTCTTCAGGGTCTGCTCGATCAGCAGGCCCCGGAACCCCGAGCAGTCGATGAAGAGGTCGCCCTCGACCACCTGGCCGCTCTCCAGCGTGACCGAGGTGACGTGGCCGCTCTGGGCGTTCTGCTGGACCGAGGCGATCTTGCCTTCCTGTCGGATGACGCCGCGCGCCTCGGAATACTCGCGCAGGAACTTGGCGTAGAGCCCCGCATCGAACTGGAAGGCGTAGGCGATCTGGCCCAGTGGCGAGTTGGCCTGGCCGTTGGGGCGCATGAACTTGCTCTGCCGGGCGCCCACTGTCTGCAGGCTGTAGGCGCCCAGATCATCGTCCAGGCCCATCGCCCGGGCCTTCAGCCAATAGGCGTGGAACGACACCCCCTCCATGTCGACGCCATAGGGGCCGAACGGGTGATGGTAGCTGTGGCCGATCTCCTTCCAGTCGACGAAGTCGATGCCCAGCTTGAAGGTCGCCTTGGTCTTCCGGACGAAGTCGTTCTCGTCCAGGCCCAGCATCCGGTTGAAGATGTTGATCTGCGGGATGGTCGACTCGCCCACGCCCACCGTGCCGATGGCCTCGGATTCGACCAGCGTGACCTTGGTGTAGCCGTCCTTCAGGAAGCGGCCGAGGGCGGCGGCGGTCATCCAGCCGGCGGTGCCGCCGCCGACAATGACGACGCGGCGCAGGCGGTGGTCTTGGGTCATGCTTTGAACTCGGGGCGAGACGCGTGGGACGCGGCGCAGTAGCGGGCGATGAACTGGTCGTGGGTTGGCAGGGCCTCCGCCGTCTGGCGGATCAGGCCGGCCAGCCGCGACAGCTGGGACTTCAGGAAGGCGTCATCGAAGCCGTCGACCAGCGGGTCATGGCGGCGTGGCATGATCCCCTGGCCCAGCAGCACGGCGATCCAGCTGGGCTCGGCGAAGAGATCCAGGTCCGACGGGAACAGCCGGCCTGAGGCGGCGAAGAGGTCGATCTTGCGCTGCAGGCTCTCGGGAATGTCCATCTCGCGGGCGCGCACCCAATAGGGCTCGCTGCGGGCGTTGGCCTTGAAGTGCAGGATGATGAAGTCGCGGATCAGCTCGACCTGCAGGGCGGTCAGGCGGTTGTACTCGGCGATCTCCACCGGATCGAAGCGCCGGTCGGGGAACAGGGCCAGCAGCTTGGTGATCCCGGCCTGGATCAGGTGGATCGAGGTGCTTTCCAGCGGCTCCAGGAAGCCCGACGACAGGCCGATGGCGACTACGTTCTTGACCCAGGCGGCCTTGCGGCGCCCAGCCTGGAACCGCAGGAAATTGGGCTCGGCCAGCGGCTCGCCGTCCAGGGTGGCGCGGAGGCGGGCCACCGCGTCCTCGTCGCTGATGTCGCGGCTGGAATAGACATAGCCGTTGCCCGTGCGGTGCTGCAGCGGGATGCGCCAGCGCCAGCCGGCCGCATCGGCCGTGGCGCGGGTGTAGGGGGTCAGGCCATCACCGCCGGTGACGCAGGGCATGGCCACGGCCCGGTCATTGGGCAGCCAGTGACTCCAGTCGTCATAGCCGGCCTTCAGCGTCTGCTCGATCAACAGGCCTCTAAAGCCCGAGCAGTCGACGAAGAGGTCGGCCTCCAGCGTGCGGCCATCCTCCAGCGTGACGCCGGTGACGAAGCCGGTCTCGCCCTGCTGCTGGACGCTGGCGATCTTGCCCTCGACGCGCGTCACGCCGCGCGGCTCGGCGTAATCGCGCAGGAACTTGGCGTAGAGGCCCGCGTCGAAGTGGAAGGCGTATTTCAGGCTCGACAGCACCTGGCCCGGGTCCTTGGACGGCGGGGCGAAGCGGTTCAGATGCGCGGCCTGGGCCGACAGGTTGAAGGCGTCGATCGGCGGGGCCCAGCCCTCATGGTGGGCGCGAAGCCAGACCTGGTGGAACTTCACCGCCTCGATATCCAGGCCGAAGGACCCGAACGGATGCAGGTAGCGGTGGCCCGGGCCCATCCAGTCGACGAACTCGATGGCCAGTTTGAAGCTGGCCTTGGTGGCCCGCATGAACGCGGCCTCGTCCAGGCCCAGGATCTGGTTGAAGGTGTTGATCGGCGGGATCGTCGCCTCGCCCACGCCGACTGTGCCGATCTGCTCGGACTCCACCAGGGTGACGGCGGTGGTCTTGGGCAAGGCCTTGGCCAGGGCGGCCGCCGTCATCCAGCCGGCCGTGCCGCCGCCGACGATCAGGACGCTGCGGATAGGGGCGGGGGTCATGGGGCTGGGCTCATGTGATGCTTGGCGGCATAGCGCCCCCTCCGTCGTGACGCGTATCCGCGTCCCGCCACCTCCCCCGCTTCGCAGGTGAGGAGGATGGGCGTCCTCCCCCGTGCAACGGGGGAGGTGGATCGGCGCGCAGCGACGAGACGGAGGGGGCGCTCAAGCACGCGGCATCGCCTCCGCCGTCTGTTCCAGCATAGCCTTCATCCGGCTCAGCATGTCGCGGATCCGCTCGGGCGGGACGCGGTCGGCCAGCGGATCCCAGCGCCTGGGCGTGATCCCCCGCGCCAGGAAGGCGTGGATCCAGGCGCTCTCGGGCCAGGCCTCGTCGTCATAGGTGACCACGCGGCCGCGGCTTTCGAACTGCTCGATCTTGCGGGCCAGGGTTTCTGGCGGGTTCGAGAGGTCGCCCCATCGCAGGATGGCCATGTCGCGGGCGCGCTCCAGGGCGGACTCGGCCAGGCGGTTGTACTCGGCGATGGCGGCGGGACCTGTGGGGAACAGGGCGATCAAGCGCGAGACGTCGCCTTGCAGCAAATGCAGGTCGCCGCCGTCGCCGGCGCCGATGACGCCATAGGCGGTTCCGACCGCCACGGTGTCGCCGGTCATGGCCTGGGCGATCCGGCCGGTCCGGGCCGGCGCGGGCGCGAACGTGGAGACTAGGCCGTCCTCGGCGAGGTCGACGCCGTTCGGCAGCCAGGCGCTCCAGTCGCTCCACGGTTCGTGCGCGACCAGCAGCGTGTCTGCGCCCGAGGCGTCCACCTTGAGATCGGCGTCGGGGCGGCCGTCCACGACCTGTGCGCCCGCCGCAAGGGCGACGCGCTTGAGGAGATCGGCATAGCCCGCCGCGTCCAGGCTCAGGCCATGGCTCAGGGTTGACAGCGGCGAGCGCGGGTCGGGGCTGGGGGGAGCGAAGCGGCCGCGCGCGGCGGCCTGGGCGGCCAGGCTCCAATCGCTGAGCGGGCCCGGACGTCCGGCGGCCAGCCAGTAGTGATGGAAGGCCACGCCGTCTATGCCGACGCCGGTCTCGCCGAAGGGCTCGATCCCGTCATTGTAGCGGGCGCCCAGGCGTGGCCGGGCTTGGGCCGCCTGGGCCAGGGGCGGCTCGTTGATCCCGAGCCGTGCATGCAGGCCTTGCAGCGAGGGCAGGGCGGCGATCCGGCCGGACGGCGGCGGGGCGGTCTCGGCCACCAGCACCTCGGCCAGACCCTTGGTCGCCGTGGCGAGACCGGCGGCCGTCATCCAGGCGTCTACGCCCGCGCCGATGATCAGAACCCGCCTCATGCCGGCGTCCTCGTCTGCGCCATCGCGCGCAGGAACGACTCGTGGCTCGGCATGGCGTCGACGGTGCGGGTCACGGCCGCGGCGAGGTCGGACATGATCTTCGCCGTCCGAGCCGGATCGCTGGCCGCGACCAGCGGGTCATGGCCGGTCGGCATGATGTTCTGGCCGAAATAGACCGCCAGCCACGAGGGCTCGAGGAAGAAGCCGTCCTTGTAGCCGACGACCGCGCCGCGCTCGCGGAACAGAGCCATCTTGTAGGCCAGGCTGTCGGGGATCGGACCCTCGCGCCGCTCGATCCAGAACGGCGAGTCGTCGCGCTGGTTGGCGTGGTAGTGCAGCACCAGGAAGTCGCGGATCCGCTCGAACTCCAGGTCCATCACCCGGTTGTACTCGTCCTCGTCGGCCTGCTCGAAGCCGCGATGCGGGAACAGTTCCAAAAGGGTGGTGACCGCCACCTGGATCAGGTGGATCGAGGTGCTTTCCAGCGGTTCCAGGAAGCCTGACGACAGGCCCACCGCCACGACGTTCTTGAACCACTGCTTCTTGCGGCGGCCGGTGACGAACCGCAGGAAGCGCGGGTCCTGCTGCAGCTTGCCGTCCAGGTTCTCGACCAGGATGCGGGCGGCCTCGTCGTCGCTGACATAGCTGGAGCAATAGACGTGGCCGTTGCCCACCCGGTGCTGCAGCGGGATGCGCCAGCGCCAACCGAACTTGTCGGCTGTGGCGCGGGTATAGGGCGTGGGCGGCTCGACCGCCTCGCAGGGGGCGGCGACGGCGCGGTCGCACGGCAGCCATTGGGTCCAGTCTTCGTAGCCGGCCTGCAGGGCGCCTTCGATCAAAAGGCCCCTGAATCCCGAGCAGTCGATGAAGAGGTCGCCCTCGACGACCCGGCCGTCCTCCAGGGTGACGCTGGTGACGAAGCCGTCCGTCGGGCGCTGCTGGACGCTGGTGATCTTGCCCTCGGTGCGGACGACGCCCCGCGCCTCGGAATAGGCCCGCAGGTACTGGGCGTAGAGGCTGGCGTCGAACTGGTAGGCGTAGTTGAAGGTTGAGCCCAGCGAGCGCGGATCGGATGACGGCGGGGCGAATTTGCCGCCGCGGCTGGCGATGATCGGCAGGCTGTAGGCTTCGATCGGACCTGCCTCGCCGCGCGCCCTGGCCGCCAGCCAATGCTGGTGGAAGGGCAGGCCGTCGATCGCGTGGCCATAGGCGCCGAAGGGGTGAATGTAGCCCTCGCCCAGGCGGCCCCAGTTCCGGAACTCGATGCCCAGCTTGATGGTCGCCTGGGTTTTGCGCATGAAGTCGGCCTCGTCGAGGCCGAGCCGGGCGTTGAAGTAGCGGATATGCGGGACGGTGGCCTCGCCGACGCCGACCGTGCCGATCTCGGCCGACTCGACCAGTTCGATCGCGATCGGCAGGCCCTTCAGAACCGCCGCGAGGCCCGAGGCGCTGATCCAGCCGGCTGTGCCGCCGCCGACGATGACGATCTTGCGAATGGGATCCATGCCGCGACCTTAGGACCGTGCGGCGCGGTTGGAAAAGGGTTGCCCCCCAACTGGGGCGCGGTCCGCCGATGGCCCGACCGCGTGGGTCCTCGTCATGCTTCCCCCCCTCCGCCGGGGCGACTTCAGATCGCCTCCGCTCATTCGTAAATTGACAACGCTGTCTTTCGTTGTCATCGTTCTCGTCACCGGACAATCAGAATCCGGACGTTGCGTGGTCAAACCTCGAAGGGGTCGGGCCACGAATGGGGAGGTGACCAGGACTTGAGGATGTCGCGGCCGCGCCCGTGTGGCGACAGTGCTGCTACCTCAAATGGTAACGTTCCCATTCCTTATGGCTAAACGACTTGGGCGTTTGTGACAACGCTTGACGACACGTGGTCGGTCGTGTGATCTGGCGACAATGGTCACGGTAACATGATCAATGGTAGCGCTACCTTGCTGCCAACAACAAAAGGGGAGGTGGACTAAATGGGCACGGCCAAAAGGCTGTCCGCTGGGTGCGGACAAAATTCCTTCACCACGCGACTGAAGTACGGAGCCTCGGTGCTGGCGCTGGGCGCGCTGGTGTTCGGCGCGCCGGCGATGGCGCAAACTGCGGCGGCGAAGTCCGACGCGCAGACGGTCGACGAAGTCATCGTCACCAGCATCAAGCAGAGCCTCAAGAGCAGCCAGCAGCTGAAGCAGTCGTCGGAAATCATCGGTGACTCGATCACCGCTGAAGACATCGGCGCCTTGCCGGACCGCTCGGTCACCGAAGCGCTGCAGCGCGTCCCGGGCGTGGCCATCAACCGTTTCGCCGCCAGCGTCGACCCTGACCACTTCTCGGTCGAAGGCTCGGGCGTCGTGGTGCGCGGTCTGAACTTCATCCGTTCGGAACTGAACGGCCGCGACACCTTCACCGCCAACAACGGCCGCATTCTCAGCTTCGCCGACGTTCCGGCCGAGCTGATGGGTGGCGTCGACGTGTTCAAGAGCCCCTCGGCCGACATGATCGAGGGCGGCATCTCGGGCACGGTGAACCTGCGCACCCGCCTGCCGTTCGACAGCAACAAGCGCATCCTCTCGCTCTCGGCGGAGGCCAGCTACGGCGACCTCGTCAAGTCGTGGAACCCGACCTACTCGTTCCTCTACAGCGACCGCTTCGACACCAGCATCGGCCAGGTCGGCGTTCTGGCCAGCTTCGTGAACTCCGAGCTGTCCAGCCGCAACGACGCCATCCAGATCTCGAACTTCGGCTGCCGGACCAATCTGGGCCAGGCCGTCTCGGACTGCGGCAATGGCACGAAGGGCGTGTGGTTCCCGCGCGGCGCGGCGATGCGCTCGACCGAGAACGACCGCAAGCGTGAAGGCCAGGCCTTCGCCCTGCAGTGGAAGAACAACGACGGCACGATGCAGGCCGCGTTCCAGTACCTGAACTCCAAGTCGCGGACCAAGTGGACCGAGCGCGCCATCGAAATCGCCACTGACAACGTCGCTGGCAACGGTGACTCGCGTCCGGCGGCTGGCACGACGTTCAGCTTCGACGAAGACGGCGTGTTCACCAACGGCGTCATCACCGGCACGACCGGCTGGCGTTCCGACCAGTTCTCGTCCGATCCGCGCACGCCGATCGACGGCCTGCAGTCGAACAACATCCGCCGCGACGAGAACAACACCAACCGGACCACCGACTACGGCTTCAACTTCAAGTGGACGCCGAACGAGCACTGGGGTGTCCAGTTCGACGCGCAGCACGTCGACTCCAAGGTCGACGCGATAAGCATGGGCATCTGGGGCTCCAGCTTCCAGAACGCCGCGATCACGCTGAACGGCAACAAGCTGCCGACCGTCAACTTCACCACGCCCGGCAACGGCGTGACGGCGTCCAACTGCGCGCCGTTCGACAACACCTGCCCGTCCTATGCCCGTGGCGCCAACAGCAACCTCGCGGCCGCCTACAACAGCTTCTGGCGCTCGGCGATGGACCACTTCGAGCAGTCGGACGGCACCGAAGACGCCGCCAAGATCGACGTCGAGTACAAGTTCCACAACGACACGTGGCTGGACTCGGTGAAGGCCGGCGTCCGCTGGTCCGAGCGTGACCAGACGACCCGCTTCTCGTCCTATAACTGGGGCGTGCTCAGCGAAATCTGGGGCGAAGGCGGCCCGGTCTGGTTCGATGATCCGATCAACGGCAACCCGGCGACGGCCGGCGGTTCGACCAGCGTGGGTCAGGTCGAGCTCTACGGCTTCGACAACTTCATGCGCGGCAAGATCGCCTCGCCGGTCGGCGACGGGCGTCTGTTCTACACCCAGAACACCGTCGACAACTACGATGCGGTCTCTCAGTTCGCCCTGTCGATCGGCGACGAGTGGCGCGCCCGCCTCGCCGGCGGCTGCCCGCAGAACTGGGTGCCTTCGGCGCAGCGCTGCGGCGTGATCGCCGGAACGCCGTTCCGCCCGCAGGAAATCAACCCCGTCAACGAGGTCACCAAGTCGGCTTACCTGATGAGCCGGTTCAAGGGCGAGAGCGGCGATCTGCAGATCAGCGGCAACTTCGGCCTGCGCTACACCAAGACGACTCGTCAGTCGGACGGCTTCCTGGCCTTCCCGACCGCCACGGGCCTGTCTACCGATGCAGCCTGCGATGCGGCTTTCGTCGAATGGCAGGCCCGCCCCGCGCCGAAGGATCCCTTCGTGCCCTCGTCGTTCTGCGGTCTGACGCCGCAAGTGCGGGCTGCGGCTCGGGCCTGGCAAAACGGCGCCACGGTGCCGAGCTCGGTCAAGACCTCGTTCGAATACTGGCTGCCCAGCTTCAACCTGAGGGTCATGGCGCCGAACGGCCTGCAGTATCGCGTGGGTCTGTCCAAGACCATGACGCCGCCGGACATCGGCCTGACGCGCAACTACTACAACCTCGCGCTGAACACGAACAACGACGGCATCATCAACGGCCAGCCCACCGGCAACGTCACGGTCGGCAACCCCTACCTGAAGCCGACGACGGCCAAGAACATCGACGCCTCGGTCGAATGGTACTTCGCGCCGGTCGGCTCGCTGACGTTGGCTCTGTTCTACAAGGAACTGAACGACGTCGCGGCCAACACGACCGTGCGCCTGCCGTTCACCAACAACGGCGCCACGTTCAGCGCCCTGGTGACGACGCCCGGCAACTCGGATCAGACGGGCAAGATCAAGGGCTTCGAAGTCGGCTACCAGCAGTTCTATGACTTCCTGCCTGCGCCCTTCGACGGTCTCGGCGTCAACGCCAACTTCAGCTACATCGACAGCAAGGGCGTGCCGCAGAACACCCTGTCGGCGACCGACCCCGACGTCGGCGCCGGCCGTGTGACCACGGTCGACACCAGCAAGCTGCCGCTGCAGGGCCTGTCGAAGTACAACGCCAACCTCGCGGTCATCTACGAGAAGAACAAGATCTCGGCGCGTCTGGCCTACAGCTGGCGCTCGGACTTCCTGCTCACCGTCCGCGACGTGATCGTGCCGTACGCGCCGATCATGAACGAGGCGACCGGTCAGCTGGATGGTTCGTTCTTCTACACGGTCAACGACAAGATGAAGGTCGGTGTCCAGGGCGTGAACCTGCTGAACGAAACCACGCGCGCCACCCAGGTCCTCAACAGCGACCTGCTGAAGACCGGCCGCTCGTGGTTCATGAACGACCGGCGCTACACGTTCGTCGTGCGCGCCAGCTTCTAAGTTCCGCTGAAACCCGGCCTGGGGCGCTCGCCCTGGGTCGGGGGTCGCGGAGGGGTTTCGTCGACGCCTTCCTTCCGTTTCGGAGGTCTGCGGCGAGGCTCGGTTACTCCTGCCAACTCTTTCACGCGCATCGTCCTTCATAGCGGTGCGCGTTTTTCTTGGAGCGCGTGTCATGACCCTCTCCCGTCGCGATCTCCTCGCCGCCGGCGCCGCCGGCGCCGCCACGGCCCTGGCCGGTCCCGCCCTCGCCGCAGAAGGGCCGTCGCTGCGTGAACTCGCCCAGGCCAAGGGAATCCTGTTCGGCAGCGCCGTTCCGGCCGGCCCGCGCGGGGCCAAGACCGGACCGTTCGAGGACGCCAGGCACCGCGAGATCCTCATCCGCGAGTGCGGCGTGCTGGTGCCCGAGAACGAGCTGAAGTGGTACGTGGTGCGCGCCCGGGGGCCGCAATACTTCGACTTCGAGCGCGCCGACCGCATCGCCGAATTCGCCAAGGCCAATAACCAGGCCCTGCGCGGCCACACCCTGATCTGGCACCACCCGCAATGGTTCCCGAACTGGGTGAAGGGCTACGATTTCGGACCCAAGCCCGCCGAGGCGGCGGCCAAGATGGTGACCGAGCACATCCAGGCCCTGTGCCAGCGCTATCCGCAGATGGTCTCGTGGGACGTGATCAACGAGACCGTCGATCCCAAGGACGGCTCGATCCGCTCGACCTTCCTGTCCGACGCCATGGGCAAGGAAGCGGTGCTGGACCTTTCCTTCCATGTCGCCCGCGAGGCCGCGCCCAAGGCGCGTCTCGTCTACAACGACTACATGAGCCAGGAGGTCGGCAACGAGAAGCACCGCTACGGCGTGCTCAAGCTGCTGGAAGGCTTCAAGAAGCGCGGCACGCCCGTCGACGCCCTGGGCGTCCAGAGCCATATCGGGGCCGAGAACGCCGACAGCTTCACCGGGTTTGGCAAGCCGCAGGAAAAGGAATGGACCGCGTTCCTGAACGACGTCACCGGCATGGGCTATGACCTGCTGATCACCGAGTTCGACGTCCACGACAAGGGTCTCGTCTACGACTTTGGCCCCCGCGACGCGGCGGTGGCGGCCTACGCTAAGGCCTTCCTCGACCAGATGCTCAGCTATCGTCAGACCAAGGAGGTCCTGGCCTGGGGCATGATCGACAAGTACTCGTGGCTGCAAGGTCAGTGGCTCCGCGAGGACAAGAAGCCCAAGCGCCCGACGCTCTATGACGACAACTACCAGCCCAAGCCGCTGCGCGAAGCGGTGGCCGCGGCGCTGCGCGCGGCGCCGGCGCGGTAGGGGCAAGATCAGGAGCGCCCCCTCCGTCACGCGGCTTTGCCGCGCGCCACCTCCCCCGCAAGCGGGGCAGGAGGGGAGCCGCTCTTCCTCACCCGCCAAGCGGGGGAGGTGGCTCGGCGCGGATACGCGGCGAGACGGAGGGGGCGTTCAGTATCAAAGGGAGACGCTCATGATCAGACCCACCCTGACCGCCCTGGCTCTGGCGCTTATGGCATCCAACGCTATCGCCGCGCCCCAAACCGCCCGGTTCAGCAACTTCGTCTACGAGGGCTCCGACCCGTCCGACGTGGTCAGGGCCGGCCCTGGCCAGTACCGCAACCCGGTGGTCCAGGGCTTCTATCCCGATCCCAGCGTGACGCGGGCGGGCAAGGACTTCTATCTGGTCAATTCGACCTTCGCCTGGTTCCCGGGACTGCCGGTCTTTCACTCGACCGACCTCGTCCATTGGGAGCAGATCGGCAACGCCATCGACCGCCCCGGCATGCTGGACTTCAAGCGCCTGGGCCTGTCGCGCGCGGTGTTCGCCCCGGCGATCCAGGAGCACCAGGGCACGTTCTACATCCTCAACACCTGCGTCGACTGCGGCGGCAACTACCTGATCACCGCCAAGGACCCCAAGGGGCCGTGGTCCGATCCGGTCTGGCTGCCCGACGTGGGCGGCATCGACTCCTCGATCTTCTTCGACGATGACGGCAGGGCCTGGATCCTCAACAACGACGAGCCGCCGGGCCCGGCCGAGTATTCGGGCCACCGCGCCATCTGGATCCGCGAGTATGACCTCAAGAGCCAGAAGACCATCGGCCCGGCCAAGGTGCTGCTGGACAAGGGCGTCAACCCCGCCGCCAAGCCGATCTGGCCCGAGGGGCCGCATATCCTGAAGAAGGATGGCTGGTACTATCTGACCGCCGCCGAGGGCGGCACGGCCGAGGGGCACAGCCAGGTGGTCCTGCGCTCGAAGTCGGTAACCGGGCCATACATTCCGTATGCGGACAATCCGATCCTGACCCAGCGCGACCTGCCGCGCGACCGGCCGCTGCCCATCACCTCGGCGGGCCACGCCGACATCGTCGACACCCCCGACGGGAAGTGGTGGGCCACCTTCCTGGCCGTGCGCCCCTATGGCGATGACCTCTACAACACCGGCCGCGAGACCTTCCTGCTTCCCGTGGAGTGGAAGGACGGCTGGCCGGTGATCCTGGAGAACGGCAAGACCATCCCCTATGTCGCCGATGCGCCCAAGCTGTCGGCGCTGAAGACGGCCCCGACGTCGGGTCCGTTCAAGGCGGCCGAGACGTTCTCCGGTCCCGAACTGCCGAAGAACTGGATGACCATGCGCATTCCGACCTCGCGCTGGTGGAGCGTCAAGGACGGGGCGCTGAGCCTTGAGGCCCGCAAGGACAAGCTGGGCGGCCACGAGCAGCCCTCGATCTGGGCGCGCCGCCAGCAGCACATGAACGCCAGCGTCAGCACCACTGTCCGCTTCGACCCCAAGGCCGACGGCGACAAGGCGGGCCTGGTGGCCGTGCAGAGCGACGACTTCTACTGGTTCGTGGGTCTGGCGCGCGCCGACGGCCAGACGGTCGTCCGGGTCGAGAAGCGGGCGGGCAAGGACGATCCGGTCGACGGCGTGGTGGTGGCGCAGGCGCCGGTCGCCCTGAAGCCGGGGCAGGGCCTGGACCTGAAGATCGCCGTGCGCGGCGGGACCATGGACTTCGCCTATGCGGCCAAGCCCGGCCAGTGGCAGGTGCTGAAGGCGGGGGCGGACGCCACCAGCCTCAGCACCAAGGTCGCCGGTGGGTTCGTGGGCACGATGCTCGGCGTCTACGCCCATGGAGTGGAGGAGTAGGGCTGCACAAGGTCTCCTCCCCCGATGGGGGAGGAGAGGGTTCACTTGTACCGATAAAGCCTCACCCGCTGGACCCCGAACTCGGTCGGCGGCAGCCGCACGTGGCGGCCCTGGTGGGTCTGGTCGCCGTTCAGCCAGCGGCCGTCGACCCACTGGCCGTTCTCGAAGCGCAGCTCGCGCACCGTCTCCAGGCCCACCGAGCCGTCCTTCGTGGCGAAGGTCAGGGTGATCCCGCGCCCCGCGACGATGAATTCGTCTGGCCCCGTCTGGATCACCAGGCCGCCGTGGCTGGCGTAGTCCTGAGCGTCCTTGGGCGTCCAGGGATCGACGACGGTCACCGTAAAGTCCCAGGGACCGAAGCTGGCTTTGCGCGGCGTCAGGTCCACCGTCCCGTCATAAGCCACGGGCGCGCGGAAGCCGCGCATGGTCTTGCCGCCGTCGTGGGTGGTGATCAGCGGCGTCAGCTGGTCAAGCAGGCGATAGGCCGCACCCAGGGTCTTCACGCCCTCGGGCGGCAGGTTCTCGATCGAGAACGGTGAGAAGCCGATCGCGTCATGCTCGCCGATGGCCCAGAAGGCGTTGCCGGGCGCGGGCGTCTTGCCGGCCTGGTCGGCCTCGGGGATGAACAGCGGCTGGTCGGGCCGATCGTACGGCGGCATCCACTTGGTGAAGTCCGGGAAGTAGATGTCGGGCGAGAGCATGTCTAAGGACGGCGCGGCCGCCCGCCACAGGTCGATCAGGTGGGGCAGGGGACCGGCGCTGGGATAGCCGCCCGGAACCGCGCCCGGCCGGGGCAGGGCCGCATTGACGTACATCGGCAGGTCGTAAGCCTTCTTGCCCGCCGCCGTCAGCGCCTCGACAAAGCGACCATAGGTCCAGGCCTGCCACAGCTCGTCGGTCGCCAGTGAAGGGCCAAACACCTCCTCCCAGGTTCCCGTCGTCTTGGCGCCCAGCGCCTTCAGGGCGGCGGCCGGTACGGGCTTTTTGAAGTCGGCGTCGGCGGCCTTGGTGTGGTCGCGCGCCTGCGGCAGCATGCCGATCTCGTTCTCGACCTGGACCATCAGCACTGTGCGCTTGTCGCCGTCGACCGCCTTCAGGTGAGCCATCACGGCGGCGAAGGCCCTGGCGTCGGCGTCGCGCGTGGCCGGATAGGAGGCGCTGAGGATCTCGACCGCCTTGCCCTCGGCGGTGCGGGCATAGGGGAAGCGGGCCGGGTCGCGCTTCACCCAGGCCGGCGTATAGGTCGACATGCTGTTCTTCCAGGCCCCGAACCATAGCAGGACGAGCCGCATGTCGTGGGCGCGGGCCTGCTGGATCATCCCGTCCAGGACCGTGAAGTCGAACTGGCCCTCGACCGGCTCGATCTGCTCCCAGGTCATCGGCGCCAGCACGGTGTTGAGGTTGGCGGCCTTCATCACCGCCCAGTGGCCAGACAGGTCCTTCAGGTCGGAGCTCGATGAATTGCCCAGCTCGCCGCCCAGGATCAGGAACGGCTTGTCGTTGACCAGCAGCCGATGGACGCCGTCGATCCTGGCGATCCGGGGGGCGGGCTCGGCCTGGGCAGAGGCGGCGACTAGGCCCAGGAGCAGGGCGGCGAGGGCTGGGGCGAGGCGACGCATGGTGAGGTCAGATGAGGGTGGGCCACTTGTAAGATCAATACTGAAAGTGGCCTGGGCGGCGAAAAATGGGAGCGGTATCGGAGGCGGAGCGCTTGGCTGATCGCCCCCTCCGTCACGTCGCCTATCGGCGCCGCGCCACCTCCCCCGTTTTACGGGGGAGGAGGACTTGAAACACCCTCCTGCCCCGCCTGCGGGGGAGGTGGCGCGCGGCGCAGCCGCGTGACGGAGGGGGCGTCCCTACGTCCCTCTAGGCGCACTCCAGACGAGCCTGGAAGAACGCCCTTCCCCCAACGCAACCCCCAATCCTGGGGGGTGTGCGGCTAACGGCGTTTCGTGAGAGTTGCCCCAAAGCTTGTCCTGCCCCAAGCTTTGGATCGTATGCGCGTCTCGTCTCCCACCACCCTGTTGCTTGGCGTCGTGCTGCTGTGCGTGGCGACGGCCCTGGCTGGCGTGTGGATGGCGATCAGCCCGCCCTGGCTGGGGGCCAGCTTCCAGGCGCGGCCGGACGGCGCGGTCGTCATCGCCGAGCTCGTTCCGAACGGTCCGCTGGCGCGGGCCGGGGCCAGAGTTGGCGATCGCCTGGCGGGCGTGGGCGCGGACATGACCGCGCCGCCTCTGCTCGCCCGCGACATCGGCGCCTTTGAGGAGGCCCCGACCGAACGCGCCCACCGCGACATGACCCGTCGACAGGCCGCCTTCGCCGAGGCGCTGTCCGCGCGTCCTCTGGCGCTCCGCGTGGCTGGCGGCGACGGCGCCCAGCGCGTGGTGACCTTGGACGATCGGGTGCGGCCGCTGAGCCGCCTCGGGGCCGAGTTCTGGGCCAATCTGGCCTTTGGCCTGATCGCCACCCTGATCGTCGGCTGGGTGTGGGCGCTGCGACCGCGCGACCTGGCCACCCAGCTCTTCGCCCTGACGGGTCTGTCGATGCTGGCCTTCACCTTCGGCTGGGCGGTCAACGCCAGCGTCGAGCTGGTCGCGCCGGGGCCCATGGCGGCGGGCGGGCACCTGCTGAACATGATCGGCGCGGTCGCCTATGGCGGGGCGATGATCGCGTTCTTCCTGGTCTATCCGACGAGGGTCACGCGCCTGCCCGTGGCGTTGCTTGTTCCGCTCTGCGTTCTGGTCTGGGCGCTGACGCCGCTATTGCCCGGCAACCCGCCGCTGGAGAGCACCGGCCAGTCGGTCACCACGATCGAGATGGCCCTGATCATCGTCGCCATCGGCGTACAGGCCTTCGCCAGCCGCAAGAACCCCGCGGCGATGGCGGCGGCCCGCTGGCTGGGCCTGTCGGTGATCCTGGGCGCCGGCGCCTTCATCGGCAATGTCGCCCTGCCGATCGCCCTGGGGCGCGAGCCGTTTCTGGACACCCGCTTTTCGCTGGGCTTTTTCGTCGTCATCTATGTCGGCATGGCCGTGGGCCTGCGCCGCTACCGCCTGTTCGAGCTGGACCAGTGGGCGTTCCGGATCCTGTTCTATATCAGCGCCGGCGCGGCCCTTCTGGCGCTGGACGGACTTCTCATCACCGCCCTCGGCGCGGCGCCTAGCACGGCGCTGGGCGTGTCGCTGCTGGTCGTGGCCTTCGCCTATCTGCCGTTCCGCGACCTGCTGTGGCGCCTGACCCTGGGCCGGCGGACGCTGAAAGAGCACGAGATGTTCGCCGCCGTCGCCCAGGTGGCGCTGGTCCACGACGTCGAGGCGCGGGCCAAGGCCTGGCGCGATCTGCTGGCCAAGGTCTACGAGCCGCTCGAGGTCGCGCCCAGTCCTGCGGTTCGGGCGCAGGCCCAGATCCTGGAGGAGGGGGTAGGCCTTGGCCTGCCCGCCGCCGCCGGATCGAGCGCGCTGGACCTGCGCTTTCCGTTCCGGGGGCGGGGCCTCTTCGGCACGGCCCAGGTCCAGCTCGCAGACCAGCTGGTGGGGTTGCTGGCCCAGATCGAGCAGGGCCGCGACGCCTATGCGCGCGGCGTGGTCGAGGAGCGCCTGCGCATCGCCCGCGACCTGCACGACGACGTCGGGGCGCGGCTCTTGTCAGGCCTGCACCGACAGGACCTCTCCCAGACCCGAGAGGCCATGCGCGGGGCCATCGGCGACCTGCGCTCGATCGTCTCGGGCCTGTCGGGCCGCGACCTGCCGCTGGAGGCGGTGCTGGCCGACCTGCGCCACGAGACCGCCGAGCGCCTGGAGGCGGCCGGGATCGCTCTCGACTGGCCGCCGGTCGAGCTGGTCGACCCTGACCGCACCGCGCCCTACCGCGTCTACAAGAACCTGACCTCGGCCGTGCGCGAGGTGATCTCCAACGCCATCCGTCACGCCGGCGCGGCGCGCATCAGCGTCGAGGTGCGCGAGGCCGACGGGCGCCTGTCCGTCACCATCGCCGACGACGGCGTCGGCCTGCCCGACACGCCGGGCGGTCGCCGCAGCGGCCTGGCCAATCTGGAGCGTCGCCTGGGCGAGATCGGCGGCGTTGTCGAGATTCCGCCCGTCGACCAGGGACTGACCATCCGCCTTTCCGCCCCGCTTGAAGTGAGCGCCGTCGCATGAGTTCGCCTGAAACCGCGCTTGTCCTGGAAGACCAGACCGAGACCCGCGAGCACCTGCTGGCGGCTTTGTCCGAAGCGTTTCCGGGCGTGGTCGCGCGGGGTGCGGCCGACCTCGCCGAGGCGCGCTCGTTCCTCGACGGCGACGGCCTCCCAGACCTGGCGCTGGTGGACCTGGCCCTGCCGGACGGGCGCGGCGTCGACTTTCTGCGCGATCTGGCCGAACGCTCGGGCGGCGCCACCCGCTCGGTGGTGGTCACCATCTACGCCGACGACGCCCATCTGTTCGACGCCATCGCGGCAGGGGCGGGCGGCTATCTCCTGAAGGACATGGGTCGTGAGGACCTAGTGCGTTACCTGCGCCGGCTGGAGGCGGGCGAGACCCCGCTGTCGCCGGCCGTGGCCCGCCGGATGCTCGACTACTTCCGCGCCCGCCCCGCGCCGCTCGCCGAGGTCGAACCCGAGGCGGCCCTGACCCCGCGCGAGACCGAGGTTCTACGCCTGATTGGCCGGGGCCTGCGCTCGGGCGAGGCGGCCAAGGTGATGGGCGTCACCGAACTGACGGTGGCCGGCTATGTGAAGGCCATCTACCGCAAGCTCAACATCTGCTCGCGGGCCGAGGCGGCGCTGGAGGCGCAGCGGCGGGGGTTGGTTTGAGGGGGACGGAGCGCGCGCCAAAACCCCGATCTCCCCGGCGAATGCCGGGGCCCAGATTCATTCTGACCGGTTTGAGTTGATCCGAGACGCGACCTGTCCGCTCGTTGAGTGCTCGTGGGTTCGATCTGGGCCCCGGCATTCGCCGGGGAGGTCGGAAGAGAAAGTACCCCAATTTTCGCCGCGAAGTTCAGCTCAAGGATCGCTACGGTGTCGCTCACTGACACCGGAATCGAACCTCGAAAGACCCCATGCGCCTACTTGCTTCCCTGGCCCTCACGGCCGCTCTCGCCGCCGGCGCCGCCCAGGCCCAGGTTACGCCCTCGGCTCCGCCGCAACTGAACGCCGGTCCCTCGGCCGCCGCGACCGCTGGCAAGGCCTTCCTGGCCAACAACGCCAAGGCGCCGGGCGTGGTCAGCCTGCCGTCGGGCCTGCAGTACAAGGTCATCACCTCGGGCCCCAAGGACGGCCCCTCGCCGAAGCTGGGCGACATCATCAAGGTCAATTACGAGGGCAAGCTGCTGAACGGGCAGGTGTTCGATAGCAGTTTCGCGCGCGGCAAGGCGGCGATCATGCCGGCCGATGGCCTGATCCAGGGCTGGCTACAGGCCCTGCCGCTGATGAAGGTCGGCGACGAGTGGACGCTCTTCATTCCGCCGGAGCTGGCCTACGGCTCGCGCGACCTGGGCGAGATCCCGCCGGACAGCACGTTGATTTTCCGCCTGAAGCTGGAGGGGATGCTGTCGGTGGATTGATCCAGGATCGGCTCTCCTCCCCCGATGGGGGAGGAGAGATGCTCTTCAGGCTCTACTTCTGCCGCGACTTCATCAGCGGTTGGATCTTGGTCCCGAAATCCTCGACCCCCTGCACGAAGTCATCAAAGGTCAGCAGCACGCCGGCCGTGCCGGGGACCTCGGCGATCTCGTCCATCATGCGGGCGATGCTTTCATAGCTGCCCACCAGCGTGCCCATGTTCAGGTTTACCGCCGACTCCGGCGCGGCCAGTTGCTGGGTGTTGGTGGTCGCGCCGGCCTTGGCGTTGGGGGCGGCCTGCTGGGTTAGCCAAGCCAGGGCCTCCTGGTCGGCGCCGTCGCGGTACTTTTGCCACTTGGCCATCGCCTTCTCGTCGGTCTCGTCGGCGATGATCATGAACAGGATGAAGGACTGGACGTCGCGGCCGGTCTTGGCGGCGGCGGCCTCCAGGCGGTGGTTGACGCTGGCGAAAGCGGTCGGGGTGTTGGTGCCTTTGCCCAGGGCGAAGCTGTAGTCGGCGTACTGGGCCGTGAAGGCCAGGCCCTCGTCGGATGAACCCGCGCAGATCAGCTTGGTCTCCTTCGGATGCGGGCTGACCCGGCAGTCTTCCATGGTGAAGTACTTGCCCTTGAAGTCCGAAACGCCGGTCTCCAAGAGGTCCTTCAGCACGGTCGTGTATTCGGCCAGGTAGTTGTAGCGGTCGGTATAGTGCGCCTCGCCGGGCCAGAGGCCCATCTGCGAGTACTCGGCCTTCTGCCAGCCGGTGACCAGGTTCACGCCAAAGCGGCCGGGGGCGATCGAGTCGATGGTCGAGGCCATGCGGGCCACAATGGCCGGCGGGATGGTCAGGGTGGCGACGGTGGCGAAGATCTTGATCTTGGAGGTCACCGCAGCGAGGCCCGCCATCAGGGTGAAGCTCTCCAGATTGTGCTCCCAGAACTCCGTCTTCCCACCGAACCCGCGCAGCTTGATCATCGAGAGGGCGAAGTCGAAGCCGTACTGCTCGGCCTTCTGGGTGATGGTCTTGTTGAGCTCGAAACTGGGCATGTACTGCGGCGAGGTCTCGGAGATGAGCCAGCCGTTGTTGCCGATGGGAATGAAGACGCCGACCTGCATGGGATTATTCCCCCTGTAAAAACTTGATCAGACCCTCGTTGAAGGTCTCGGGATCGGTGACGGTGAAGCCATGGCCCCCCCAGGCGACCTGCTGGAAGTCGGCGTTGGGCAGGCGGCCGGCCAGGCGCTGGGAGCAGCTCATCGGCACCAGCATGTCGTCGGCGCTGGCGCTGATCAGCACCCGGTGGGTGATCTCCTCCAGCCGCGCGTCGATGTCGAAGGCCAGCAGGGCGTTGATCCGCGCCAGCATCACCTCGCGCGGCGGGAAGGCCGCTACATGGTGCGCCTCTTCGGCCATCAGCCGGGTGTGGTTCCGCGAGATCCAGTCGGCCGGATAGAGGAAGATCGGCTGGGCGTGGACGTAGGCCTCAGGGCCTGTGTCGTTCAGCAGATGGAGGCGGGTGTCAAAGCAGCGCTTGATATGCGGATCGGGCCCGCTCCAGCCATTGACCACCACCAGCTTGGCTAGGCGATCGGGGTGGTCCAGCGCCAGTTGCAGCCCGGCGTTGCCGCCGGCGGCGTGGCCGACCACGTGGGCCCTGGCCAGGCCCAGGGCGTCCATGACCTTGACCATGTCGCCGGCCATGTGGGCGAGCGTGTAGTGCGGCGGCAGCTCGCGGGTGCTGCGGCCCGTGCCGCGATGGTCATAGGTGACCACCGGCCAGCGTGCGCTCAGGGCCTGCATCTGCGGCGCCCAGAACGCCCCCGAACCGCCCAGGCCCGACGACAGCAAGACGACCTCCCGGCCGGCCACGGGACCGCCATGCAGTTCGTAGAAGATGCCGTCGACGACGCCCGAGGTCATGGCCGGCTACTTCTTGCCGACGTGGGCGACCGAGGCGATCTCGACCACGAAGCCGGGCTTCACCAGGCCGCACTGGATGCAGTAGCGAGCCGGTTTGTCGCCGGGGAAGTACTCAGCATAGACCTTGTTCATCGGCGCGTAGTGGACCCAGTCGGTCAGGAAGATGTGGTTCATGGTCACGTCCTCCATCGTGCCGCCGGCGGTCTTGATCACCGACTTGATGGTCTCCAGCACCTGGCGGGTCTGGGCCTCGGCGTCGCCGGGAAAGGCGACGTTGTTGTCCTTGTCGAAGGCCAGGGTGCCCGAGACGTAGACGACGCCGTCGGCCAGGGTTCCGGGCGAGAAGGGGGCGATGGGCGTCTGGGTCCCGGGCGGGGTGATGACGGTCTTGGGCATGGGGTTTGGTCCTCTAGATCCTCAAAAAGTCCGACCTTCCCGGCGACACGCCAGTGCGGCGAAGCCAATGCCGGGACCCAGATTCATCCGGGACAGTTGGGGTGTTCGCGCCTTGATGTCGGTCCGTTCCTAAAACGCTCGTAGGTTCGATCTGGGCCCCGGCATTCGCCGGGGAGATCGGGTGGATGGGGCTAGGTTTGCGGCGCCAACTGCCCGAACGCCCCCTTGAAGTCCGCCGTGGTCGAGACCCAGCCGAAGAAGGTCTCGATGTTGAACAGGGCGGCCTTCTGGACGAAGTCGGGGCCCGCCTGATGGGTGGCGTCCTCCAGCACGGTTCCGAAGTATTCGAGCATGAAGCCGTCGCGCAGGGTCGACTCCACGCAGACGTTGGTGGCGATGCCGGTGAACACAAGATGGCGGATGCCGCGCGCCCGCAGCACGCTGTCCAGCTGGCTGTTGAAGAAGCCCGAATAGCGGGTCTTATGCAGGCGGATGTCACCCGGCTGGGGCGTCAGATCATCGACCAGCTCATAGTCCCACTGGCCACGCGCAAGCAGCTTGCCCTGCAACTCGGGGCGGGCGCGCATGGTTTTCAGCGCATTGGACTTCCACCAGTTGGGCGAGCCTGGACCGCCGGCCTCCATGTAACCGTCGTCCCAGCCGTTCTGGAAATAGATCACGGTCATGCCGGCCTTGCGGGCCACTTCCAGCACGCCCTTGATCTCGTGGATCACCTTGGCCGCGCCCGAGATGTCGAAGCCGGCGAGGTCGAGATAGCCGCCCGGCGAGGCGTAGGCGTTCTGCATGTCGATGACGATCACGGCCGTTGTCTTCGGATCCATCGGCAGGGGCTCGGGCCGGGCCGGCAGCATGACGGCGTCGGGCGACAGCGGGGTGATCGGAGAACTCATCGTCACGGCGCCTTGTGATTTGCGATAGGCATGGAATACCATCTCGCGTAACGTTGCAATCCGAACCATTCGGTCCATGTTTGACCAAATGGTCCAGATTTGAGGGCTCATGGCCGACCCGATCGCCAAAAGCGTCAAGCCGCTGCGCAAGGTGGCGGCCCGTCCGACCGCCAAGGCGGGCTCGGGCGCCCGCAAGCTGGTCAAGGCCGCTCAAAGCATGGGCGAAGCGGGGGGCGGACAGGCGGCCGGCGGGGCCCGCCCGCCGGGTCCGCGAGAACGGGCCGGCGAGGCGCGTAAGGCCGCCATCCTCAAGGCCGCCCTGACCGTCTTCGCCCGGCAGGGCCCGGACGGCGCCAGCGTCGAGGCCATCGCCCAGGCGGCGGGGGTCTCCAAGCCCAACCTGCTGTACTATTACCCCTCCAAGGACGCCCTCTATCTGGCGGTGCTGGAGCAGGGGCTAGCCCTGTGGCTGTCGCCGCTGGGCCGCTTCACCGAGGCTGACGATCCGGCCGAGGCGATCGGCGCCCTGATCGCCGCCAAGCTGGAGATGAGCCGCGACCACCCGGAGGTCTCGCGCCTGTTCGCCCTGGAGATGCTGCGGGGCGCGCCGCTGCTCAAACCCGTGCTGTCCGGCCCCCTGAAGGCGGTGTTCGACGCCAAGTGCGCGGTGATCGCCGCCTGGGTTCAGGCCGGCAAGTTGCGACCCGTCGACCCGCCGCACCTGATTTTCGCCGTCTGGGCCCTGACCCAGCACTACGCCGACTTCGCCGTCCAGGTGCGGGCGCTGACCGGCAAGGGGTTGGCCGACAAGGGCTTCATGAGCGAGACGCGAGACGCCGTGACGGCCCTGGTTCTGCGCGGCGCCTTGCCGTGATGACCCCAACCTGCGGCCACGCGTCGCGTGTCGGCTCACCCTGAAAAAGCGCAGGGTGAAACTATGGGGCGGGGACTTCTACCAACGGCGCTAGAGGCGCGGCCGAACCGGCTGATTTTCGGGATCGTCAGCGCGGCCGCCGTCCTGGTGCTGGTGTCCGTGCTGGGCGCCCTGGCGTTGATGCTGCAAGCCGCGCGGCAGGTGGATCGCACCGACGCCGCCGATGATGCGGCCCTAGCCAGCCGCACCGTCTCGCGCACCCTGGATCGGATGGAGCGCGAGCTGACCTCGGCCACCGTTTGGGACGCGGCCTATGAAGCCATGGGCGCGCGGATCGACGCCGAATGGGCCGACACCAACTTCGGAAGCTATTACCACGATCAGTTCGGTCACGACCTGACCTTCGTGATGCGCGAAGAGCAGGTCTTGTATGCGGCCAAGAACGGCGTGCGGTCCAATGTCGGCGCGCTTGGCGGATTTCCCGAGGCTGTCACCCGCTATGCGGCTGACATTACGGGCAAGGCGCTGTGGGCCAGACGCGCGGGCCGGCTCAGCACGGCCGGCGAAGTGACGCGCACGGGCCTGCTTCGCGTCGATGGCGCGACCTATCTCGTGGCCCTGGCTTCGGTGACGCCCGAAACCGCCGAGGTGGCGGCCCGCTATACCGGATCGCCTGTCGTGGTCGTCTCCGCACGCGAGCTGAACGCCGCCTTCATCGGTCAACTCGCAGCGGACCTTGGTCTGAAGGGGCTGGCCTTACTGGAACAGCCGCCGAAGCGTGGCCCCAGCACGGGCCTGACGGACATGGACGGCGCGCCGATCGGGGCCTTGGCTTGGTCCCCACAAAACCCCGGTCTATCGCTGATCCGCAGCATCGCGCCCTGGATCATCATCGGCTTTATCGTGCTGGCCGTCGCCGGGGCCGTGCTGATGCGGCGCGTCGCCGAAGCCCTGGCCAAGATGGAGGCTGCTCGTCACGCCCTGATCGCCGCCAAGGACGCCGCCGAGGCCGCCGACGCCGCCAAGTCGCGCTTCCTGGCCAATATGAGCCACGAGGTCCGCACGCCCCTCAATGGCGTGCTGGGCATGGCCCAGGTCATGGCCGCCGACACGCTGTCCGAGCCCCAGGTCAAGCGTCTGCGGATCCTCGAGGAGTCCGGCCAGGCGCTGCTGGCCCTGCTGAACGATATCGTTGACATAGCCCGGCTGGAGCACGGCGGCGTGCGGCTGAGGTCAGAGACCTTCGACCTAGCCGCGCTGGTGGACGCCTCATGCGTGGCCTTCTCGGGCGCTGCCGCCGCCAAGGGGCTGCAACTCACCGTGGATCTCGACCCGGCGCTGCGCGGCCGCTGGACAGGCGACCCGGTGCGGCTGCGCCAGGTGCTGGGCAATCTGGTCGCCAATGCGGTCAAGTTCACCGACGAGGGCTCGGTCATCGTCCGGGTCCGGCGGGCGGGCAAGAGCCTGCGGTTCGAGGTCGAGGACACGGGCGTCGGCATCGCGCCCGAACACCTGCCGGACCTGTTTAAGACCTTCTCTCAAGTCGACTCCTCGCTGACCCGCGCGCATGACGGGGCGGGCCTGGGTCTGGCGATCTGTCGCGAGCTGATCGAGTTGATGGGCGGGTCGATCGGCGTGCATTCCGCGGCCGGCGAAGGTTCCTGCTTCTACTTCACCGTTCCGCTGAATCAGGCGGCGGGCGACAAGCCCGCCTTGCGGATCGTCAGCTAGAGCCGGCGCCTGCTTCGCGCGCAACCGAACGCTCCGGGCGCCGATAATTCGGCGCGTTGACGCAAAGCGCCGCTGTAGCGCCGCACCGGGACTCGCGCCCCTGGGTCCGCCCATGCGCCCCTGAGTTCGCACCGCCTGTTCGGCGGTTCGTGGGGATTAGGTTTCATGCAAACGGGCGCTCGTACGCCGACCCGGCGTCAGCTTCTTTCCGCCATCGCCAAGGTCGGTGGCACGGCGGCTCTCTACCAGGCCATGACCTCGCTGGGCCACGCAGCCGAGACCCGCTTTCCGGGCCCGCCGAACCTGCAAGGCGCGCGGCCGGGCGCCAGCGTCATCGTGCTGGGCGCGGGCCTGGCGGGCCTGCTGGCGGCGTTCGAGCTGCGCAAGGCCGGCTACAAGGTCCAGATTCTGGAGTTCCAGAACCGGGCCGGCGGCCGCAACTGGTCGCTTCGTGGGGGCGATAGTTACACCGAGCTGGGCGGCGCGACCCAGAAGGTCGGCTATGCGGCCGGCAACTACTTCAACCCCGGTCCCTGGCGCATTCCCCACCACCATCGGACCCTGCTGCACTACTGCAAGCAGTTCGGCGTGGCCCTGGAGCCGTTCATCCAATTCAACCACTCGGGCTGGGTCCACTCGTCCCAGGCCTTTGGCGGTAAGCCGGTGCGGTTCAACGCCGCCGCCGCCGACTTCGAGGGCAATATCGCCGAGCTCCTGGCCAAGTCGGTCAACGCCAAGGCTCTGGACGACGCCGTTACGCCCGAGGACCGCGACCGCCTGCTTGAGGCACTCAAGGGCTGGGGCATGCTAGACAAGGACTACAGGTACGCCGCCTCGCTGCGGGCCTCCTCGCACCGGGGCTTCAAGCGGCCTGGCGGGGGCGGGGTGGACGGCGCGCCGATCCCCTCTGACGACCTCTACAGCCTGCACGACGTGCTGGACCCCCAGGTCTGGACCTCGATGGCCTTCTTCATGGGGCACGAGATGCAGACCACCATGTTCCAGCCGGTGGGCGGCATGGACATGATCGGCAAAGCCTTCGCCAAGCAGGTCGAGGGCCTGATCACCTACAACGCCAAGGTCAGCAAGATCGCCCAGGACGACAAGGGCGTGGTCGTCACCTATGCCGACACCGTCACCGGCAAGGTCACCGAGGCCAAGGGCGACTGGTGCGTCTGTACGATCCCGCTGGGGATCCTGGGCCAGATGGACCTGGCCGTCACCGACGAGATGATGGCCGCCATCAAGGCCGTGCCCTATTCGGGCCAGGTCAAGATGGGCCTAGAGATGAACCGTCGCTTCTGGGAGGAGGACGACTTCATCTATGGCGGCCACAGCTTCACCGACCAGGAGATCGGCCTGATCTCCTACCCGAACAACAACATGTTCCAGGATGGTCCGGCGGTGCTGTTGGGCGCCTTCGCCCGCGACCTCGGCGCCTTCCGCCTGGCCGGCATGACGCCCGAGCAGCGGATCGAGGTGGCCCTGGCGCAGGGTTCGGTGATCCATCCCACAAGCTACCGCAAGGAGTTCCGCACCGGCGCCTCGGTGGCCTGGAGCCGCGTGCCCTGGACCCTGGGCTGCTGCGCCCGCTGGAACGAGGAGACGCGCAAGCAGCACTACCAGACCCTGGTGGCCATGGACCGCCGGATCGTCCTGGCCGGCGAGCACGCCTCCTATGTCGGCTGCTGGATGGAGGGGGCGCTGCTGTCGTCCCTGGACGCCATCACCCGCCTGCACAAACGCGCCCTGAGCGCCTGATCGGGAGCCCTGACATGCGTAAGCTTCTTCTGCTGACGGCGACCCTGATGGCCGCCCCCGCCTTCGCACAAGACTCGGCCGGCGGCGTGGTGCGGGTCGAAAAGCCGGTGACCGGCGAGCAGGTCTATGGCGCGGTCTGCCAGGCCTGCCACATGGCCGACGCCAAGGGCGCGGTGGGGGCGGGGACCATTCCGGGTCTCGCCTCAAACCCCAAGCTGGCCGGGGCGGCCTATCCGATCCTGGTCGTGGCGCGCGGGCAGGGCGCCATGCCCGGCTTCGCCGGCACGCTCAGCAACGCCCAGATGGCCGAGGCGGTGACCTATGTGCGGACCCACTTCGGCAACAGCTACGCCAAGCCGGTGACGGAAGGCGACGTGGCCAAGCTCGCCAAGCCGCCGAGCGCCGGGGGGCACTAGGACCGCGTTCCTTCTTCCCCCTCCGGGGGAGGAGCGCCGAAGGCGCGGAGGGGGCAAGTCAGAGGCGAAATCCTGCCACTTGCCCCCACCTGACCGCGCGCCGCGCGGTCGTCCGCCCCAGAGAGGGCGGAAGGAAGATCAGCCCTCCACCACCGGCGTGATCGCTTCCAGTTGCAGGCGGATGCCTTCCTCGCGGCCCTCGGCCGAGTAGTAGCCGTCCAGGAACGTCCCGATCTCGGTGATGACGACGCGGGTCTTGGCGCCTTCTGGGAGGAACTCGATAGTCGCGATCGAGGCGGAGGCTAGCGGCTGCCCGTGGTGCATCCAGTAGGTGTAGACGATCCGCTCGTTCTCGATGATCTCGAGATAGCGGTTGTAGAACCGGTGCGGCGGCTCGCCGGCAGGGCCGCCGATGCTGTATTCCTCGCCGCCGACCCGGAAGTCGAACTTCTGCTCGAAGCTCCAGTCGTCGGGCCCCTTGAACCACTGCTTCTTCTTCTCGGGATCGGCGAAGGCGGCGAAGGTGCGAGCCGGCGAGGCTGCATAGACGCGCTCGACGACGAAGGTGGCGTGGACGGCGTTGCGGTCGGTCATTTCCGGGACTCCTCGTCCTCTGCGGCCAGGAAGTCGCCCAGCCGGTCGAGACGGCGCTCCCACTGGGTGCGCCTCTGGTTGATCCATTGTTCGGCGAGACTGAGGACGACGGGGTTCATCCGGCAGGTGCGCACCCGGCCGACCTTCTCCGACGTCACGATCGCGCCCGCTTCCAGCATGGCCAGGTGCTGCATGACCGCCGGCAGCGACATGTCCAGCGGCCTGGCCAGTTCGCTCACCGAGGCGGGGCCCCGGCTGAGCCGCTCGACCATGCTCCGCCGCGCGGGATCCGCGAGGGCCTGGAATATCAGGTCGAGCGAGGGCTGTTGGTTAGGCATGGGGTTAAGTATCGCGCACCTTACGGATAGTCAAGCAATTGCCTAACTATCATCGCAAAACAAAACCGTGTCTTCCCGGCCGGAGCGAAGCGGAGAGCCGGGACCCAGGGCAACCGCACTGCGCTTGGCCCCTGGGTCCCGGGTCGGCTACGCCGCCCGGGATGACACGGTTTTGAAGGGTTTAGCCCACCTTCACCACCCCATCGACCCGCCGCACCACGCCCAGCGGGTTTTCCGTCTTCAGCTCCGCCGGCAGCAGCGCTTCCGGCAGGTTCTGGTAGCTGACCGGACGCAGGAACCTGGCAATCGCCAAGGTCCCGACCGAGGTCGTGCGGCCGTCGCTGGTCGAGGGGAACGGGCCGCCGTGGACCATGGCGTGAGCCACCTCGACGCCGGTGCCAAAGCCGTTGACCAGAATGCGGCCGGCCTTCAGCTCCAGCGCGGGTAGCAGGGCGGCAGCCAGGGCGTGGTCGGCGTCTTCCAGGTGCAGGGCGATGGTCAGTTGGCCCTCGAGCGCGGCGATGACGGCTTCAAGCTCGGCCTGACCCGCGCAGCGCACCACCAGCGAGGCGGCGCCGAACACTTCCTCGTGCAGGTGCGGGTTGGCCAGGAAGTCGGCGGCCTTGACGCAGAACAGCGCCGCTTGGCCGGTGTGGCTGTGCTCGGGGCCGGTCTGGCCGCGCGCCACGGTGGTGACTTCCGCCGCGTCGGTCAGGGCCGCGACCCCGTGGGCGAAGGCCTGGCAGATGCCCGGCGTCAGCATGACCGAAGCCGGGGCGGCCTCGACGGCCTTGCCGGCGGCGTCGACGAAGGCGTCCAGCTCGGGGCCGTCGAGGGCCAGGATCAGGCCGGGATTGGTGCAGAACTGGCCCGCGCCCAGGGTCAGGGCGGCCACGAAGTCCGGCGCGATCTTGTCGGCGCGGGCCTTGAGGGCGGCGGGCAGCAGGATCACCGGATTGATGCTGCTCATCTCGGCGTAGAACGGGATCGGCTCGGGGCGGCCCTGGGCGATGGCCAGCAGGGCCAAACCGCCCCGGCGCGAGCCGGTGAAGCCGGCGGCCTTGATCCGCGGATCGGCGACCAGGGCCTGGCTGACCTCGTAGCCGCTGTCGTGGATCATCGAGAACACGCCCGGATGCAGGCCGCAGGCGGCGACGGCGGCCTGCACGGCGCGGCCGACCAGCTCCGAGGCGCCCGGATGGGCCGGGTGGGCCTTCACCACCACCGGGCAGCCGGCCGCCAGGGCGCTGGCGGTGTCGCCCCCGGCCACCGAGAAGGCCAGCGGGAAGTTCGACGCGCCGAACACCGCCACCGGGCCCAGCGGCACGTTGCGCAGCCGCAGGTCCGGGCGCGGCAGCGGCTTGCGCTCCGGCAGGGCGGGGTCGATCCGCGCCTCCAGGAAACCGCCGTCGCGCAGCACGCTGGCGAACAGGCGCAGCTGGCCGACGGTGCGGCCCCGCTCGCCCTCCAGGCGCGGGCGCGGCAGGCCGGTCTCGGCCATGGTGCGGACGATCAGCTCATCGCCGATGGCCTCGATGTGCTCGGCGATCGACTCCAGGAACCGGGCGCGGGTCTCGTAGGGCAGGGACCGGTAGGGGCCGAACGCCTCGGCCGCCAGGGCGCAGGCCGCCTCGACATCGGCCTTGGTCGCGCCGCCGAACGCCGGCTCCAGGGTCTCACCCGTCGCGGGGTTCACGCCCTTGATCTCGCCGTGGGTTCCAAAGCGGCGCTCGCCGCCGATCAGAAGCTCGCCCGTCAAATGCGCCATGGTCGTCCTGCTGGTTAGGGTGCGGAGCTGCTATATGGGAGCGCTAACATGACATGTCCATGCGCGTTGAGGGCAGGATAGCCAATCGGGCGCCCCGGCGGGCGGATTTTCAGGGACGCCTTGACCCGTACGACGGCCCAGGTACGGGGATTGGCGCGCCTGAACGCTCTGAATAAGCCAGGTAAAGTCGAGTAAAATCAGTGCCTTGTCACTTTTATGCGTCCGCCAATCATCCGCGCCCGCTGGCGCCGTATCTTTGTGTCATGGCCGGAAGAAGCGACGAGGTTCAGGACTGGAGCGCGATGCTGCAGACCCGCCTCCAGGCGAAGATGGACGCGCTCATCGCCGCCTTTGAAATCTCCACCGACCCCGCCGAACGCGCCCAGATCGAGAAGGACGCCCGCGCCTGCGGGGTCTTCGCGCGCTCGACCAAGGCGGTGGCGACGATGGTTCCCGAGCCCAAAGCCAAACCCGCCGCCGACGAGGCGGCCGATGACGACGAGGCTTCCATGCATGACGGCATTCCGGACGATCCCGAAGAGCTTCAAGCCGCTCTTGTCGCCCGCTTTACTCGCTTTGCTGAGCTGCTCGAACTCAAGCGCCGGGATGATGAGGGCGCTGGCGAGCGTGATCGTGGGGCTGGAGACGCCAGACCAGCAGCGCCTGCTTAGCGCGGTTCAGGCCGATCCGTTGCTGCACCAGATGTCGCCGGACCACAGGGCTTGGTCGACCTGGCTGATGCTGGGCGGGCGGGGCGCAGGCAAGACCTTCGCCGGGGCGCGGTGGATCACCTGGAACGCCCTGGCCTATCCAAGCCAGGCGCTGATCGGTCCCACCTTGCACGACGTCCGTGAGGTGATGATCGAGGGATCGTCTGGTCTCAGGTCGATGGGCGGCCCCCTTTTCCGCCCCCGCTGGGAAGCCTCCCGCCGGCGCCTCGTCTGGCCCAACGGGGCGGTCGCCTACGCCTTCTCGGCCGAAGACCCGGAGTCCCTGCGCGGCCCGCAGTTCCACGCCGCCTGGGCCGATGAGTTCTGCGCGTGGCCTAAACCTGGCGAGACCCTGGCCATGCTGCGGTTTGGCCTGCGGCTGGGCGAGGATCCGCGCCTGGTCGTCACCACCACGCCCAAGCCGCATCGGGCGCTCAAGACCCTGATGGCCGAGCCAGGCGTGGCCCTGACCCGCGCCGGAACCAGCGCCAACGCCGGCAACCTGGCGCCTGCGTTCCTGCGGACGCTGGAGAGCCTCTATGGCGGCACGCGCCTGGCCGCTCAGGAACTGGACGGCGTCGTGGTCGAGACCGACGGCGGCCTCTTCCGCGCCGAGGACCTGGCCAGATGCCGGGCCGCGCGGCCGGCGCGCCTCGACCGCGTGGTCGTGGCCGTCGACCCACCGGCGACGGCAGGCGGCGACGCCTGCGGCATCGTCGTGGTCGGCCGCCGCGATGACCGCGCCTTCGTTCTGGCCGACCAGACCGCGCGGGGACTGTCTCCGGCGGGCTGGGCGGGGAGGGCGGTGGCGGCCGCCCGAACCTGGAACGCCGACGCCCTCGTGGCCGAAGCCAACCAGGGCGGCGACATGGTCCGCTCGGTCCTGGCCCAGGCCGATCCGCCGTGCCGGGTGAAGCTGGTTCGCGCCAGCGTGGGCAAACGCGCCCGCGCCGAACCGGTGGCGGCGCTCTACGAGCAAGGCCGCGTGTTGCACTGCGGATCGTTCGTGGCGCTGGAGGAGGAACTGATGGCCCTCGGCTCCGGCGATCTCGAACACAGCCCCGACCGCGCGGATGCGCTGGTCTGGGCGGTCAGTGACTTGATGCTCGGCGAGGTGAGGCGGCCGAGGTTGCGGGCGCTCTAGCTAAGTTCCTCCCCCGCGTCGCGGGGGAGGGTTGAGGTTCACCGTTCCAAATCCTCCCCCCAGAGGGGGAGGTGGTCCGTAGGACCGGAGGGGGAAGTTCGCCTGGCCCGGCGTCTTCCCCCTCCGTCGTCCCTACGGGCCGACACCTCCCCCGCTGGGGGGAGGATTTTGTTTCCCTGGTCGCGCGACTTCCAGGATAGTCGCCAACGTATCGTCTACGGACCGCAAGACTTCGCTCGCCGGTATTCGCAGCGTGTGAACGCCGCGTTCGGCGAGCCGCATGTCACGGATCTCGTCGTGCTCCGGCTGATCCTCAGTCGCGTGAGACCAGCCGTCGATCTCGACCGCCAGGTGCGCGGCCGGACAGTAGAAGTCGAGCACATAAGGCCCGATCGGATGCTGGCGGCGGAACTTCAGACCATCGAGGCGTCCGCCGCGTAGAGCGTTCCACAACAGAACCTCGGGTAGCGACATCTGCCGTCGTAGCCTCCGCGCCTGAGCGATGCAGGGTTTCTCGGGTCGTCTCACGTCCCCCTCCGTCGGCTTCGCCGACACCTCCCCCGCCAGGGGGAGGTGTTGATCTACGCCTTCTTCACCACCCTAAATTGTTCACCCTTCGTTCTCAACTCCACCCCCCCCCCGGAGCGCCCCCCCATGCTCTTCTCCAAACCGCGCCCGCCTGAGCGCAAGGACTCCCGCGCCGCGCGGTTGATCGCGCTGACCACCGGCGGTCGTCCGCAGTGGACGCCGCGCGACTATGGCGCGCTCGCGTCCGAGGGGTTCGCCAAGAACCCGGTGGCCTATCGCTGCGTGCGGGTGATCGCCGAGGCGGCGGCCTCGATGCCGCTGGCGGTATTCGTCGAGGGGCGGCGCGCGGATGATCACCCTCTGAAACGCCTGCTCGACCGGCCCAATCCCGAACAGGGCGGGCCGGATCTGATGGAGGCGTTCTTCGGGAACCTGCAGGTGGCTGGCAACGCCTATCTGGAGGCGGCGGGCGACGCTCAGCCCAGCGAGCTCTACGCCCTGCGACCCGACCGGATGACCATGGTCCCGGGACCGCGCGGCTGGCCGCTGGCCTATGACTACCAGGCCGCCGGCCGCACGGCGCGGATCGGCCGCGACGGCGACGGCTGGCTGCCGGTGCTGCACCTGAAGCTGTTCAATCCGACGAGCGACCACTACGGCCTCTCGCCGCTGGAGGCCGCCGCCTTCGCGATTGACGTGCACAACGCCTCCAGCGCCTGGAACAAGGCGCTGTTGGACAATTCGGCCAGGCCCTCGGGGGCGCTTGTCTATTCGAGCAAGGACGCCGGCGACCGCCTGACCGACGAGCAGTTCGACCGGCTGAAGACCGAGCTGGCCAGCGCCCAGTCCGGCACCGCCAACGCAGGGCGGCCGCTGCTGCTGGAAGGCGGGCTCGACTGGCGGGCCATGTCGCTGAGCCCGGCCGAGATGGACTTCACCGAAGGCAAGCACGCCGCCGCCCGCGAGATCGCCCTGGCGTTCGGCGTCCCGCCGCAGCTCTTGGGCATTCCGGGCGACAACACCTACGCCAACTATCGCGAGGCCAACGCCGCCTTCTGGCGCGGCACGGCGGTTCCGCTGGCCCAGCGCGCGGCGCGTGCGCTCACCGGCTGGCTGGGGGCGAAGTTCCCCGGCGCGACGATTGTTCCGGATCTCGACGCGGTTCCCGCCCTGTCGGTCGAGCGGGACGCCCTGTGGAGCCGGCTGCAGGCGGCAAGCTTCCTCACCGACGCCGAGCGGCGGCGGCTGGCGGGGCTGGAGCAGTAGAAATCCTCCCCCTGTGGGGGAGGCGGCCGAAGGCCGGAGGGGGGAGCACTGCCGAGCCGGCTTCTTCCCCCTCCGTCCGCTTCGCGGACACCTCCCCCGCTGGGGGGAGGATTTGGAGGTTCCCATGACCCAACCCACCCGCTGGCGGCTGGACCGCCAGGTGTCGGCCGCCGTGCTCGTCACCGTGTTTCTGCAGGCGGCGGCCGCCCTGCTGTGGGCCGGCAAGGCCGCCGCGCGGATCGACGAGATGCAGCGCCGGCTCGAGGCCCAGGCCCCGGTCGCCGAGCGTCTGGCCCGCCTGGAAGCCCAGGCCGAGGCCGCGCGCCAGAGCCTTGTTCGCATCGAGGCCCGACTGGAGCGCGGCCATGACAGATGAGCTGAAGATCGAGGGTTACGCGTCCCTGTTCTGGACCCGCGACCTCAATGACGACGTCACCGCCGCCGGGGCCTTCGCTGAGAGCCTGGCGGCGGGAACGCCGGTCAAGATGCTGCACCAGCACGACGAGGCCGAGCCGATCGGCGTCTGGGACGCGGTGGTCGAGGACGCCAAGGGGCTGTTCGTGCGCGGCCGGATCCTGCGGACCACGCCGCGCGGAAGGCTGGTCGCGGCCCTGGTCGAGGCCGGCGCGCTGGACGGCCTGTCCATCGGCTTTCGTCAGGTCAAGGCGCGCACGCAAGGCCGCCTGCGCGTGCTCAGCCGCGTGGAGCTTTGGGAGGTGTCGATCGTGACCTTCCCGATGCTGCCCCAAGCCCGCCTGAGTTGGGCGCGGCTTTCTAGATCCTCCCCATAGCGGGGGAGGTGGCCCGCAGGGCCGGAGGGGGACGTTGTCCTGGCTCGGCGTCTTCCCCCTCCGTCGTCCCTGCGGGCCGACACCTCCCCCGCTATGGGGAGGATTTTCTTTCATCTCCGGAGATCCTCATGAAGGAAACCAAACACGCGGCCTCGCCCGAGGCCCGCGCGGCGCTGGCTGACGTCCTGACCGCGTTCGAGAGCTTCAAGGCCGCCAATGACGCGCGCCTTTCGGCCATCGAGACCAAGCGGGCCGACGTCCTGCTGGAGGAAAAGGTCGGCCGTATCGACGAGGCCATGTCCCGCGCCCAGGATCGTCTGGACCGCATCATGGCCGACCTGCGGCGTCCTTCGCTTTCGGCGGAGGCGCCGCTGGCGCATGTGGACGAGCGCAAGGCCGCCTTCGACCGCTATGTGAAGACCGGCGAGACGCCCGCTGTCCTGCTCGAAGCCAAGGGGCTGTCGGAAGGCGTCGCCACCGCCGGCGGCTATGTCGCCCCGCCGGAGCTGGAGCGGCTGATCCTGCGGCGTCTGGCGGCCACCTCGCCGATGCGTGAGATCTGCCAGGTGCGCACCATCGGCGCCGGGACCTTCCGCAAGCCGGTGTCGCCCACGGGCCTGGCCGCCGCCTGGGTGGCCGAGACCGCCGCGCGGCCCGAGACCACGGCCCCGACCCTGGATGTCATCGATTTCCCGGCCGGCGAGCTCTACGCCAGCCCGGCGGCGACCCAGGCCCTGCTGGACGACGCCTATGTCAGCATCGACGAGTGGCTGGCCGAGGAGGTGCAGGACGCCTTCGCCGCCCAGGAGACCACGGCCTTCGTCACCGGCGACGGGGTCAACAAGCCCAAGGGCTTTCTCGCCTACACCGCCGCGCCGGACGCCAGCTACACTTGGGGCCAGGTCGGCTATCTGGCCACGGGCGTGGCGGGCGGCTGGCCGGCCAGCAATCCGACCGACAAGCTGATCGACCTGATCTATGCGGCCAAGACCCAGTACCGTCAGAACGGCCGCTTCGTGATGAACCGCCGCACGGTCAGCGCCGTGCGCAAGTTCAAGGACGCGCAGGGCAACTACATCTGGAACGCGGCCCTGCAGCCGGGGCAGTCGGCCAGCTTGCTCGGCTTCCCGGTCACCGAGATCGAGGCCATGCCGGACGTGGCGGCCAACAGCCTGGCGGTGGCGTTCGGCGACTTCGAGAAGGGCTATCTGATCGTCGACCGCGCCGGCGTGCGGGTGCTTCGCGATCCCTATTCGGCCAAGCCGCACGTGCTGTTCTACACCACCAAGCGCGTCGGCGGCGGCGTGCAGAACTTTGACGCCGTGAAGCTGCTGAAGTTCGCGGCGTCGTAATCCAATCCTCCCCCCAGCGGGGGAGGTGTCCGCGAAGCGGACGGAGGGGGAAGGGCTGGAAAGCCGGCCTCTTCCCCCTCCGTCGTCCCTAGCGGTCCGACACCTCCCCCGCTGGGGGGAGGATTTTCAGGACATTCCCCCATGCCCCAAGCCCTCACCCTGGCCGAGGCCAGGGCGTTCCTGCGCGTGTCCGACGCTTCGGAAGACGCGCTGCTGACCCTGTTGATCGACGCCGCCGAGGCGCGGGTGGCCGGCGCCGCGGGCGTCGCCCTGACCGCGGCGAGCCCCGCCCCGCTGCGCCTGTCGGTGCTGATCCTCGCCGCCCACGCCTACGAGCATAGAGACACCGGCGAGCCGTCCCTCGCCCTCGTCGAGCCGTGGCTGGCCCCGTACCGAAAGACCAGGCTGTGAGCGACAAGCCCCTGATCGACGCCCTGGTCGCCACCCTGAAGGCCGCGCCCGCCGTCACCGCCATCGCCGGCCAGCGGATCTATGGCGCCAGCCCCCGCCTGCCGACCTATCCGTGCGTCGTCGTCACCCGGTCTGAAGGCCGGCAGGTCGGCGGCGTGGGCGGGGAGGGGATCGAGCACCTGCTCACCCTGACCTGCGCCAGCCGCTTCGGCGGTCCCGAGGAGGCCCGCGCCCTGGTCGCCGCTGTCCGCCTGGCGCTGCATGACGCCCGGCCCGCCCTTGTCGGCCGGCGGCTTGTGAACCTGCGCGTGCCCTATGCCGACGTCTTCGCCGGCGCCGACCGCGAAACCACCCTCGGGATCGTCCGCGTGCGGGCGGTGACCGAGGCCCTCTAACGGAGAACCCAGATGGCCGCCCAAGCCGGCAAGGACATGCTGCTGAAGATCAGCGACGGGGCGCCGACGCCCACCTTCCACACCGTCGCGGGCCTACGGGCCCGCACGATCAGCCTGAACGCCAAGACCCTCGACATCACCGACAGCGACAGCACCGGCCGCTGGCGCGAGCTGCTGGCCGGGGCGGGGGTCAAGGCGGTGGCCGTCTCGGGCTCGGGCGTGTTCCGCGACGCGGCCTCCGACGCCCAGGTGCGGACCAGCTTCTTCGACCAGTCGGCCCGCGTGTGGCGGCTGGTGATCCCCGATTTCGGCCAGCTGGAGGGGGCGTTCATCGTCGCTGCGCTCGAATACGCCGGCGAACACGACGGCGAGGCGGTGTTCGCGCTGAGCCTCGCCAGCGCCGGGGCGGTGACGTTTACGGCGCTGTAGTCAGCAAGCGCCCCCTCCGTCTCGTCGCGTATCCGCGCCGATCCACCTCCCCCGTTGCACGGGTGAGGAAGGTTGTCCTCCTCACCCGCGACGCGGGGGAGGTGGCGCGATGCGAAGCATCGTGACGGAGGGGGCGCTCCTCACGGAGATTCCCATGCTCACCCCCAACCCAGCCCGCGGCGAGGTCGTCGTGACCCTGGCCGGCGCGCCGCGTCGGTTGTGCCTCACCCTCGGCGCCCTGGCGCGCATCGAGGCGGCGCTCAATCTCGCCGACTGGTCGCAGCTGCCCGACCGCATCGCCACGCTGAGCGCCGGTGAGCTCTCGGCCATCCTCGCCGCGCTGCTGGACGGCGGCGGCGAAGCGCCGGAGATCGCCACCCGGGCCACCGTGCCCGAGGCCGCCAGCGCTCTCGCCGCCGCCTTGGCCGCCTGCGCATGAGCTGGGCCGCGCCGCTGCGCTTGGCCCTGTCGCTGGGCCTGCCGCCTGAGGCCTTCTGGCGCCTGTCGCTGACGGAGTGGCGGGCGCTGACAGAGGCCGAGCCTGCGCCGGTTCTGAACCGCGCGCGCCTGCAGGACCTGATCGCCCGCTATCCCGATGAGGAGACCGCGCCATGAGTTTCGACCAAGACAGCCTGTCGGCCGTGCCCGCCCGCGCCGCCGAGGCGGCCGCCGCTCTGGAGAGCCTGAAAGCCCCCGCCGAACGAGCCGCGCGCTCGATCGACGAGGCCTTCGCTCGCGCGGGCGCCTCGCTGGTGCGGTCCCTGGCTCGCGCCGCCTCGGACGGGCAGGTGTCGCTGTCGGAGCTGGCGCGGGCGGTGCTGGGCGCGGCCGGGGCGGCGCTGAAGGGCGGCGGGCTGGGCGAGGCCCTGACCAAGACCTTCGCCGGAGCCCGCGCGGACGGCGGGCCGGTGCTGCCCGGCGGGGCCTATCTGGTGGGCGAGCGGGGACCGGAGCTGTTCCGCCCCGCCTCGGCCGGAAGCATCGAGCCGGTGGGAAGCGGCGGCGTCTCGGTGACGGTCAATGTCCAGGGCGGCGAGGCGTCCGGCCTGATCCGCTCCGACGCCCAGATCGCCCAGGCCCTGGCGCGGGCGGTCACGCTGGGGGCGAGGGGGCTTTGATGTGGAAAGCGCCCCCTCCGTCACAATGCTTCGCATCGCGCCACCTCCCCCGCGTTGCGGGTGAGGGGGAACGCCCCCGGGTCGCGCGAAGCGCGCGCCCGAGGACAGGCTCCGCGGTGGAGGGGGCGCTATTCTGATGCCTAAACCGTCACGGCGTTCGGGTTGATCGGCGGCGGGCCGTATTGGTTCTCGCGCGGTTGGCCGACGCTGCAGCCGACCCAGAGCGTGAAGGCCAGCCAGATGGCGAAGGCGATGAAGATCGACACGAACAGGCCCACCAGGGCGGTCAAGGCCGAAACCTCTGGCTCGCCGTTGGTGAGGGCGGCGATGGCGGGCATCACGCCCACCGAGATGGCGGCGCCGAACACCAGCACCGGTCCCAGGACCCACGGCAGGACCTGCCACCAGCCGGTCTGACCCATGTCGTGCAGCCGCTTGGAATGGATGCAGACGCTGGCGTAGATCGTGGCCAGAGACAGGGCCCATCCGATGATCGGCAGCCAGCCGGCCACGACGTTGACGCCCAGCAGGACGAGCCAGCCGATCCAGAACGACTGCCGGCCGATGCGGCCCTCAGGCGACAGGAACAGGGTCTTCCAATCCATTTCGTGGTCTCCAATCTCGATCCCTAACCTAGGGACCGATCGCCCGCGCATGAAGTGAAAAGCGGGTCATGACGTCGTCTTAATGGCGTCGGCTACGCGGGCCCTTGCTTTTCCGCAAACCTTTTCACGACTTCCAGAAGGATCACTTGATGAGCGAGTTCCATGAGGCGCGCCTGCCTGCGCGCCTGGCGTTCGGCTGCACGGGCGGCGTCGAGCGGCGCACGGACGTGGTGACCCTGGCCTCGGGCCATGAGCGTCGCACCAGTCCCTGGGCCCAGAGTCGGCGTCGTTATCTGATCGCCACCGCGCCGCGTCCGCTGGACGAAATCGCCGAGCTGGTCGCCTTCTTCGAGGCCCGGCGCGGGCGGTTGTGCGGCTTTCGTTTCCGTGACCCGGCCGACTGGAAGTCGTGCGCGCCCTCGGCGCAGCCGGCGGCGGGCGACCAGGCGTTGGGAACAGGCGACGGCGCCCGTAAGGTCTTCCAATTGCGTAAGAGCTACGGCGCGGGCGCCGACGCCGTGATCCGCGCCATCACCAAGCCGGTCGGGGGGACGGTGAAGGTGGCCGTGGCCGGCGTCGTCCTGGCGCCGGCCGCCTTCGCCGTCGACGCCGCCACGGGGCTCGTCACCCTCACCACCGCGCCAGCGGCCGGGGCGGCGGTGACGGCAGGCTATGAGTTCGACACGCCGGTCCGCTTTGACCTCGATCGGCTGGACGTCACGCTGGAGGGCTTCGCCGCCGCGCGCGTCACCGCCTGTTCCCTCATTGAGGTGCTGGTCTGATGCGCGCCTTGCCCGAGGGCCTGGACGAGGCCCGACTTTGCCACGCCTGGATCCTGACGCGCGCCGACGGGACGAGGCTGGGCTTCACCGACCATGATCGCGACCTTTTCGTCGATGGCGTCACCTGCCGCGCTAGCGGCGGCTGGAGCCCCGGCGCGGCCGACACCGCCGCCGGCTACGGGGCTGGCCAGAGCGCGGTGCTGGGCGTGCTGGACGACGCCGGGATCACCGAGGCGGACCTCGCCGCAGGTCTCTACGACGGGGCGAAGGTCGAGGCGCTGCGCGTCGACTGGAGCGCGCCGTCGCGCTGCGTGTCGCTTTGGACCGCCACTATCGCTTCGGTGACCCGCGAGGGCGAGGCCTTCACCGCCACCCTGGCCGGACCCTTGGCGGCGCTGGAGCGGGTGGCGGGCCGCACCTTCACCCGGCTGTGCGACGCGCGTCTGGGCGATGTCCGCTGCGGGATCACGCCCGCGCCGGGGGCGGCCTGCGACAAGCGCTGGGCGACCTGTGTCGGGGTGTTCGGCAACGGCGTGAACTTCCGGGGTTTTCCGACGTCGCCCGGCGAGGATTTTCTGACGCTGTACCCCGTCGAGGGCGAGCGCAACGACGGCGAGCGGCGGTGAGCCCCCACCGGGCCGCGCTTCGCGCGACCGTCCGCCCCCAAAGGGGGCGGAAGGATAATCACCTTCCTCCCCCATCGAGGGAGGGGGACCGCCGAACGGCGGGGGAGGGGGCTTGCCGCGTGCTGGAGGAAGCCCGCCTCTGGCTTGGCACCCCCTACCGCCACCAGGCCTCGACGCTGGGCGCCGGCTGCGACTGCCTGGGCCTCGTCCGCGGCGTCTGGCGTGCGCTGTACGGCGACGAGCCTGAGGCGCCGCAGCCCTATCGTCCCGACTGGGCCGAGATCGGCGTGGGCGAGCCGCTGCTGGACGCATTCGACCGCTGGCTGGTCGCGATCCCGGTGTCGCAAGCCCAGCCCGGCGACGTGCTCGTCTTCCGCATGGCGCCGGGCGCGGCCACCAAGCACTGCGCCATCCAGTCTGCGCCGGACCGCATCATCCATGCCTACTGGGGCCGCGCGTGCGTCGAGAGCGCCTTGGGACGGTGGTGGCGCGAGCGGTGCGTGGCGGCGTTTCGGTTTCCCATCCCCAAAACACCCGACCTCCCCGGCGAAAGTCGGGGTCCAGATCGAACCCCAGACCTTGAGAGGTTAGGCGCCGCGATCTGGCGCGAGCACGTCTGACGCTCAGGCTGAATCTGGGCCCCGGCATTCGCCGGGGAGGTCGGTAGAGAAGGAGCATAAGAATGGCTCAGGTGATCCTTTCCAGCGTGGGTTCAGCCCTCGGTGGTCCCATCGGGGCCGTGGCCGGCGCCCTCGTCGGCGGTCTGGTCGACCAGGCGGCGCTGTCGGCCCTTTCGCCCGCGCGCCAGGTCGGGCCGCGCATCCCTGAACTGCGCCTGACAGGCGCGGCCGAAGGCGCGGCGCTGCCGTGCGTGTTCGGTCGCGCGCGGGTCGGCGGCCAAGTCATCTGGGCCGCGCGGTTTCGCGAGCGGCGGGTCGAGGGCAGGGTCGGCGGATCCAAGGGCCAGAAGACGACGGCCTACGCCTACAGCCTGTCGTTCGCCGTCGCGGTGGCCGAGGGACCGATCGACGGGATCGGCCGGGTCTGGGCCGACGGGCGGGTGATGGACCTGTCGGGCGTGACGATGCGCGTGCATCTGGGAACTGAGGATCAGCTTCCTGATCCGCTGATAGCCGCGATTGAGGGAGAGGCCCCAGCCTATCGCGGTGTGGCCTATGTGGTGTTCGAGGACCTGCCGCTGGAGACCTTCGGCAATCGTCCGCCGCAGCTGTCGTTCGAGGTCTTCCGCAGGCCGCGCGCGCCGGGGACGGTGGGGCTGGAGGAGCGCCTGAAGGGCGTGTGCCTGATCCCCGGCGCGGGTGAGTTCGTCTACGCCACCGAGGCCGTGCTGCGCCGCGAGGGCCTGACCCGCACCGCCAGCGAGAGCGTCCATAACGCCGAGGGCCTTCCCGACCTGATGGTGGCGCTGAACCAGCTGCAGGCGCAGTTGCCCAACGTCGATCACGTGACCCTGGTCGTCGCCTGGTTTGGCACCGATCTCCGCTGCGGCCAGTGCCAGATCAAGCCCGGCGTCGAGGGCGCGGCCAAGGACACCTTGCCCCTGACCTGGAGCGTCGCGGGCGTCGATCGCACCGGCGCGCATCTGATCTCGCTGAAGGACGGCGCCCCGGCCTATGGCGGCACGCCCGCCGACGCGGTGGTGCTGCAGGCCATCGCCGAGCTGAAGCGGCGCGGCCTGAAGGTGACGCTGTATCCGTTCATCCTGATGGACACCCCGCCGGGTCAGCCGGCCTATCCGTGGCGGGGCCGCATCGCCTGCGATCCGCCCTCGGCCGACGGGACGGCGGCGGCGACGACTCAGGTGAACGCCTTCTTCGACGGCGAATGGGGGCTGCGCCGGATGGTGCTGCACCAAGCCGCTTTGGCCGCGCAGGCGGGCGGGGTGGACGGCTTCATCATCGGCTCGGAGCTGCGCGCCCTGACGACCACGCGCGGACCCGGAGGGAGTTATCCGGCGGTGGCCAAGCTGAAGACCCTGGCCGCCGATGTGCGCGCGGTGGTGGGACCGACAACCAAGCTCGGCTACGCCGCCGACTGGAGCGAGTATTTCGGCCATCAGCCCCGCGATGGTTCGGGCTATGCGGTGTTTCACCTTGATCCGCTGTGGGCCGACCCCAATATCGATTTCGTCGGCGTCGACTGGTACCCGCCGGTCACCGACTGGCGCGAGGGCGAGGATCACCTGGACGCGGTGGCCGGCTACGAGGGACCGCACGACCCGGCCTATCTGCGGGCTGGCCTGACGGGCGGGGCCGACTTTGACTGGTACTACGCCAGCGGCGCAGACCGCGACGCTCAGGCCCGCACTCCGATCACCGACGGCGCCCATGGCGAGGCCTGGATGTTCCGGGCGAAAGACCTGCTGTCCTGGTGGAGCCACCCGCACCACGACCGGCCCGGCGGCGTCCGGTCGGCGGCGCCTACGGCCTGGATCCCGAGGTCCAAGCCGATCCGCCTGACCGAGTTCGGCTGCCCGGCGGTGGACAAGGGCGCCAATTCGCCGAACCTCTTCATCGATCCCAAGAGCTCGGAAAGCTTCCTGCCGCCGTATTCGAGCGGCGAGCGCGACGACTTCGGCCAGCGGCGCTATCTGGAGGCGGTGCTGGCCTGGCTGGACGAGCCGGCCGCCAATCCGGTCTCGCCGCTGTATGGCGGGCCTATGATCGAGGCGGCCAGCGCCTGGTGCTGGGACGCGCGGCCGTTCCCCGACTTTCCCGCGCGGTCGGATGTGTGGAGCGACGGCGGCAACTGGTTGCTGGGCCACTGGCTGACCGGGCGGGCGGGGATCGCGCCGCTGCCCGAGCTGATCCAGGCCCTGGGCGTGCGCGCGGGCGTGACGCTCGACCCCGGCGAGGCGGGCGGGGCCCTGGGCGGCTATGTGGTCGATCGGCCGATGCGCCTGCGCGACGCGCTGTCGCCGCTTACCGAGGCCTTCGCCCTCGACCCAGTCGAGCGCGGCGATCGGGTGCGGATGGTGTCGCGGACGGGACGGGCGGTGGCGGCGCTGGTTCCGGACGACCTTGTCCTGCCCGAGGACGGCGCGGCCGAGCGCGAGACCCGGACCCTCGATCCCGCAGCCGAGGCCCTGCGCCTGCGGTTCCTGGACGCCGCCCGCGACTATCAGGTCGGCGCCCTGATCGTCCGCCGCGAGGCGGGCGACGGGACGCGCGACATGGATGCGCCGATCGTGCTGTCGGCGGCCGAGGCTGGCGCGGTGGCGCGCCGGATGCTGGATAGCGACGCCGCCGCGCGGCGCTCCCGCATCCTGCGACTGGCGCCGTCCGCGGCCCTGCGGTTTCAGGCCGGCGACCGCCTGACGCTGGACGGGGAGACCTGGCGGGTCCTGCGTCTGGATCTTGACGAGAGGCCTCGCGCCACACTGGCGCCGGTCCTGCGAACCCAAGGCGTCGATGCGGTGATCGACTGGACGCCGGCCCCGCCGCGCGACCCGGCCTCGCCGCCGGTGCTGCATTTGCTGGACCTGCCCTCGGACGGCGCGCTGTCCGACGACGCCCGCCCGCGGGTCGCCGGCGCCGCCGAGCCCTGGCGGCCGCTGGACGTCCATGCGGGCGCCAGCGTCGAGACCCTGACGGTCCGGGCGCGCCTAGCCGCCCCAGCCACCTTGGGCGTGACCCTGACCGATCTTGCGCCCGCCTCGCCGCACCGCCTGGACCGGTCGGCGCGACTGGAGGTGCGGATGGAGGGGACCAGCCTGTCCTCCGCGCCGCTGGCCGCCATGCTGGCGGGCCAGAACACTCTGGCGATCCGCGCGCCGTCCGGTGACTGGGAGGTGATCGCGTTCCATACCGCCGAGCTGATCGCGCCGGACGTCTGGCGGCTGTCGGGGCTGCTGCGCGGCCAGCGGGACGGGGCGGCGAGTCCGGTCGTGATCCCGGCGGGCGCGGCCGTGGTGCTGCTGGATGAGGCGGTGGTTCCGATGAGCGTCGCGGCCTTCGAGCGGGGAACAAGTCTGACCGTGCGCGCCGCCCCGGCCGGCGGTCCGCCATCAGGGCCGGGGATGACGCAGGTCGGCACGGTCTGGACCGGAAGAGCCTTGTGTCCCCTGGCCCCGGCGCATCTTCGTAAGCGCATGATCGGCGGCGACCTGTCGCTGTCCTGGATCCGTCGCGCACGGGTCGGCGGCGATGTCTGGGCGGGCGAGGTCCCGCTCGCCGAGGGCGTCGAGCGCTACCGCGTGAGGGTGCTGGACGGGCTCGCTGTGTTGCGTGAGGCCGAGGTGGAGACGCCCAGCTTCACCTACGCCGCCGCCCAGCGCGCGGCCGACTCGCCATCCGCCGCCGCGCGGCTGGAGGTGGCCCAAGGGTCTCCGCTGTACGGGTGGGGTGCGGTCGCAACCACAAGTCTGTGGTAAATTTACCACATGCGCCCTTGCGCGCAGCGCTGGACGTTCTAGATGGAGGGGGCTACCCAACCACCGACTTAACTCAGAGGACCTTCCTTGGCGCGCGACCCGTATCAGGAACTCGGCGTTTCCCGCACCGCCAGCGCGGACGAGATCCGCAAGGCGTTCCGCAAGCTCGCCAAGCAGTTCCACCCGGACACCAACCCGGGCGACAAGAAGGCCGAAGAGCGCTTCAAGCAGGTCAGCGCCGCGTTCGACATCGTCGGCGACCCTGAAAAGCGCAAGAAGTTCGACCTGGGCCAGATCGACGCCGACGGCCGCGAGACCATGCGCGGTTTCGGCGGACAGCCCGGCAACGGCCCGTTCAACGCCGGCGGCTTTGGCCAGGGCGGCTTCCACCGGTCCGGCGAAGGGCCGGAGATCGACCTGTCTGACCTGTTCGGCGGCATGTTCGGCGGCGGCGGGGCGGGGCGCGGCCCCTTCGGCGGCGGCGCGGGCGGCGGCTTTTCCAGCAAGGGCGCTGACGTCAAGGCGCGGCTCGACATCGACCTGGAAGACGCCATCAAGGGCGGCAAGAAGCGCGTGGCCTTCTCGGACGGCCGCACGATCGATGTCACCATCCCGGCCGGCGCCCAGGAGGGCCAGACCCTGCGCCTGAAGGGCCAGGGCTCGCCGGGACGCGGCGGCCAGGGCGACGCCCTGATCGAACTGGCCATCAAGCCGCACCCGATCTATCGCCGCGAGGGCGACGCCCTGGTCATGGACCTGCCGGTGTCGATCCCCGACGCGGTGCTGGGCGGCAAGGTCGAGGCCCCGACCCCCGACGGCAATGTCATGCTGGCCGTCCCCAAGGGTAGCAACAGCGGTCAGACGCTCCGCTTGAAGGGAAGAGGCATGCCCGACGGCAAGGGCAAGCGCGGCGATCTGCTGGCGCGCCTGGTGGTCACCCTGCCCGAGACCGTCGACCAGGACCTCGAAAAGTTCGCCGAAGCCTGGCGCGCCCAGAAACCCTACACGCCGAAGCGGAAGTAGGCTGGCGTCGCGGCGTTTGGGCACGCCCTTCGTTCACGACGTGTCCGCCCGTGACAGAACGTCGCGCGCCGTTCATAACCCGGACGTTCAGCCTCCATTCAGCCGAGGGCCTGTAGACCAAGCAGCATGAAACCGATCCGCGCCCTCATCGTCGCCGCTGCATTGGCCGCCGTCCTTCCGGACGCCGCCTTCGCGCAACGCCGTCCGGACTCGCTGGGCGCCGACTGGCGTCAGCAGCAGGACCAGGCGCGCGGCGGCGTGCAGTCGGGCCGGCTGGTGCCGCTGTCCCGGGTGATCGAGATGATCGGCCGCCGGGTGCCGGGCCGGGTGCTGGACGCCGGCCTTGAAGGCGGCAACTACCGGGTTCGCTGGGCTGCGGCGGATGGCCGTCGCATCGACTTCATCGTCGACGCCCAGACCGGCCAGATCCTCAGCGGCGGCTAACAGGCTTCAGGAGTTTCCATGCGCATCCTGCTCGTCGAGGACGATCCCGACCTGACGCGCCAGCTGAAGCTGGCCCTGGCCGGCGCCGGCTACGCCGTCGACCACGCGCCCGACGGCGAAGAAGCCCAGTATCTGGGCGAGAACGAGCCGTATGACGCGGTGATCCTGGATCTTGGCCTGCCCAAGGTGGACGGCGTGTCGGTGCTGGAGCGCTGGCGGCGCGGCAATGTCGCCACGCCCGTGCTGATCCTGACCGCGCGCGGCGCCTGGAGCGATAAGGTCGCGGGCTTTGACGCCGGGGCCGACGACTATCTGGCCAAGCCGTTCCACACCGAGGAGCTCTTGGCTCGCCTGCGCGCCCTGCTGCGCCGCTCGGCCGGCCACGCCGCGCCGTCGCTGTCGTGCGGCGCGCTGCGCCTGGACCCGCGCGCCGCCCGCGCCAGCGTCAATGGCGAGCCGCTGCGCCTGACCTCGCTGGAATACCGCCTGCTGCACTACATGATGATGCACCAGGGCCGGGTGATCGGCCGCACCGAGCTGGTCGAGCACCTCTACGACCAGGACTTCGACCGCGACTCCAACACCATCGAGGTGTTCATCGGCCGCCTGCGCAAGAAGCTGGGCGCGGACCGGATCGAGACCGTGCGGGGCCTGGGCTACCGCCTCGCGGCGCTGCCGGGCGAAGAGAACGCCTAGTCCATTGCTAGACCTGCGCCGCCGCTCGCTGGTCCGCCGCCTGGTCCTGATCGCCGGGATCTGGACCCTGCTGGTCGTCTTGATCGCGGGCGTGTTCCTGACCGCGCAGTTTCGCGACGCCGCCATCCGCCGCTTTGACCAGTCGCTGGCGGTGCTGACCGACGATCTTTACGCCGGCTCCAGCGTCGACAATGGCCAGTTGCGCGCGCCGTTCCTGACCGACATCCGCGCCACCCGCGTCTATTCGGGCCGCTACTGGGTGATCCTGGACAAGCAGCCGGACGGCGCGATGAAGCCGATCGAGCGTTCGCGCTCATTGTTCGACAGCGACCTGATGCTGTCGTCGGCCCAGATCGACCAGTTGGAGGCCGCGCCGGGCAAGACCCAGTATTTCGACCTGCGCGGGCCGCAGGACAAGCCGCTGCGGGCGGCGGCGGTGCAAGCGCGCCTGCCGGGCTACCCCGACCCGGTGGTTTTCCTGGCGGCCGAGGATCGTTCGCCGATCGACGCCGATGCGGATCGCTTCGCGCAGATCACCGCCTTCGCCCTGCTGATCCTGGGCGGCGGTCTCATCCTGGCCGTGGTGGTGCAGGTGCGTTTTGGTCTCCAGCCGCTATTCGCCCTGCGCCGCGAGGTGGCTGAGGTGCGTCGGGGCAAGGCCGAGCGGGTCGAAGGGTCCTACCCCGAAGAACTGTCGCCGCTGGCCGGAGAGCTCAACGCGCTGCTGGCGCATAACCAGGAGGTCGTCGAGCGTCAGCGCACCCACGTCGGCAATCTGGCGCACGCGCTCAAGACCCCGCTGTCGGTCATGCTCACCGAGGCCAGCCAGCAGCCAGGGCAACTGGCCGAGGTGGTGACCCGCCAGGCCCAGACCATGCGCGAGCAGGTCGACCATCACCTGCGCCGCGCCCGCGCCGCCGCCCGTTCGCAGACCAGCGGCGAGCGCACGCCCGTCGAGCCGATCCTGGACGAGCTGGCTGTGACGCTTGAGCGCATCTTTCAGGATAAGGCCGAGGGGCGAGGCGTCGAGATCGATTGGCGGTGCCCCGAAGACCTCTGCTTCCAGGGCGAAAAGCAGGACCTGATGGAGCTGGCCGGCAACGTCATGGAGAACGCCGGCAAGTGGTGTCGCGGCAGGATCCGCGTCGACGCGGTTCCGGTCGGTGAGGCGCGCATGACGCTGACCGTCGACGATGACGGTCCGGGACTGCCGCCTGAGGAACGGGGCCAGGCGCTGAAGCGTGGCCAGCGTCTTGACGAGAACGCGCCGGGCTCGGGTCTAGGCCTGTCGATCGTGGACGAACTGGCTAGAGCCTACGGAGGCTCGGTCCAGCTTGGTGAATCACCGCTGGGCGGACTGCGCGTCACGCTCGAGCTGCCCCGCGCGGTGTCCTAAGCGTCCGGTTGCGACAAACCGTCATGGGGCGCGGTTCGCATATCAAGTTACGCGACCGCTAAACCTCCGGTCGATAAAGCTTTTCCGTCTCTGACGCGCACGCGGCGAAACAGGATTTTTGTTTCGTTTCGGAAATCCTTAACCTCGTTCGCAACATGGTTGACGCTTGTCGGAAGTCTCGATCCGGCACGGGGGATCATGGCCGCCATCGCCGCGCATAAACTGCAGATTATCCGGACGCTGGTGGAAACCGCGCCGGATGCGGCTCTGCGCAGCCTTGAGTTGGCCCTGTCGAGCGCCGGCGGGCAGAGCGCGTTGGCTTCGGTGCGCGATCTCGTTGAGGACGAGACCGCCAATCGCTTCGTCCGCAACAACGTCCTGGCCCCGATCGTGCCGTTGTGCGCGTCGCGCGCCTCTGGTCAGGTGTCCTTCCCTGCTCCGGTCCTGTCACGTCTCTGGCGCGCCTTGAAGTCGGTCGCAGGAGCCCGGGTTGAAAGCGCTGCGGCGCGCTGCAACCCCTGGGATCTCGAGCAGGGCTCGCCTGAAGTGTTCGACGAGCTGTGCAAGCTCGCCGCCGCCGGGCTTCGCGACCCGGAGAACGCCGCCTTCGATAGCGTGCGCTCGCTGTGCGATCCTGAGCAACTGGCGCTGTGCCTGCAGCTCTCCACCCTGACGCGTGGTTGCCTGCCCAAGCTTTCCGAATGGGTCAGCCGCATGTCGGAAGAGCGCGCCGCCGCAGCGCGCCTGGCCTATCGCGACGCCTGCCGCATCAGCGAGGACGCGGGTCCGCTGCTGCTGGACATCCTGTCCGCGCATCTGCCCGATGACTGGCGGATCATGCGCGTGATCTCAGCGGTCATGGATCGGCCTACGGATCGTTATCTCGCTTCCACCGAAGTCGCGCAGTTTGGCGAGCGTGTATTGAGCGAGATCGATGAGACGATCGCCCTGATCGAATGCTTCAGCTTCGCCGATGGTGAGAAGGCTGGGCGCCAGGCCGCCCAGGCCGCCCAGAAGGTGCAGCTGATGATGGTCGAGATCCAGCAGTCGGTCGACATCGCCAAGGACGGCCCTTGGGGCAAGCGACTGGCGCGCCAGAAGCAGGCGATGGCCAAGGCCTGCGAGCTGCGCATGGATCAGGCCGAGAAGGAGCTGGAAAAGGCGCTGCCGACCCGTCCCATCTCGATGCTGGCCAAGAAGGGCGCGCGGGGCGTCGCCAAGCTGGTCGAGGGACCGAACGCCGACATGATCGTACGCGCGCAGTCCGCCCTGGCGTTCGTAGCCGAGTTGCGCGCCTGCGCCGACAAGGCTGGCTATGGCAGCTCGCGCACGAAGATCCTCGAGAAGCTCAACGCGCGCCTGGATCCTTACATCGAGGATGTCCTGCACGTGGCGCGGACAGGCGAGGGCGGCGATTCCGCCTTGGCCGTCCAGTATCTCGACGTCGCCGCCGGCTTCATCGCCTACACCCGCGACGAGAAGACCGCCGAAATCGTCCGCCGACGGGCGGCCGCTGCGATCGCGGCTTAGTCAGGCTTCCAGACCGCCGTTGGCGGGCGCCCCAGAATGACGGTGCCAGGGCGTCCTTAAGCGCTTTTTCCTCTAACGGCGACGGCCGGAACAAGCTAACACGCGGCCATGATCGCTTTCTGGATCGCTGCGGCGGGGCTGTCGGTCGTGACGGCCGGGCTGGTGCTTCGCGGGGCCGCGCGCGCCCGGCCCTTGGATGACGCCGAGACGCGGCTGGAGCCGCATCGCCGCCGTTTGGCCGAGGTCGAGCGCTTGGCCATCGACGGGCTGCTGGCTGCGGACGAGTTGAAGGCCGCGCGCGCCGAGGCGGGCCGTGGCCTGCTGGCCGCCGCAGACCAGACCGAAAGCTGGAACCGCGATGGCGCGGGACCGCGCAAGGCGGCCGTGGCGACGGTGGGTCTGGTCTGCGCCTCGGCTGTCGGGCTCTATCTCGTCGTGGGTCAGCCGCAGCTGCCGGACCAGCCTTACGCCAAGCGCGTGGCCGCATGGCGCGCCGCTGATCCCGCGACCCTGGAGCCGGCCAAGATCGCCGCTGTGCTGGAAGGCGTGGCCGCCGAGCGCCCGAACGATCCCGAGCCGCTGGTGTTCATGGCCAAGGCCCATGCGGCCGCCGGCGACATGGCCAGCGCCGAGCAGGCGCTGCGCAAGGCGGTCCGCATCGCGCCCAAGCGCGCCGATATCTGGAGCCTGCTGGGCGAAACCTTCGTCATCCAGTCCGAGGGGCAGATCGGCCCCGACGCCAAGCTCGCCTTTGGCCAAGCGCTGAAGGCCGACCCGGCTGATGTCCGCGCTCGCTACTATCTGGGCCGCGCCCGCATCGCCGAGGGCGATCTCGCCGGAGGTCTTGCGGACTGGCGCAACCTCCTGGCGGTTCTCGCGCCGAATGCGCCGGGGCGCGCCTCCCTGGCCGCCGAGATCGCCCAGGTCGAGGCGTCCGGCAAGTTGCCCGGCGCGCAACCCGAACCCGCCAGCGCCAACCCCGAGGTGCAGGGCATGATCGCCGGCATGGTCGAGGGGCTGGCTCAGCGCCTGAAGCAGTCGCCCGACGATCCCGACGGCTGGGTGCGTCTCGTGCGCGCCTATGCGGTGCTGGGCGACGCGGCCAAGCGCGACGCGGCCCTGGCCACCGCCTCGGCCCTGTTCAAGGATCAGCCCAAGGTGCTGTCGGCCCTGCGTCAGGCCGCCGATACGCCCGCTCAAGCCAAGACGACAAATCCATGAGTTTCTGGCCAAAATCCCGGAAGGCGCGCCGTCGCCTGACCATCCTGCTGGCCATCGCGCCGGTGCTGGCCCTGGCGGTCGGGCTGGCGCTGTACGGCCTGCGCGACAGCATCTCGCTGTTCTACACGCCCGCCCAGGCCCAGGAGGCCAAGGTTGACGCCGGCCGCAAGGTCCAACTGGGCGGCCTCGTCCAGCACGGCAGCGTGGTCAAGCACCCGGACGGCAATGTCGAGTTCGTGGTCGCCGACCAGAAGGCCACCGCCAAGGTCGTCTATCATGGCGACCTGCCCGACCTGTTCCGCGAGGGGCAGGGCATCGTCGCCGAGGGCAGCTTCAACAAGGCGGGCGTCTTCGAGGCCAAGCTCGTGCTGGCCAAGCACGACGAGCGCTACATGCCGCGCGAAGTGTCCAAGGCGCTGAAGGAGCAGGGCGAGTGGCGCGGCGAAGGCGCCGGGGCTCCGGCTTATGGGAAGCCCGCGCCATGATCGTCGAATTCGGCGCGTTCGCGCTGGTCCTGGCCCTGATGTTTTCGCTCGCCCAGGCGGGTCTGTCCGCCGTGGGCGGCGCGCGGCGCTCTCCGGTGCTGGCGGGCGCGGGGCAAGGCGCGGCGATCGCGACCTTCGCAGCGCTGCTGGTCTCGTTCGCGGCCCTCGTCTACGCCTTCGTGACCTCGGACTTCTCGGTGACCAACGTCGCCACCAACTCGCACACTGACAAGCCGATGCTGTTCAAGGTGGCCGGCGCCTGGGGCAGCCACGAAGGCTCGATGCTGCTGTGGTGTCTGGTGCTGACCGGCTTTGGCGCGGCCATGGCGGCGTTCGGCGATACCCTGCCGCCGCGCCTGCGCGCCTACGCCATCGCCGTTCAGGGCGCGCTGGGCGTCATGTTCCTGGCCTACACCGTCTTCGCCTCGAACCCGCTGGCGCGCCTGCTGGACGCGCCGATCCAGGGCAAGTCGCTGAACCCGCTGCTGCAGGACTGGGCCTTGGCCTTCCACCCGCCGTTCCTCTACGCCGGCTATGTCGGATTCTCGGTGGTCTATTCGCTGTCGATGGCTGCGCTGATCGAGGGCCGGATCGACGCGGCCTGGGCCCGCTGGGTGCGCCCCTGGACCCTGGCGGCGTGGAGCATGCTGACCATCGGCATCGCGCTCGGCGCCTTCTGGGCCTATTACGAGCTGGGCTGGGGCGGCTGGTGGGCCTGGGACCCGGTCGAGAACGCCAGCTTCATGCCGTGGCTGATCGGCGCGGCCCTGCTGCACTCGGCCATCGTCACCGAAAGGCGCGGCGCCCTGCCGGGTTGGACAGCGTTCCTGGCCCTGGCGGCCTTCACGTTCTCGATGCTGGGCGCCTTCCTGGTGCGTTCGGGCGTTCTGACATCTGTCCACGCCTTCGCGGTCGATCCGACGCGCGGCGTCCTGCTGCTGATCATGATGGGCGTGGCCGCCGGCGCCGGCTTCCTGCTGTTTGGCCTTCGCGCGCCTAGCCTGAACCGGGGCGGCCAGTTCCGGCCTATCAGCCGCGAGAGCGCCATCGTGCTCAACAATATTCTGCTGTCGACGGCGACGGCGGTGGTGCTGCTGGGCACGCTGTACCCGCTGATCCGCGAGGCCATGGACGGTGAGGCCGTCTCGGTCGGCGCGCCGTTCTTCAACCTGACCTTCACGCCGCTGATGCTGCTGGCGTTCGCCGTGCTGCCCGCCGGGCCGCTGCTGGCGTGGAAGCGGGGCGACGCCAAGGGCGTGGCCCGCAAGCTGTGGGTGGTGCTGGCGCTCGCCGCTCTGCTGGGCCTGATCGCCTACGGCGTCGTGCAGCCGCGCAAGATCCTGGCCAGCATCGGTCTGGTGTTCGGGTTCTGGCTGGTCGGCGGCGCGCTGCTGGAGATGGCCGAGCGCCTGAAGCTGTTCCGCGCGCCCGCGGCCGAGAGCGTCCGTCGCGCGCGCGGCCTGCCGCGCGGCGCCTGGGGCACCACCCTGGCCCATGCCGGCCTTGGCGTCTTCGTGCTGGGGGCGTCCTTCGAAACCTCATGGCGCGTCGAAGCCGCTCAGGCGCTCAGTCTCAACGACAGCCAGACCCTGGGCGCCTACACCGTGACCCTTAAGGATGTGGGCACGATCGAGGGGCCGAACTACTTGGCTGAGCGCGGGACCGTGACCGTGGTCAACAAGGCGGGGCAAGAGGTCTGCCGGGCCGAACCCGAGCGCCGGTTCTATCCCACGGGCGCGCAGACCACCTCTGAGGTCGCGATCTGCGCCAAGGGTCTGGATGACATCTACATCGTCCTGGGCGAGCGCCGGGCGGGCGAAGGCGGCAAGCCGGCCTGGCTGGTGCGCGCCTATGTGAACCCCTGGGTGCGGCTGATCTTCCTCGGGCCGCTGCTGATGGCCATCGGCGGGCTGGTCTCGCTGTCGGATCGCCGCGTGCGCCTGGGCGTGGGACGGCGGACCGGTGAGGTGGTGTCGTGAGGCTATACAGAACCCTCGCCATCGCCCTCTGCTCGTTCGCCCTCATGGCCGGAGCGTCCGATCCGTCCGAGCGCCTGCCGGATCCAGCGCAGGAGGCCCGCGCCCGCACGCTGTTCAAGGAGGTGCGGTGCCTGGTCTGCCAGAACGAGTCGATCGACGACTCCCAGGCCCAGCTGGCCGGCGACCTGCGGCTTATTGTCCGCGAACAGGTCAAGGCGGGCCGCAGCGATGCGCAGATCCGCGACTTCCTGGTCGAGCGCTATGGCGAGTTCGTGCTGCTGAAGCCGCGGTTCTCCGCTGGAAATGCGGTGCTTTGGCTGGCGCCGGTGGGCGTCCTGCTGGTGGGCGGCCTTTTGATGGCCGGCTTGCTGCGTCGCCGCCCAGCGTCCGAACCCGAGCTCACCGAAGCTGAAGAAGAGCGCGTTCGGCGCCTTCTCGAGGGCGATTGACACGATTGCGCCGAAATGGGGCCGCAAGAAGCGACTTGAGCATGATGCAAAGATCGTTCGAGAGCCATTGCACCTTTTCCGGTCGCGACTAGGTTCTCAAAGAGATCGGGGCCGCGCGCCGGGCGCGCGGATGACGTTAAGGGACCACGTCTGTGCGATGTGGGTGAGGAAAGACGAGAATGACCGCTAGGAAGTCGGGTTTCATCGTGGGCGCCGTCGCAGGCGCAGGCGTGGCGTGTGCGGCTCTGGCCGGGATGGGCATGCGGATGGGAGCGGCCGAAGCCGCCCCCGCTCAGGTCACCCGCGCGTCCACGGCTGTCGCGCCGACCTTCGCCCCGCCGCCGGGCGCGCCGATGTCGTTCGCCGACATCTTCGAGAAGGTCTCGCCGGCCGTCGTCCAGATCAATGTGACGTCCAAGGCCAAGGCGCCGTCGCTGCGCATCCCGGGCCTGGAAGGCTTCGACATCGTCCCGCGCGGCCAGCGCCGCCCGGGCCAGCCTGGTCAGGATCAGCAGGATGAGGACGGCGACACGCCGGCGACCCCCAAGCAGCAATCGGCGGGTTCGGGCTTCTTCATCTCAGCTGACGGCTACATCGTCACCAACAACCACGTCGTGGCCGACGCCGATGACATCCAGGTGGTGCTGAAGGACGGCCGCGAGCTGAAGGCCACGCTGGTCGGTCGCGACGAAAGCACCGATCTGGCCGTGATCAAGGTGGTGGACCCCAAGGCCAAGGGTAAGGACTTCACGTTTGTGAACTTCGAGAACCAGGCCAAGCCGCGCGTCGGCGACTGGGTGATCACCATCGGCAATCCATTCGGCCTGGGCGGCACGGCCACCGCCGGCATCATTTCGGCCTATGACCGCAACCTGAACGACAACACCTCGTCGTTCGTGCCGTACATCCAGATCGACGCGCCCATCAACCGCGGCAACTCGGGTGGTCCCAGCTTCGACATCTATGGCCGGGTGATCGGCGTCAACAGCGCCATCTATTCGCCCTCGGGCGGCTCGGTCGGCATCGGCTTCGCCATCCCGGCCGAGGTGGCCGAGGGTGTCGCCAAGCAGCTGATCGCCAACGGCAAGGTCGTGCGCGGCTATATCGGCGTCAGCATCCTGGACTTCAGCGTCGAGATGGCCGAGGCCCTGGGTCTTACCGACGTCAAGGGCGCCATCGTCGCCGAGGTCGTGCCGGGCGGCCCCGCCGCCAAGGCTGGTCTGCTGCCGGACGACATCCTGGTCGCCGTCAACGGCGTCAAGATCAGCGACCGCAGCGAGCTGACCCGTGAAGTCTCCAAGGCGCGTCCGGGCGAGACGATCAAGATGTCGATCCTTCGCGACGGCAAGCCGCGCGTAGTGGGCGTGACGTCGGGCACCCGTCCTTCGGAGAGCAGCCTGGCGGCGACCGACGACGAACAAGGTCAGGACGGCGCGACGCCCACGCCGGACAAGCCGACCAGCCAGAAGGTCGATGCGCTGGGTCTGACCCTGTCGCCGATCGACGCTGCGGCTCGCCAGACCTACAAGATCGATCCGGAGATCAAGGGCCTGCTGATCATCGGCGTGAAGGGCGACAGCGACGCTGGCGAGAAGGGCCTGGCCAAGGGCGATGTCCTGTCGAACATCAACGGCGCGCCGGTCGCCAGCGCCGCTGACGTCACGACGGCGGTGGAAGCGGCCAAGAAGGCCGGCCGCACCAGCGTGCTGGTCAAGGTGATCCGTCAGAACCGTTCGGTCTTCGTGCCGCTGAAGATCGCGCCGTAAGCGCTCCGTCTTCGAACCAAATCGCCCCGTCCAGGACCTCCTGGGCGGGGCTTTTTCGTACCTGTCGAAGGTTTAAGTTACGGCGGTCGTCGAAAACGCTATCAACCCTGACGACTATCGCGTGATGCGCGGAATCGGGGGAACGTCGGAAGTTCCACCACCGTGTCTGGCGCCTGAGGGGCTTTACGATGCGTATTCTGATTATCGAGGACGACCTGGAAGCCGCCGGCGCCATGGCGCACGGGCTGAAGGAAGCCGGCTATGACGTCGCCCACGCGCCGGACGGCGAGGCGGGCCTGGCCGAGGCCCAAAAGGGCGGCTGGGACGTGCTGGTCGTCGACCGGATGATGCCCAAGATGGACGGCGTGACGGTGGTCGAGACCCTGCGTCGCGAGGGCGACCAGACGCCGGTGCTTTTCCTGTCGGCCCTGGGCGAGGTCAATGACCGTGTGGTGGGCCTCAAGGCCGGCGCCGACGACTACTTGGTCAAGCCCTACGCCTTCCCCGAGCTGATGGCCCGCGTCGAGGCCCTGTCGCGTCGCCGCGAGACGGGCGCCGTGGCCACCACTCTCAAGGTGGGTGAGCTGGAGATGAACCTGATCAACCGCACGGTCCATCGCCAGGGCAAGGAGATCGACCTCCAGCCCCGTGAGTTCCAGCTCCTGGAGTTCATGATGCGCCACGCCGGCCAGTCGGTGACCCGCACCATGCTGTTGGAGAAGGTCTGGGAGTACCACTTCGATCCGCAGACCAACGTCATCGACGTCCACATCTCGCGCCTGCGCAGCAAGATCGACAAGGGCTTCGACCGGGCGATGCTGCAGACCGTGCGCGGCGCCGGCTACCGGCTGGATCCGTAGGAGACTGGCGGCGGCCTAGCCGTCGGGAATCACCATGCGTCTGCCGCGCCTTCTCCGCACCACGCCGTTCCGGCTGACCCTGCTGTTCCTGGCCCTGTTCGCGGCGGCCGCCAGCGCCTTCCTGGGCTACATCTATGTGGCCACGGCGGGCGAGGTGAACCGGCGCGCCCAGGCCGAGATCAGCCGCGAGTTCGAGAGCCTGGAGGCGGCCTATCGCCAGGGGGGCGTCGACGCGCTGAACCAGACGATCGTCGAGCGGGCCACCAGCGAGCGGCCGTTCCTCTATTTCCTGGCCGACAAGGACGGCAAGCGGATCTCCGGTTCGATCGAGGAGTCGCCGGTGTCCGGCTTCACCGGCGATGGGCCGGAATGGGCCAGCTTCAAGGTCACTGAGACCGATCTTGACGGCGCTGAGGTCCGGGCCGCCGCGCGCGGCGTGCAGCAGCGGCTGGACAATGGCGAGATCCTGTTCGTCGGCGCTGATGTCGACGCCTCGGAGGCCTATGTCCGCAAGATCGTTCGGGCGCTGTGGGGCGCGGGGGCGCTGGTCATCCTGCTGGGCATGGCCGGCGGGGTGCTTATCAGCCGCAATGTCAGCCGCTCGATGCAGGGGCTGGTGGACGTGGTCAACGCCGTGCGCGGCGGCGATCTACATGCTCGCGCCCGGGTGCGAGGCACGCGCGACGAATATGACGAGCTGGCCGAGGGTCTCAACGACATGCTCGACCGGATCGAGCGCCTTATGGGCGGCCTGCGCCATGCCGGCGACGCCATCGCCCACGACCTGCGCTCGCCGCTGACACGCCTGCGCGCCCGCATGGAGGTGGCCCTGATCGACGCCGAGAACGGCAAGGGCGACCCTGTAGCGGCTCTGGAAACCGCCCTGCAGGACGCCGACGGGGTGCTGAAGACCTTCAACGCGGTGCTGGCCATCGCCCGACTGCAGGCGGCCGGCTCGGCCCCTGACCAGCGGCAGTTCGACGCTTCGGAATTGGCCGGCGACATGGCGGAGCTCTACGAGCTGTCGTGCGAGGACAAGGGGCTGGACTTCAAGGCCGAGATCACGCCGGCCCTGGTCATCAAGGGCAATCGTGAGTTCTTGGCCCAGGCTCTGGCCAACATCCTCGACAACGCCATCAAGTACACGCCCGAAGGCGGCGCCATCATGCTGCGCGCGCGCCGCACTTCGTCGGGCGAACTGGAGTTCTCCGTCACCGACACCGGCCCCGGCGTGCCCGAGGCCGATCGCCCCCGCGTGGTCCAGCGCTTCGTGCGCCTGGAAAACAGCCGCAGCGAACCGGGCGCGGGCCTTGGCCTGTCGCTGGTCAGCGCCGTGGCCGCATCGCACGGCGGCCGTCTGGAGCTGTCGGAAGGGCCCGGGGAGTACAACGGCATGGGCCCAGGCCTGCGCGTGGCGCTGGTGCTGCCGCGGGTGGAGTAGGGGGACTTTAAGTCCCCTGGACCCAGGTGATCGCGCCCGTGTAGGGGTCCATCTGCGGCGCCAGGCCTGGGCGCAGGTCGCTGTAGTCGGGGCCGCGCGGGGCGACGCTCCAGACGACGACCATGGCCATGAGCGCCAGGAAGGTCATGGTCAGAAAGCCTGCGATATCGCGATGCAGGCTGGGCTCGCGGCGGTTCAGCAGCGAGACGCGCAGGATCAGCGGATGAGTGGCCCAGCCGCAGGCCAGCGGCGAGACGCTGGCGCTCATCTGCGCCTTCATCAGGGCGCGGGCGTAGTCGGCGCGGATGTCCGAGCGCAGGGCCACGACGGTGGCGTCGCAGGCCAGTTCCTGGTCGATGCGGATGAAGCGCTGGGCGATGGCGATCATCGGGTTGCACCAGCAAAGGACGCCGACGCCAGCGATGACCAGGTTGGCGATCGGATCGCCCCGCTGGATGTGGGTGCGCTCGTGCAGCACGATCAACTCGCGCTCGCGGGCGTCGAAGCGCTGGGCGAAGTCGGCAGGAAGCACGATGCGCGGCCAGAGCGCGCCCATCACCGCCGGGCCCGCTTGGCCCTGGTCGACGCGGCGGCGGAACAGATGCTCCCGCAGCACCAGGATGGCGGTCGCGATCGCGCCGCCGGCCAGCCACAGCGCCACCAGCTTCGCCGCCCAGGGGCCGAGCGGCTGGGTGGGCGCGCCGATATCCATGGTCTCAGCCAGGCTGGGCAGGAAGGCGGCGGCGGCGGCGGCGGGGACCACGCCCCACAGCGCATAGGCCCGGCGGGGTCCGAACAGCTGGCGCGCTGAGGGCCGCAGGATCAGCACCAGCAGCACGGCGGCGGCGGCGGCGATCTGGGCCCGGATCAGGGCGAGGGCGAAGAGCTCGATCATGGTCGGGCGGTTCCAGCCGTTTCTAGGGGCTGATGGTTACAACTGTAATATCTGGCGTCAAGCGCGAGTCACGCGGTTGGCTTGTCGGAAAACGCAACGCAGGCCACCGTGGTCGCATGACCAAGCTCGCCGTCCGCCTCGCCCCCTGCGGCCCCGTTCTTGACCTGAAGGCCGCCGACCGGGCGCATGAGGCCATCGCCAAGCGGGCCGGCGAGGCGATGAACGAGGTCGACGCGGCCTGGGACAGCCTGGCGCCGATCTTCGCCGCCTCGCCCTATCTGGCGGGCCTGGCGCGGCGCGACGGCCAGCGTTTGCCAAGGATCCTGGCGGGCGATCCCGACCAGACCTTGGCGGTGATCCTCAGCCAGGCTGAGGCCGTCGCCGCCGAACCGGATTTCGAGACCGCCCGCCGAGTGCTGCGCGAGCTGAAGGCCGACCTGCACCTGCTGACGGCGATCAGTGATCTCGGCGGCGTGTGGGATCTGGATCAGGTGACCGGCGCCCTGACCCGCTTCGCCGACGCGGTGCTGCATGCGGCGCTGGCCCAGGCGGTGCGGCAGGAGGTGGCGCGCGGCGCCCTGACCCATGTCGGCGAAGGCGCGGCGGGGCCTGCGCCCGGCCTCTTCTGCGTGGCCATGGGCAAGCACGGCGCATTCGAGCTGAACTATTCCAGCGACATCGATTTTTCGATCTTCTACGCGCCCGAAAAACTGCAGGTCGCCGAGGGGCATGAGCCCCAGGCGGTGGCAGTGCGGATCGCCAACCATCTGGGCCGGATCCTGCAGGAGCGCACCGGCGATGGCTATGTCTTCCGCATCGACCTGCGTCTGCGCCCGGATCCGTCCTCGACCCCGCCGGCCATGCCGGTCGACGCGGCCATGGACTACTACGAGAGCGTCGGTCAGAACTGGGAGCGCGCCGCCCACATCAAGGCCCGGATCGCGGCCGGCGACCTCGCTGAAGGGCGGCGGTTCCTGGAGGGACTGCAGCCCTTCATCTGGCGGCGGAACCTGGATTTCGCGGCCATCGCCGACATCCACTCGATCAAGCGCCAGATCCATACCTACAAGGTCGACGACCGCCTGACCGCCAAGGGGGCGGACCTGAAGCTGGGCCGGGGCGGCATCCGCGAGATCGAGTTCTTCGTCCAGACCCAGCAGCTGATCCTGGGCGGCCGTCAGCCGGACCTACGCAGCCCGCGCACGCTGGACGCGCTCCAGGCCCTGTCGGCTGCAGGTCACGTCACGCCAGAGGACGCCGCTTGGCTGACGCAGGCCTACAAGGACCTGAGGGCGCTGGAGCATCGCGCCCAGATGATCGCTGACGACCAGACCCACAAGCTCCCGGAGTCCGACGTCGAGCGCAAGAAAGTCGCGGCCCTGTGGGGCGAGGGCAATCTGCGGGTGTTCGACGCCGCCGTCGGCAAGATCCTCAAGGGCGTCAACCTGCGCTATGGACGCCTGTTCGCCGGGGAGGAGGCGCTGTCGTCGCGCTTCGGTAGCCTGGTGTTCACCGGCGTCGAGGACGATCCGGAGACGCTGGCCACGCTGAAGCGGATGGGTTTTTCCAGCCCCGAGCGGGTGGCCGCCACCATCCGGGGCTGGCACCATGGCCACATCGCAGCCACGCGCACGGAGCGGGGCCGCGAGCTATTCACGCGCCTGGCGCCCCGCCTCTTGGATGCAGCCAACGCCACCGGCGCGCCGGACCAGGCCTTCAACCGCTTTTCCGATTTCTTCGGCCGCCTGTCGTCGGGCGTGCAGATCCAGTCGCTGTTCCTGGCCCAGCCGCGCCTGTTCGAGCTGATTGTCGAGGTCATGGCCTTCGCGCCGCGCCTCGCGGCGACCATGGCCAAGCGACCGACCGCGCTGGACGCCCTGCTGGATCCGCACTTCTTCGGACCGATCGAGACCCCGACGGTCGCGCCGTGGGACCCGGAGGACTTCGAGGGGGCGATGGACGCCGCCCGTCGCCTGTTCCGCGACCAGAGCTTCCGCATCGGCGTGCGGGTGATGAGCGGAACCGCCGACGCCCGCGATATCGGCCGCGCCTTCGCCGAACTGGCCGACCTGATCATCGGCGGCCTGGCCCCGGCCGCCCTTGCCGAGGTCGAGCGTGTCGGCGGCGCATTTCCTGGGCAGGTGGCCGTGGTGGCCTTGGGCAAGGCCGGCTCGCGGGAGATGACCGCCAAGTCGGACCTCGACCTGATGACTCTCTACGCCGCCGACGATCCGCGCGGCATGTCGTCGGTGAAGGAGTGGAGCGCCGACGTCTTCTACGCGCGGTTCACCCAGCGGCTGATCTCGGCCCTGTCGGCGCCGACCGGCGAGGGGGCGTTGTACGAGGTCGACATGAAGCTGCGCCCCTCGGGCGCCAAGGGGCCGGTGGCCGTCAGCTTCGCCGCCTTTGAGGACTATTACGAGCGCGAGGCCGAGACCTGGGAGCTCCTGGCCCTGACTCGCGCGCGGGTGGTCTGGGCCAGTTCGCCGGACTTCAAGGCGCGGGCCGAGGGCGCGATCTCTGCGGCGCTGCGGCGGGGGCGCGACCCGAAAAAGACCGCCGCCGACGTCGTCGAGATGCGCCAGCTGATGGAGCGCGAGCGCCCGGGCAAGGGCGACTGGGACCTGAAGCTCGACCTCGGCGGGCTGGTCGACATCGAGTTCGCCGCCCAGTTCCTGCAGCTGGCCCACGCGGCGGCGGGCGGACCTCTGCGGCAAAACACCGGCGAGGCTTTGGCGGCCCTGCGCGCGGCGGGCCTCGCCGACGAGGGCGCGCTCACGCGGCTGGAGGCGGCCTGGCGACTGGAGCAGGACCTCTCGCAGCTGATCAAGGTGGCGCTGGAGGACGGCGCCGACGTCGAGGCCGAGCCCAAGGCCTTCAAGACCCTGCTGGCCAAGGCCGGCGGCGTGGCCCAGTTCAAGTCGCTGAGACCCAAGCTCGCCAAGGCCAAGACCGAGGCGCGGGCGGCCTATGCTGCGGTGGTGAAAGGGTAGGGCTTTCGAGCGCCCCCTCCGTCACGCGGCTGCGCCGCGCGCCACCTCCCCCGCAAGCGGGGCAGGAGGATGGCGGCTTCCTCCTCACCCGTGAAACGGGGGAGGTGGCGCGGCGCCGATAGGCGACGTGACGGAGGGGGCGCTCTGAATTTCTCATCCACCCCCGCGACGGAATCCCAAACGCCCTGCGTTTCAGCTCCATGGGACGGGCTGTCCAGACGATGGAGACTTTGAGCCTGATGATGAAACGCACCCTGATTGCGACCGCCGCTGTGCTGGCCCTGGCCGCGCCGGCGCTGGCGCAGACCGCCGCGCCGACCGGCATGACGCTCGAGCAGTTCCAGGCCAAGAACGGCGACAAGATGTTTGCGCGCTTGGACACCAACAAGGACGGCAAGATCTCGCCCGACGAGTTCGCCGCCATGCGTCGCCAGAACGCCGAGGTCGACGCCAAGGCGGACAAGGCGGGCAAGCGCGGCCAGCGGATGTTCGCGCGCTTCGACAAGGACAAGGACGGCGCGCTGTCGCGGACCGAGGCCAACACCGTGATGGCCATGCGCTTCAAGCGGATGGACGCCAATAATGACGGCGTTCTGACGCTTGAGGAGTTGAGCGCCAAGGGCGGCGGGCCCAAGGTCGGGATCTGATGACGACGTGCGCAGCGAGCTGAGGTTTGGTCTCCGACGGGAACGATCCCGACGAAGCCTTGCTGGCGGGGGTGGGACGGGGCGACCCGTCCGCCGTACGAACCCTGCTGGACCGGCGTCTGCCGCGCATTCTCGCCTTGGCGCGCCGGATGCTCAACGACTCCGGCGAGGCCGAGGATGTGGCCCAGGAGACCTTCCTGCGCGCCTGGAAACAGGCGCGGGCCTGGAAGCCCGGCGGTGCCCGTTTCGACACCTGGCTGCACCGGGTGGCGCTGAACCTTTGCTACGACCGTCTGCGTCGGCGGCGCGAGGTGGTCACCGACAGTCCGCCCGAGCAGGTAGACACCGGGCCGGCCCCGGATGCGGGCCTGATGCACGCGGATCTCTCGCGCCGGGTCGAGGCGGCCTTGGCGGCCTTGCCCGAGCGCCAGCGCGAGGCGATCGTGCTTTGTCACCACCAGGGGCTTGGCAATATCGAGGCGGCGGGGTTGATGGAGATCAGCGTCGAGGCGCTGGAAAGCCTGCTCTCGCGCGGCCGGCGGGCGCTGAAGGCGTCGCTGGCCGATCTGGCCCGGGACGACGGGCGATGAAGGAGGCCGGGTAATGGAGACGGCGATGTCCGTCGCGCGCTTTGAGGCGCTGGCGCAGGCCTATGGCGGCGAGATCGCGCGCTGGCCCGAAGCCGAGCGTGAGACCGCGCGCGCCTTGCTGGCGTCCGATCCGACTCTCCTGGCGAGCGTTCTGGCCGAGGCGTCGCAGGTCGACCGTCTGCTGGACCTAGCCCCGGCGCAAGCGGTTGATGCAGCGTTGCTCGGCCGTCTGATCACCGCCGCGCCCCAGGCCCCGAACACCGCGCGCCGTTGGGCTGCAGGTCTGTCGGCGGCGCTGGGCCTGTCGGCGGCCGCCTTCGCCGGCGTGTTGGCGGGTGTGGCGCTGGGCGGACACGTTCACGCTCCGGCCTTGCCCGCAAAAGCGCCGCAAAACGAGGTGGTCACCGCTGCCGAGGTCTATCAGGACCTGCAGGACGCCCTTCAGGAGCCATCCGAGTTATGAGTGTCTCGCGCCCGCTGTTGATCGGCCTGATCGCATCGGCGGCCCTCAATGTGTTCCTGATCGGCGGGATCGCCGGCGTGGCCTACGTGCGGCTGACGGCTCCAAAGGCTGCGTCCGCATCGGACGCCGCGGAGCGCGCCGGGGCGACGGGGCCTGCGCCCGCCGCCGGGCCGCCGGTGATCGCCCCGCTCTCGCCGCCGGCAGCCACGGATCAGGGTTCACAAGCCTCGCCAAGTCGAGCGCCCGCGCCCGAGCGGCCGAGCGATAAACCGGCGAAAACAGCGACGGGCAAGCCCGCAGCGACGCCCGCGCCGACGGCCTCTCAACCGGGCCCGCGTCCGGCGCGCGCGCCTATCTGGACGGCGGGTGAGCAGCTTTCGCCGGAAAACCGCGTCGCCCTGCGCCAGACCCTCAGGGCGGTGAATCAGAAAAATCAGCCCATCACCCGCCAGGCCCGCCTCGAGCGGCGGTCGGCCCTGGAAGCGCTGTCGACCCCAGGCGCCGACCCGGCCGAGGTGGCGCGCCGTCTGGCCAACGCTCGCGCGCTGGAGCAAGAGGCCCGCACCAATGTCGAAGCGGCCTTGGCTGCGTTCGCCGCGACCTTGCCGCCCGCCGAGCGCGCGGCCCTGGCCGAGGGTTTGCGGCAGATCTACGCGGCCCAGGGGCGCGAGCAGGGGGCGCGCGAGCCGGGGGGCGCCCGGCCCGGGCGACAATAATCGCGTGGCCACGTAACCAAACCGCGCGCCGCTGCGTATCATGGTCGCAAGCCTCGCCGGAGTGTTCCCATGCTGATCCGCCACGCCGCCGACCTGACCGATAACGACGTCACCGACCACGGCCTCTATCTGAAGCGCCGGACCTTGATGGCTGGCTTGGCGGGCCTTGGGGTGGCGGGCGCGGCGGCGGGCGAGGCGAAGGCTGACCTGACCTACAGCCGGGGCTTTTCGACCACCGAAAAGCCGACCTCGAAAGAGGACATCACCACCTACAACAACTTCTATGAGTTCGGCGTCGACAAGAGCGATCCGGCCGAGAACTCGGGGAAGTTCAAGCCGCGTCCCTGGACGGTGCGTGTCGACGGCGCCTGCGAGGCGCCGCGCACGGTCGGCATCGAGGACCTGATCGGCAAGAACAAGCTGGAGGAGCGCATCTATCGGATGCGCTGCGTCGAGGGCTGGTCGATGGTCATTCCGTGGGTGGGCTTCCCGCTGAAGGACCTTCTGGCCACCGTCAAGCCGACCTCGAAGGCTAAGTTCGTGGCGTTCGAAACGGTCATGCGCCCCTCGGAAATGCCCGGCCAGGCTTGGAACACCTTGGACTGGCCGTATCGCGAGGGCCTGCGGATCGACGAAGCCATGCACCCGCTGACCCTGATGGCCGTGGGTCTCTATGGCGACGTGCTGCCCAACCAGAACGGCGCGCCGCTGCGTCTGGTCGTGCCGTGGAAATATGGCTTCAAGGGCATCAAGTCGATTGTCCGGATCACGCTGACCGAGAAGCAGCCGACAACGTCCTGGAACGTCCTGGCCCCGCGCGAGTACGGCTTCTACTCCAACGTCAATCCGGCCGTGGATCACCCCCGCTGGTCCCAGGCCACCGAACGCCGCATCGGCGAGTTCCGCCGCCGTGAGACCTTGCCGTTCAACGGCTACGGCGAGTGGGTGGCGGATCTGTACCGGGGCATGGACCTGAAGCGGTTTTATTGATGGTGGTGATCTTGCCTGTCATCCCGGCCGCAGCGCGAAGCGCGAAGAGCCGGGACCTCCGCATGCGCAACAGCTTCCGGAGATCCCGGATCGCCCCTACAGGGCGTCCGGGATGATAATGAGAAAGAAACGCGCCTCCAAGCTCCAGGACAACCTCGTCTACGGCCTCGTCTGGCTGGCCTGCTTTGCGCCGCTGGGCTGGTTGGCCTGGCGCGGCTATGCGGGCGAACTAGGCGCCAATCCCATCGAAAAGTTGATCCGCGAGCTAGGCGTCTGGGGGCTGCGGCTGCTGCTGGTGGGCCTGGCGATCACCCCGGTGGCGCGGATCCTGAAGATGCCGAGGTTGGTGCGTTTCCGGCGCACCGTTGGCCTGTTCGCCTTCGCCTATGTGCTGCTGCATCTGCTCAGCTACATCGGCGTCGATCTCTATTTCGACTGGAACCAGCTGTGGAAGGACATCCTCAAGCGGCCCTTCATCACCCTGGGCATGCTGGGCTTTGTGCTGCTGATCCCGCTGGCGATCACCTCGACCAATGGCTGGGTTATCCGCATGGGCCGGGCGGCTTGGAGCCGGCTGCACAGGCTGGTCTATCTGATCGTGCCGCTGGGCGTCGCCCACTACTACCTGCTGGTGAAGGCTGACCATCGCCCACCGATCATCTACGGCGCGATCTTCGCGGCGTTGATGCTGTGGCGGGTTTGGGAGGGACGGCGAGCGGCCTCCAAATCCTCCCCCTAGCGGGGGAGGTGTCGGCTCGAAGAGGCGACGGAGGGGGAAGGGGGAAGCTCAGCTGAACTTCCCCCTCCGGCCTTCGGCCACCTCCCCCGTTAGGGGGAGGATTGATCCTTACTTCGCCACCGTCTTCGCATAGGCCTGCGCCGCGTCGACGATGCGCAGCACATTGCCGCTCCAGATCGCCTCGATGTCCGCGTCGGAATAGCCTTCGGCCTTCAGACGGGCGGTGATCTTGGGCAGGTCGGTGATGTCCTCGAAGCCGTCCATGCCGCCGCCGCCGTCCCAGTCGGCGCCGACGCAGACGCCCTTGGGCCCGGCCACCTTCAAGACGTGCAGCATGCTCTTCATGTAGAGGTCGAAGTCGCCGCGCGGGACCGGATGGGCCTTGTCGATCGCGGCCCGCTTTTCGGCATAGGCCTTCACCGCTTCAGGCGTGGCGGTCTTCATGTCCGGCGCGCGGCCCAGGGCTTCCAGCGCCGCCTTGCGCTCGGGGCTGGGCGTGGTGTCGGTCAGGTAGATCGAGTTGATGCAGATCGCCCCGCCGGCGTCGGCGATCTTCTTGATGCGCGCGTCGTCGAGATTGCGCGGGTGATTGTAGACCGCCTTCGGGCCCGAGTGCGAGGCGATGATCGGAACCTTGGACAGGGCCACCGACTGGTCGACGACGTCGTCGCTGGCGTGGCTGACGTCGATGACGATGCCCAAACGATTGGCCTCGGCCAGCCAGCGCAGGCCCAGCGGCGAATAGCCGTTCCAGATCTTGCCCTTGGGGTCGGTCGAGCTGTCGGCCAGCTGGTTGTTGCGGAAGTGAACGGGCCCCGCCATCCGCAGGCCTTCGCGGTGGAAGGTGGTCAGCAGGGTCAGGTCTTCGCCCAGCGGCCAGCTGTTTTCCATGCTGACGAAGGCGAACTTCTTGCCAGCCTTGTCGATGCGTCGGGCGTCGTCCGAGGTCAGGGCCAGCTCGAAGCCGGTCTTGGTGCCGGCCAGCATTTCACGGATCTCGATGGCGCGGCGCAGGGCGTAGTTGCGGGCGTACTCATAGCCGGCGGCGGTCAGGTCGCCCTGGCCGGTGTAGATCACGAAAAAGCCGCCATCCAGGCCCCCTTCGTTCATGCGCGGCAGGTCCACCTGGCTGAAGTCGTGCTCGACCTCGTGGCGGTCGGTGATGTTCCAGCCGGGGCGCGCGAAGTGGGTCGGGGTGTCGAGGTGGGTGTCCAGGGTCAGGAACTTGTCGTGCAGCGCCTTGTCCGCCTTGGACACCGCCGGCGGGGCCGAGGGCGTCTTGGCCTTGGTCATGGTCTGGGCTTGGGCCTCGGCGACCCCGCCCAGTAGGGCGGTCGAGGCGAGCAGGGCGGTAAGCAGACGACGCATGAGCGGACTCCGGAGCAATTTCGCGTTGGGAGGCTCACGGCTGCGCTTGCGGTCGTCAACCCATCTTCCGCCCTCACATCAACCCCAACGCCTTGAAGCTGGCCACCCCGTCGCGACCGACCACCAAATGATCATGAACGGCGATCTTCAGGGCTTTTCCGGCCTCGACGATCTGCTTGGTCATGTCGATGTCGGGCCGCGAGGGCGTAGGATCGCCGGACGGGTGGTTGTGCAGGATGATGATGTTGCTGGAGGAGAGCTCCAGCGCCCGGCGCATCACCTCGCGCGGATAGACGGGCGCGTGGTCGACGGTGCCCCGGTTCAGCACCTCGTCGGCGATCAGCTGGTTCTTCTTGTCGAGGAACAGCACCCGGAACTGCTCGCGCGACTCGTTGGCCAGGGCCACGCGGACATACCCGAGCAAGGCGCTCCACGACGAGATGACCGGGCGCTTGACGATCTTGTCGCGACCGGCGCGCAGGGCGACCTCGTGCAGCAGCTTCAGGTCCATGGCCGCCGCCTCGCCGACGCCGGGCACGGTGCGCAGCTCCTCGACGGTTGCGCCCAGCACCCCGTCCAACGAGCCGAACCGGGTCAGCAGCGCCTTGGCCAGCGGCTTGACGTCGCCGCGCGGGAAGGTGCGGAACAGGAAAAGCTCGATCAGCTCATAGTCGGGCAGGGCGACGAACCCGCCCTTGGCCGCCCGCTCGCGCAGGCGTTCGCGGTGCCCCAGGTGATGGGCGTGGGCGGACTTGCGGGCGGGCTTGGGCGGTAGGGGAGCGGGCGTAGGTGCAGACGGCTCATCAGGCGCGCCGTCGGAGATCGCCAGGGAAGAAACACTGACCATGCCGCCCTCGACTCTACGGGAAGAGTAGGCGGTTTATCGTCGAGGTTGTCTAGTGAAAATCCTCCCTCAATGGGGGAAGTGTCGACTCGAAGAGGCGACGGAGGGGGCAAGCTCAGCAAGACTTCCCCCTCCGTCCGCTGCGCGGACACCTCCCCCGCTGGGGGGAGGATTTAGTGCGTAGTCTCTCAGTATGTCCGGCCTAGCTCTGCACTCGACGCCGGTGGATCGCCAGCAGGATGAAGACCCCCGCGATAGTCATGGCTGCGTGGAGGAGCGCCACGAAGATCCGAAACTGGAAGGATCCGGAAATAAGCGCGTCCGGCGCGCGATGAACCCAGGCTTGCGCGGCCCCTCCGATGTTCAGCGCTGCGGGGACGATCAGGCAGGCCAGTTGCGCCCCGAGCAATTAAGGCGAGTTTCGCAAGGCCTTCATCCTAGCCGCCAAGATTTAGGGGAGGATGTTGTGGCGGCGCCTCGGCCCGGTGCGCGAGCGCTACCCTTACCAGTCTGACTGCAGGCGCAAAAAGCGACAGGATCCCGACAATGATGACGGTGGTCAGCAGCTTTTCGTCGGACGCGTCCCCGCCACGCCATTCCAAGAACGTCCAGGCGACGATCGCCAACCAAAGGCACGGAATGATCACCCAAGCGGCCAGCGCGTAGACACGCTTTTGCATCACGCGCTGAGGCTCAGCGGTGGTCGGCGCGTCTTGCGCCGTTCCTCGGTGAGACGGCGGAGACGGCGACCTTCCGCCCAAGGGATGAGGGCGCCCGCAACGATCACGAGGGCGAAGAGGGAGGCTCGCCAAAGAAACTCGGCCTCGGTGATCTCGCCGTCGCGCAGTCTCAACGCGCTAAGGGCGAGCCACAGGCTCACCCCAATCGGGAGGTAGAACCATCCGAAGAAGCGTTGAAATCGCTTGCGCTTTTCAGCCTCGGTCATGGCCGGAGGATCACCGACAATAGCCCGATTGTCTAGCGCAGAAATACGCGTTTTACGCGATCAGCCGCCCAGGATCGCCGGTTGGAACAGCCCGGCGGGCGAGGCGGTGAAGACCTCGTAGCCGTCTTCCGTCACGCCGATCGAGTGCTCGCACTGGGCCGACAGCGACTTGTCGCGGGTGACGGCGGTCCAGCCGTCGTTCAGCACCTTCACGGCGGGCTTGCCCAGGTTCACCATCGGCTCGACGGTGAAGAACATGCCGGGTTTGAGCACCGCGCCCTGGCCGGGGCGGCCAAAGTGCAGGATGTTCGGGGCGTCGTGGAACACCCGGCCCAGGCCGTGCCCGCAGAAATCGCGCACCACGCTGCAGCGCTGGGCCTCGACATAGGACTGGATGGCGTGGCCGATGTCGCCCAGCGTGGCGCCCGGCTTCACGGCCTCAAGGCCGCGCCGCATGCCCTCATAGGTGATCTCGACCAAGCGACGGGCGCGCGGACCCACTTCGCCGACGCCGTACATGCGCGAGGTGTCGCCGTGCCAGCCGTCGACGATGGCGGTCACGTCGATATTGACGATGTCGCCTTCCTTCAGGGCCCAGTCGCCGGGAATGCCGTGGCAGACCACGTGGTTGCGCGAGATGCAGACCGTCTTGGGATAGCCGCGATAGTAGAGGCAGGCGGGCAGGCCGCCGTTATCGAGGATGAACTCGCGGGCCAGCCGGTCCAGCTCGTCGGACGAGACGCCCGGCTGGACGTGCGGGGTCAGCATGTCCAGGCATTCGGCGGCCAGCTTGCCGGCCTTGCGCATGCCCTCGAAGTCCTCGGCCTTGTGCAGCTTGATCTGACCCGTGCGGGTCTCGGCTTCGATCTCGAGGGCGTTATCCAGGGTCATGCTCTACTCGGGGGCTCGCCGCCGCGAGGGGCGGCGAAGCGGTCTGATGTCAGGGTTATGTCGCGAGCATAGCACGAAAGTTCAATAGCCGTCGCCTCTTGGCCGCGACCTTTCGGCGTAGCGCCTCAGTTCGGCCGAACCCGCCGCACCGTCTCGGCGACGCCCGCCTTCACCTCCTTGACGAACTGGGCGTCCAAGGTCGTGGGCTGGTCGCGACGCACGCGGCACACGCCCTTGTAGCGCGTCACCCGCCCGCTTTCTTTCTCGGTGACGTCGGCGGTGAACCTGACGTCCCATTCGCCCGGACGGCCGGTGGGCTGGGGGTCCATGTCGTTGGAGGTGACGCCGGCGATCTCCTTCAGACCGAACCGCTCTTCGAGCTTGCTGGTGCAGGTCTTGAACGCAAACACCGCCCGCAGGCCGATGATGAAGCCGCCCTCGGGCTTGCCGGGATCGGACGGGCCGCACGACGCCAGGGCCAGCCCCGCGACAGCGAGCGCCAGAACGGTCTTCCTCATGCGATCCCCATTTCGCGAGCCTCCAGAAGGGGTAGCTCAGCGGGCGCGAAATGCAGCTTAAATCGCTGTTAGGTGGGGGCGTTCCTAGGTTGGATGCTCACCAACTGAAAAGGGCGCCCCCTTTCGGGGACGCCCTCTCGTTCAGAACAGCCGCAGGATCAAGCTGCTCCACGAAGCCAAGGCGGGGAAGTCCCACGCAAGGCCTAGGCGGAACACTGTTCCATCTGGCTGGCTGGCTTCGATAGCAAGTCGGAAGCTCATGGCCTCCTTCTCCTCTACCTCGCATCCCGACCCTTACTGTAGCCGGTGGGGGGATGCGTTAGGCCAGCGTGTTAGCTCTGGGGTTTGTTAGCCTGTAGTCCGGTCATGGTGATCCCCAAACACGCTCCGACTATATCGTTGGCGAGGCAGCCTCACCGTTAAACAGAGATGGGGCGGCTTCGTGCGGGTTCAAGAGCCAGTTTGCGGATTCAGGGAATGATTGGCGCGCCGCTGGCCACCCTCGTCTCGCCTGTGCAGAGAAGGGCGCTGTTAGGTTAGATTTCAACGCGGTTTAGCGATGCCACTCAAGCCGAAGGCGTAGTTTGATCGCCTCCGTTCCCATCGCACACGCATAGACCAGCACCTCCACCCCGGCCTGCGCCGCCGCGTCCAGCCCCGCCGCGAACTTCGGGTCGAGGTCGGCGCAGGCGCTGAAGGTGTCGCAGTCCTCTCGCTGGACGATGAACAACACCACGGCCCGGTGACCTTCGCGGACCTGGGCGGCCAAGTCCTCCAGGTGCCGGGTCGAGCGCTCCGCCTTGCAGTCGGGAAACTCCGCCAGGCCCGGGGTGCGCGAGAAGTGGCAGTTCTTCACCTCCAGCCAGCAGGGCGGGCGATCCGGGTGGGTCAGCAGGAAGTCGACACGACTGGCCTCGCGATACTTCACCTCGGGCTTGATGGTTGCATAGCCGGAGAGCTCAGGGATGGCGTCGGCCGCTAGGGCCTCGGCCACCAGCTTGTTGGGCAGCAGGGTGTTGATCCCGACCAGGGCATTGCCCTGCTCGACCAGTTGCAGCGTGTAGGCCAACTTGCGCTTGGGATCGTCCGACCATGACACCCAGGCGCCTTGCCCTGGATCCTTCACCCCCAGCATCGCCCCCGGATTGGGGCAGTGGGCGGTGATCTCCTGGCCATCGTCCAGTACGAGGTCGGCGAAGAACCGCTTGTAGCGGCTCACCAGACGACCATGGATCAGCGGTTGCGGCAGCAGCATGCGAGGCCTAAGTCGGGCTGAGAGAAGTCGCTAGGCTTTGCGGAAATCCTCGTCCTTCGACAAGCTCAGGATGAGGATTTCTGGTCGAACCGGCTGAAGTAGCCCTCACCCTGAGCCTGTCGAAGGGCGAGGGCGGTCCCTGGGAGAGAAAGACATGGTCGATCGTGTAACCGCCGCCGTGATGATCATCGGCGACGAGATCCTCTCGGGTCGCACCCAGGACACCAACCTTTCGGCCATCGCCAAATATCTGGCGACCTATGGCGTCGATCTTTGCGAAGCGCGGGTGGTGCCCGATGTCGAGCAGGAGATCATCGATGCGGTGAACGCCCTGCGCACCAAATACGACTACGTCATCACCACAGGCGGCATCGGCCCCACCCACGACGACATCACCGCCGACTCGATCGCCAAGGCGTTCGGCGTGACTGCGCCCGAGCATCCCGAGATCATCGCCATGCTGACGGCGCGCTGGGGCGACCAGCTGAACGCCGCCCGCCGCCGCATGGCGCACGTGCCGGAGGGCGGCAGCCTGGTGAAGAACCCCGTGCAGGGCCCGCCCGGCTTCCAGAAGGAGAATGTCTTCGTGCTGGCCGGGGTGCCGTCGATCATGCGCGGCATGCTCGAGGACGTCGGCCCGCGCCTGCGCACCGGCGCTGTGGTGCTGGCCAAGACGGTGCGGGTGACCGGCACGGGCGAGGGCGTCATCGCCGCGCCGCTGGAGGCCGTGGCCAAGGCCCATCCGGAGATGTCGCTGGGCAGCTACCCGTTCTTCTCGCCGCCGGACGTCTATGGCGCGAACCTCGTCCTGCGCGGCCGCGATGCGGCGGAGCTGGACGCGGCGGTGAGCGAACTGATCTCGGCCCTGGCCGAGGCCGGCGCCAAGAACGTCGAACTGCTTGCGGACCCGGTCTGAGACCGGGTTCGAACCTCTACTCCTGGCCGGCGATCGCGCGGGCCAGGTCCATCAGGTGCTTGCGCATGCCCGCCGACTCGATCGCCGCATAGGCGCGGGCCAGATCAGGGCCGCCCGGCAGCGACCAGAAGCTGGCCATCTCGTTGGCCAGGTCCGCCGCCGTGTTGTCGACACCTTCGGGATCTTCCAGACCCTCGAAAAAGAACGCCACGGGCGTCTTCAGGAACATGGCGGCCGCGTGCAACTTGCTGGCGCTGATCCGGTTCGAGCCGCCTTCGTACTTTTGCACCTGCTGGAAGGTCAGTCCCAGAGCGTCGGCCAGCGCCTGCTGGGAGTACCCCAGATCCTTGCGCCGCATGCGAAGGCGCCGACCAACATGGGTGTCGACGGGATCGGGAGACTTGTCTTCAGCCATTCTACGGAACTCGAAACGCTACGGAGGAGAGCGACTACCAGCGCCGCACCAGGATTCGACTGTCGCTTATCCTGACCGGAGTCGAGGTTGGCTGAAATGAATATTCTACCTTACGCTGCTCATTCCCCAAAGGCGCGAACTTGCTTTTGAGGCTCGTCCGAAGGTTGGTTGGTAGGGACGGTGGGACTCGAACCCACACGGATTGCTCCAACGGATTTTAAGTCCGGCGCGTCTACCATTCCGCCACGTCCCCATGGCGGTGGCGTAAGGGTTTTTCCTTTGAACCACAAGGGTTGCGGATCATTGCAAGGGGGGCAGGGTCGCACCCAAGAGGCAACCGAAGTCGCGGCTTACGGCAAGGCTTCAACGGCCGGATCAATCCCAGCGAGGCGTCTGATCGCGATTGCGCTATGACAACGGCGCAAACAGGCTTTGCGTCGCTGTCATTTGCATTAGGTAGTCACACTCCGGCCCGTACTGCGCTGTACGGGACTCGATACTCTTTCAACCTGTATGCCCTGCTTGCTTGGGCAGGGAACGCGGTAGGGAAAAGATGCGCGTAGCGATGATTGGAACGGGCTATGTGGGCCTGGTGTCGGGGGCGTGCTTCGCCGACTTCGGGCACGTGGTGACGTGCATCGACAAGGACCCGAGCAAGATCGAGCGCCTGGAGAAGGGCGAGATCCCGATCTTCGAGCCGGGCCTGGATGATCTGGTGGCGCGCAACGTGCGCGAAGGCCGCCTGTTCTTCACCCTGGACGGCGCCCAGACGATCAAGGACGCCGACGCGGTGTTCATCGCCGTCGGCACGCCGACCCGTCGCGGCGACGGCCACGCCGACCTCTCCTATGTCTACGCCGCCGCTGAAGAGATCGCCGGCCTGATCGACGGCTTTACGGTGGTGGTCACCAAGTCGACCGTGCCGGTGGGCACCGGCGACGAGGTCGAGGCGATCATCAAAAAGGTACGCCCCGACGCCCAGTTCGCCGTGGTCTCCAACCCTGAGTTCCTGCGCGAAGGCGCGGCGATTGAGGACTTCAAGCGTCCCGATCGCGTGGTGGTCGGCACTGACGATGAGCGCGCCCAGGCGGTGATGCGCGACCTCTACCGTCCGCTGAGTCTCAATGAGACGCCGATCGTCTTTACCGGCCGCCGCACCAGCGAGCTGATCAAGTATGCGGCGAACGCGTTCCTGGCGATGAAGATCACCTTCATCAACGAGATGGCCGACCTCTGCGAGAAAGTCGGCGCCGACGTGCAGTCGGTGGCCAAGGGCATTGGTCTGGACAAGCGGATCGGCTCCAAGTTCCTCAACGCCGGCCCCGGCTATGGCGGGAGCTGCTTTCCGAAGGACACCATCGCTCTGGTCAAGACCGCCCAGCAGTATGGGGCGCCGACCCGGCTGATCGAGACCACGGTCGAGGTCAACACCGCTCGCAAGAAGGCCATGGCCACGAAGGTCGCCGACGCCATCGGCTCGACGGACCTCAGCGGCAAGACGATCGGGGTGCTAGGCGTGACCTTCAAGCCCAACACCGACGACATGCGCGACGCGCCCAGCCTCGACATCCTGCCGGCCCTGCAGGCCATGGGCGCCAAGGTCCAGGCCTTCGATCCTGAAGGCGCCAAGGAAGCCGCCCACATGCTCGAGGGCGTGGACTTCAAGGCCGGGGCCTATGAGGCCGCTGAGGGCGCTGACGCCCTGGTGATCCTGACCGAGTGGGACCAGTTCCGGGCGCTGGATCTGGATCGACTGAAGCTGCTGATGCGGTCGCCGACGGTCGTTGATCTGCGCAACGTCTACAAGCCGGCCGAGATGGTCCGTCATGGCTTCACCTACGCGTCCATCGGACGCGGCTGATATGAGCAAGACGCCCATCATCGTCACGGGCGCAGCCGGTTTCGTGGGCTACCACGTGGCCGAGCGCCTGCTCGACCGCGGCGAGGCGGTGATCGGGGTCGATGTCTTCAACGCCTACTATGATCCGGCCCTGAAGGAGGCCCGAGCCCGTCGGCTTGACGCCCGGCAGGGCTTTACGATGCTCCGCATGGACATCGCCGACCACGACGCCTTCGCCACCCTGGTGAAGTCCTCCGGCGCCAAGCAGGTGATCCACCTCGCCGCCCAGGCCGGCGTTCGCTACTCGATCGAGAACCCCTTCGCCTACGAGCGCAGCAACCTCGCCGGCCACCTGTCGGTGCTGGAGGCCTGTCGCCACGCCGGCGTCGAGCACCTGGTCTATGCCAGCTCCTCCAGCGTCTACGGTGATCGCCCCCTGAACGGCGAGGGCTTCAGGGAGAGCGATCCGGCCGAGAGCCCGGTGTCCCTCTACGCCGCCACCAAGCGCTCGTGCGAGCTGCTGAGCCAAAGCTACGCCAAGCTCTATGGCTTCCCGCAGTCGGGCCTGCGGTTCTTCACGGTCTATGGCCCGTGGGGCCGCCCGGACATGGCCTATTTCAGCTTCACCGAGAAGATGCTGAAGGGCGAGACGATCGAGGTCTATGGCGAGGGCAAGATGGCCCGCGACTTCACCTATATCGACGACATCGTCGACGGGATCCTCGGCGTGCTCGACAACCCTCCGGCCCAAGGCGGGCACGAGGTCTACAACATCGGCGACAACGACCCCGTCGGCCTGATGGACATGATCACCACACTGGAAGCCGCGCTCGGGATCGAGGCCAACAAGGTCTTCCGCCCTATGCAGCCCGGCGACGTCACCGCCACCTACGCCAACATCGACAAGCTCCACGCCCTCTGCGGCTACAAGCCCAAGGTCAAGCTGGCCGAGGGGTTGGGGCGGTTTGTCGAATGGCGGCGCGCGTTCAGCTGGGCAGGCTGAAGATAGCGCTTTCAGACGGACCTCTCGCAGGGGGCTCGACGGAGCCGTTCGGCGTGCTAGCGTTCCCCGCTCAAGTTTGATGGGGATGGTTTCATGCGTAAGAGGATCAAGATCGCGGCGCTGACGGCGAGCGCGGCGGCGGCCTTGGCCGGCGCGGCGGGCGCGGCGGAGGTCAAGGCGGTCAGCGCGGCGCGTCTGCTCGACGTGGCCAGCGGCAAGTATGTCGACAATCCTCTGGTGATTGTGACCGACGGGCGCATCACCGCCGTCGGCAAGAAGGGCGATGCGGTTCCTGCGGGCGCTGTCGCCGTCGACCTGCCTGGCGCAACCCTGCTGCCGGGCCTCATCGACATGCACGTGCACCTCGACAGCCTCGCCGAGATCGGCGGCTACAACGGCCTTGAATACAGCGACCGCTTCTGGAGCGTGGTGCAGACCGCCAACGCCAGGAAGACGCTGGAGGCCGGCTTCACCACGGTGCGGAACGTCGGCGCCGCCGACTATGACGACGTGGGCCTGCGCGAGGCGATCGATGCGGGCTATGTGCCCGGTCCCCGGATCGTCACCGCCGCCATCTCGTTCGGCGCGACGGGCGGGCACTGCGACTCGACCTTCCTGCCGCCGTCGATGGACCAGAAGAACCCCTTCAACAGCGACAGCCCCGACGAGGCCCGCAAGGCCGTGCGTACGTTGAAGAAATACGGCGCTCAGGTGATCAAGATCTGCGCCACGGGCGGGGTGTTCTCGCGCGGCAACGAGCCGGGCCAGCAGCAACTCACCTACGAGGAGATGAAGGCCGTCGTCGACGAGGCGCACATGGCCGGCATCAAGGTCGCCGCCCACGCCCACGGCGCTTCGGGCATCCGCGAAGCGGTGCGGGCCGGGGTCGACACCATCGAGCACGCTAGCCTGGTCGACGACGAGGGCATCAAGCTGGCCGTCCAGAAGGGCGCCTACTTCTCGATGGACATCTACAACACCGACTACACCCAGGCCGAGGGCAAGAAGAACGGCGTGCTGGAAGACAACCTGCGCAAGGATCGCGACATCGGCGAGATTCAGCGCGAGAACTTCCGCAAGGCGCTGAAGGCGGGGGTGAAGATGGTCTACGGCACCGATGCAGGCATCTATCCGCACGGCGACAACGCCAAGCAGTTCGCCGTCATGGTGCGCTACGGCGCGACGCCGCTGCAGGCGATCCAGGCGGCGACGGTGACCGCCGCTGAGGCCCTGGGGCGTAGCAAGGATGTCGGTCAGGTGGCCGTCGGTCGCTATGGCGACATCATCGCGGTGGCCGGTGATCCGCTGGCCGACGTCACCACGTTGGAGAAGCCAGTCTTCGTGATGAAGGGCGGCGCGGTGGTGAAGGCGCCTTAGCCGACATTGGATGAGCTAGGTTTGCGTTGAGTGTGAGCCTCGTCCGGCTGGAAATCCTCGCCCTTCGGCAGGCTCAGGATAAGGATTTTGTACGAACCGAGGCTAACATTCGCCCTCACCCTGAGCCCGTCGAAGGGCGAGGGCGGCTTCCACGACGCCAGCAACACTCACGTTGAGACAGTCTTTAAATTTCCCCGTTGACACGATGTGGCGCCGGGGAAATCGAATGCTACGCGTCTCGGCAAAAAATGGTGTGCAGTTGGCGTGTTTGGCGTCGATTTGCGGACAAAATCGATTCCCTTTGGCCCTGCGCCTGCATAATCATGCCCCTCGATTGACGCGCCGGATCGACGGTGCGCGTTTCAGGTGAGGGGCCCTTTGATGTTCCAGACTTCCTTCCGCCGCCGCGCGCTGGCGCTGGCCGCATCGGTCGCCATTGCGGCGCTGTCCTCCGGCGCGGCGCTGGCCGCCGACGGCTATCAGGCGCCGCCTGCGCCGATCGCCCAGATCCTGGACGCCGCCCCGACCCCCAGCATCGCGGTCAGCCCTGATCGCAAGGTGCTCGCCCAACTGGGCCGCGAGAACCTGCCATCGATCGCCGCCGTGTCCGAGCCGATCCTGCGGCTGGGCGGCTATCGCATCAATCCGCGCAGCAACGGACCGATCGAGGCGCGTTCGGCCTGGATGAACGCCTTGTCGTTCCAGGACGTGGCGACCGGCAAGGTCCGTCCCGTGACGCTGCCGGCCGGAGCGCGCTTCCTGGCGCCCAGCTGGTCGCCGGACGGCGGCAAGATGGCTTTCGTCATGGACGCCAGGAGCGGTCTTGAGCTGTGGGTCGTGGACGTGAAAGCGGCCACCGCGCGCAAGGTCTCTGACGTGGCGGTCAACGGCGTGTTCGGCGCGGGCTATGAGTGGCTGCCGGACGGTTCGGGCTTCCTAGTGCAAGCCGTGGTGGCCGGCCGCGGCGCGCCGCCGGCCAAGGACCTGACGCCCACGGGGCCGACCATTCAGGAGTCCAAGGGCCGCACGGCCGCCATCCGCACCTATCAGGACCTGCTGACCAACGCCCATGACGAGGCGCTGTTCGACTACTACTTCACCTCGCAACTGACCCGCGTGAACCTGGCCGATGGCAAGGCGACGGCGGTCGGCAAGCCGGGCGTGATCTCCGGCTTTGGCGTTTCGCCGGACGGCCAGTATGTGCTGACCAACCGCCTGAAGCGTCCCTACAGCTACCTGGTCCCGGCCAGCCAGTTCCCGACCGAGATCGCGGTCTCGACCATCGAAGGCCAGCCGGTGAAGACCCTGGTCGACCGTCCGTTGGCCGACAACCTGCCCGCCGCCTTCGACGCCGTGCCGACCGGCGTGCGCTCGGTCTCGTGGCGCGCCGACGCCCCGGCCACGCTGGTCTGGGCCGAGGCCCAGGATGGCGGCGACCCGCGCAAGAAGGTGGCCATCCACGACAGCGTCTTTGTACAGGCCGCGCCGTTCGACGGTGCGCCGACCAAGCTGATCGATCTGGAGCAGCGCTATCGCGGCGTCGAATGGGGGCGCGGCGACGTTGCCTTGCTGACCAGCCGCTGGTGGCAGACCCGCAACCAGAAGCTCATCCTGATCGACCCGTCCAAGCCGGGAACCGGCCGTGTCATCGTCGATCGCAACTACCAGGATCGCTACAACGATCCGGGCCGCGTCTTGACCCGTCGCGACGCCAAGGGCGAGGACCTGCTGCACTTCACGCCAGACGGCAAGTCGGTGTTCGTGGTCGGCGATGGCGCCTCGGCCAAGGGCGAGTTCCCGTTCGTGGGCCGCATGTCGCTGGCCGACGGCAAGGTGACCAAGCTCTGGCAAGCCCAGGCGCCGTACTATCAGGTTCCGGTCGCCCTGGCCGACGACGCGGGCAAGACGGTGATCACCCGCCGCGAGAGCGCCAAGGAGCAGCCCAACTTCTACACCCACGCCGTTGCGCCGGGCGCCAAGGCCAAGGCCCTGACCAGCTTCCCGGACCGCGCGCCGCAGTTCGCCGGCGTCACCAAGCAGACGATCACCTACAAGCGCGCCGACGGCGTGACCCTGTCGGGCGTGCTCTATCTGCCCCCGGGCTATGACAAGGCCAAGGACGGCCCGCTGCCGCTCTTGATGTGGGCCTATCCGGCCGAGTTCACCGACGCGGCCGTGGCCAGCCAGACGGTGGACGAGGGCAATCGCTTCACCCGTCCGGGCGGCACCAGCCACCTGTTCCTGCTGACCCAGGGCTACGCCATCCTCGACAATCCGGCGTTCCCGATCATCGGCCAGAACGGGGCCGAGCCTAACGACACCTATATCGAGCAGCTGACCGCAGACGCCCAGGCCGCTGTGGACGCCGTGGTCGCCATGGGTGTCGCGGATCGGGATCGGATCGCCGTGGGCGGCCACAGCTATGGCGCGTTCATGACGGCGAATCTGCTGGCTCACACGCGCCTGTTCCGAGCCGGCATCGCCCGCTCGGGCGCCTATAACCGCACCCTGACGCCGTTCGGCTTCCAGGCCGAGCAGCGCACCTACTGGGAGGCGACCGACACCTATACGAAGATGAGCCCGTTCACCTACGCGCCGAACATCAAGGACCCGATCCTGCTGATCCACGGCGAGGCCGACGACAACTCGGGCACCTTCCCGGTGCAGAGCGAGCGCTTCTACGCAGCGCTGAAGGGGGCGGGCGCGACGGTGCGCTATGTCACCTTGCCCAACGAAGCGCACGGCTATCGCGCGCGGGAGTCCACGGGCCATACCTTGTGGGAAATGGCTCAGTGGATGGACAAGCACGTGAAGAACGCGCCCAAGCGCGAAGGCAAGTAAGCGAGGACGATGAAGGATGAAGGGGGCGGCCGCCGGGCCGCCTCCGCGCCATTGTGTCGCGCGTTTCCAGCGAGCGGAGCTGTCGGATCTGATCGCCTGATCTCTCTGCTCGTGGCAAGGTCGCTGTTCGGGAGACGCCACCATGAGTCGAACGACCGCCCACCGCGCCTTTCGGCGCACGATGAACCTCATCGCCGGCGGCAAGCCCTTGGCCTCAGCCCTCAAGGCCATTGTGCAAGCCGTCGAGGCCGAGGACCCCACGATCCTCTGCAGCATCCTGCTGCTCGACGCCGATCGGCGTCGGCTGCTCATGGGCGCCGCGCCCAGCCTGCCGAGCTTCTACAACGAGGCGATCGAGGGCGTTGAGATCGGCCCGTCGGTGGGCTCCTGCGGCACGGCGGCCTATCTTGGACGTCGGGTGACCGTTGACGACATCCAGTCCAGCCCCCTTTGGGACGGCTACAAGGCGCTTGCGACGGAGGCTGGCTTGGCGGCCTGCTGGTCTCAGCCAATCCGCTCGTCCGACGGGACGGTGGTGGGCACCTTCGCCATCTATCATCGCGAGGTCAGCACCCCGAATAGGGAGGACATCGCCTTCATCGAGGCCGCCGCGCAGCTGGCCGCGTTCGCGATCGATCGGCGGCGTGCGGAAGAGGAGCTGGCGGCCAGCGAGGCGCGCGCGCGACGGCTGGCCGAACAGGCGCTGGAGACGTCGCGAAACCTGGCCAACTTCTTCGACGTCTCGGCCGATCTCCTCTGTATCCGGGACCTCAAGGGGCGGTTCGTCCAGGTGAACCAGGCTTGGGAGACTGTGCTGGGTTATCCGGTCGCGACCCTGGTAGGCGAGGGTTTGCTGCCGCTTCTTCACCCTGACGACGTCGAGATCACGCGCGCCCATATGGCCAAGGCTGACCTTGATGGTGAGGTCAATGGCTTCGTCAATCGCTACCGGCGGGCCGATGGCTCCTATTGCCAGTTGGAGTGGCGGGCGCGTCGCTGTGGCGACCTGGTGTTTGGCGTGGCGCGCGATGTCACCGAGCGGCTGCGAATCGAGGCGGAGATGGCCGAAGCGCGCGACGCCGCCGAAGCGGCGAACAGGGCCAAGAACGACTTCCTGGCCAATATGAGCCACGAGATCCGCACGCCCCTCAACGGGGTTGTCGCTCTGGCTGCGGCGCTGGGTGAGACACCGCTCACCGCCAAGCAGGCTGAAATGGTCGCCATGATCGCGCGCTCTGGCGAGACCCTTGAGAGGCTGGTCTCGGATATTCTGGACGTCTCCAAGATCGAGGCCGGTCAGATGACCATCCAGCCGCAAGCCTTTGACCTGGGCGCGCTCTTGGACGGGCTCTTGGATGTCACGCGACTACGGGCCAAGGACAAAGGCGTGGCGGTTCGCCTTGAGCGCGGCCCGACCGCGATTGGCCGCTTCGTGGGTGACAGCGTGCGGATCAGCCAGGTGATCAGTAACCTGCTCTCCAACGCCGTGAAATTCACCGACCAGGGCGAGGTGATTGTTCGCGTCGCTGTAGAGGAGGCTGGTGAGGGCGAGACAGCGCGCCTTTGCGTCGAGGTCGAGGACACGGGCGTCGGCTTTGATGCTGAGAAGGCCGATCTGATCTTCCAGCGCTTCAGTCAGGCCGACAGCACGATCACGCGCCGGTTCGGCGGGTCGGGTCTGGGCCTGTCGATCAGCAAGACCCTGGTCGAGATGATGGGCGGCGAGATCGCGGCCCGCTCCAATCCTGGTGAGGGCAGCCTATTCCGGGTGGTGCTGCCGTTGAGCCGCACGCAGTTGGATCAGGGCGTCGATATCGAGGCGCCCCGATCTGCGGCGCCGAGCGAAGGGCTCAAGGTGCTTCTCGCCGAGGATCACCCGATCAACCAGCGTGTGGTCCAACTGATCCTCGAGCCGTGCGGCGCCGACGTGACCGTCGTGGAGAATGGCGCGCAGGCCGTTGAGGCCATGACGTCCGAAGTCTTCGACGTCGTGCTGATGGACATGCAGATGCCGGTGATGGACGGCTTGGCCGCGACGCGCGCGATCCGGGCGCGGGAAGGGGAGGGGCGGCGCACGCCGATTATCATGCTTAGCGCCAACGCCATGGCCAGTCATCGTCAGGATGCGCTGCAGGCCGGCGCTGACCTGCATGTGGCCAAGCCGGTGACGGTCGCGGCGCTTCTGGACGGCATCGGCCAGGTGATGGCGCACTGATCCGGCGGTTTCCCTTCACCTTTGCGCGGCGAACGCCTAAATCGGGCGGCTCGCGGCCCGGGGGCCGCCCGAAACCCTGCTTGGACTTGGCCGCGTGATCACCTTCCAGGACGTCTCTAAAACCTACGCCCAGGGCGCGCCGCCCGCGTTGCGCGGGGTCTCGCTGTCGGTGAACGCCGGCGAGGTGTTCGGCGTGATCGGCGCCTCGGGCGCGGGCAAGTCCACCTTAATCCGGCTGATCAACGGCCTGGAGACACCCAGCGCGGGCAAGATGATCGTCGACGGCGACGATGTGGCCGCCCTCGGCGTGGAGGGGCTGCGCGCCCTGCGCCGTCGGGTCGGTATGATCTTCCAGCATTTCAATCTCTTGTCGGGGAAGACGGTCGCCCAGAACGTCGCCTTTCCCCTGAAGCTTGCCGGTCGCCCCGCCGCCGAGGTCAAGGCGCGCACCGCCGAACTCCTCGAACGCGTCGGCCTGTCGGCCCACGCCGGCAAGTATCCGGCCCAGCTGTCGGGCGGTCAAAAGCAGCGTGTCGGCATCGCCCGCGCCCTGGCCACCAACCCCAAGGTCCTGCTGTGCGACGAGGCCACCAGCGCGCTGGATCCCGAGACGACCGAGCAGATCCTCGACTTGATCTCGGGCCTGAACCGCGAGTTGGGCCTCACCATCGTGCTGATCACCCACGAGATGGATGTGGTGCGCCGCGTCTGCGATCGCGTGGCCGTGCTGGACGCCGGCCGCGTGGTGGAGGAGGGCGCGGTCGAGGAGGTTTTCCTGCACCCGGTCAGCGACACCGCCCGTCGCTTCGTTCGCGAGGCCGAGGGCGATGTCTCCGCAGCGCCCGGCGTCGGCGGCCGCGTGGTGCGCCTGACCTTCAAGGGCGAGGCGACCTACAAGCCGGTGCTGGGCGAGGTGGCCCGGACCACCGGCGTTGACTATTCGATCCTGGGAGGCCGCATCCATCGCCTGCGCGATACGCCCTATGGCCAGCTGACCCTGGCCCTGACCGGCGGCGATGTCGCCGCCGCCATCGCCCAGTTCCAGGCCGCCGGCGTGCGCGTGGAGGAACTTTCCGGGGAGACCGCCCAATGAGCGTCTCGAACATTGACTGGAGCGAGATCGGCCAAGCCACGCTCGACACGCTGGCCATGCTGGGCGGTTCGATGGTGCTGACGGTGGCGGTGGGTCTGCCGCTGGGCGTGATCCTGTTCCTGACCGGCAAGGGCCAGATGCTGGAGAACCGCATGGCCAATGGCGCGCTGTCGCTGCTGGTCAACATCCTGCGCTCGGTGCCGTTCGTGATCCTGCTGATCGTGATGATCCCGCTGACCGTGGCGCTGGTCGGCACCTCGCTGGGCGTGGCCGGCGCGATCCCGCCGCTGGTGGCGGGCGCAGCGCCGTTCTTCGCGCGTTTGGTCGAGACCGCCCTGCGCGAGGTCGACAAGGGCGTCATCGAGGCCAGCTTCGCCATGGGCGCCAAGCGGCGTCAGGTGGTTCTGGGCGCGCTGTTGCCCGAGGCGCTGCCCGGCCTCGTCGCCGCCGCGACGGTGACGGCGGTGGCGCTGGTCTCCTACACCGCCATGGCCGGGGTGGTCGGCGCGGGCGGCCTGGGCGATCTCGCCATCCGCTTTGGCTATCAGCGCTTCCAGACCGACGTGATGGTCGTGACTGTCGTGCTGATGTTGGTGCTGGTGCAGGTGCTGCAGATGATCGGCGACGCGGTGGTGCGTCGCGTTTCGCATAAGTGACAACCTCCTCCCTCGCCTTGCGGGTGAGGAGGATTGCAGCCAAGAACGCGCCATGACCGACCCCATCGAACACGACCCCCACTGGGACGCCGCCTTCGCCGAGAGCCTGATCGGCAAGACGCTGCTGATGAACCTGACCTTCGTCGATGACGACGGCGAGGTTGAGGAGCGCCAGCAGTTCTTCGGCGTGGTCATCGACGCCACCGAACACGAGGGCATCGTGCTGGACCTGCTGGGCGAGCACGACGGCGACACCTACACCCTGCCGCCGCAGACCTCGGCGATCCAGAAGGCCGAGGCGGGGGTCACCAGCCTGGCCGGCGACAAGCCCGACTTTGTCGCCAGCTGGGTCATCCAGGGCGCGCCCGATGTCGCCAACGACCTGGACGAAGAGGTCTGAGGTTTCTCGTCCCCTTGAGGGCGCGTCAGGAAATCTGATTTCGTGCGTCCCGCGTATCAGGGCAAAAGCCTACCGCTAGGATCGCCTTTATGGAGCTGTTCATGGTCGCCCGCCGCGCTTTCGTCGCCCTCAGCCTCGCCGCTCTGGCGCTGACCGCCTGTGGCCCGAAGGCCCCCAAGGCCGCCGATCCCAACACCCTGACCGTGGCGGCCACCGCGGTGCCGCACGCCGAGGTGCTGGAGTTCATCAAGCCAAAGCTCGCCGAGCAGGGGCTGAACATCGACATCAAGGTGTTCAACGACTACGTCCAGCCCAACACCCAGGTCGCCGAAAAGCGCATCGACGTCAGCTACTTCCAGACCCTGCCGTATCTGGAGAGCTTCAATCGCGACAAGGGGACCAACCTGATCCCGCTACAGGGCGTCCATGTCGAGCCGATCGGGACCTATTCGGCCAAGTGGAAGTCGATCGCCGAGGTTCCGAACGGGGCCACCATCGCCATCCCCAATGACGCCTCGACCGAGGGGCGCGCCCTGATCCTGCTGGCCAAGAATGGCGTCATCGCCATCAAGGACCCCAAGAATCCTCTGACCAGCCTGCGCGACATCACCAGCAACCCGAAGAACCTGAAGTTCAAGGAGCTGGAAGCGCCGGCCCTGCCGCGGGTGCTGAACCAGGTCGACCTGGCGGTGATCAACACGAACTACGCCCTCGACGCCAAGCTGAACCCCAGCAAGGACGCCCTGATCATCGAGGACAAGACCAGCCCCTATGTGAACTACCTGGTCGGCCGTCCGGACAACAAGGAAGACCCCCGCGTCAAGAAGCTGGCCGCCGCCCTGACCTCGCCAGAGGTCAAGGCGTTCATCGAGCAGAAGTACGCCGGCGCGGTGGTGCCGGCGTTCTGAGGGACGCTGATGTGTTGCGCCCCCGCGATGTGGGGGGGGCTAGCGGCTGGCGCGCCCTGACATTTCACACTACCTATCAGCGCCCGCCGCTTACGGATCGCTCATGGCCCCGCCGTCGCTGATATCGCCTGCTGGACGCCGCCTTGTGCTGGACGTGGCCAACTCCTCGGGCCTCGAGGACTGGGCACCCGACCTTCAGAAGACCAAGGTCTATGAGCGGATTCTGCTGGACTTAATCCTGGGCGAACTGCCGGCGGGGGCCCGCCTGGACGAGCAGTCGCTGGCGGCGCACTACGACACCGGACTGGCGGGGATCCGTGACGCCCTTGGGCGGCTGGCCTTGGAAGGCTTGGTCATCCGTCGCGCCCGTTCAGGCACCACCGTCGCGCCGCTGGACCTGGTGGAGCTGCGCCAGGGCTATGAGGCGCGCGTGCTGATCGAGCCGCACTGCGCGCAACTGGCCGCCAAGAACGCCAGCAAGGCCGAAGCCCAAGCCATGTACGACGTCTTCGCCGACGGGGAGGAGGCCGCGCGGACCTGCGACCTGCCCGCCCTGGTGGCGATGGACCTACGGTTCCACGCCGCCGTCGCCCGCGCTTCCGGCAACCTCGCCCTGGCGCGCATCCTGATTCCGCTCCAGCACAAGGCCGCTCGCTTCTGGGTGTTCTCGTTCAATGGCGCGTCTGAACAGGAGCTGCTCGATGAGATCGAGGAGCATCGGCAGGTCGCGCGGGTCATCGCCAGCGGCGACGTCGAGGGCTCGCGGCGGGCGATGCTGCGGATTCTGGATGTCCAGCCCGAGGCCGGCGCTCGATCCTAGATCGCAAGCCTCCGCACCACGTCGCAAAGGTCATTGTTCCCTTTACGTAAGCTGCAGCATTCAGGCCACACTCCCATCGCAATCCCTTCTGAAATGTCAGAAGGCATTTTGACGAAGATCAAGACATCCCCAGATATCGAGCCGTGACCGCTGGGCCCTCCCGCCCGGCGCCGTGAAGGCTCAATCCATGTCGTCTCAGCGCATCCTTCTGTCCGCCAGCCTCCTGGCCCTGGCCGCCGCGTCGCCCGCCCTGGCCGACACGCAGTTGTCCGATCGCGTCGATGCGGTGGTGATCGTGGCGCGCGACAAGGCTGGCCTGCTGGAGAAGCAGCCCAGCCAGACGGTGTTCGGGATCGACAAGCCGCTGATCGAGACGCCGCGCTCGGCCAGCTTGGTCAGCGACCTGACGCTGGAGCGCTACGGCGTTCTGACCCTGGACGGCGCCACCAAGGTCGCGCCCGGAACCCACACCGCCAGTTTCTATGGCGTGCCCGGCTCGCTTAACATTCGCGGCACCCTGGCCGAAAACTACTTCCGCGGCTTCAAGCGCGTGGAGAACCGGGGAACCTACTCGACCCCGATCGGCGGCGCGGCGCGTATCGAGATCCTGCGCGGCCCGCCGACGCCGGTCTATGGCGCGGGCAAGGTCGGCGGCCTGGTCAACTTCATCCCCAAGTCCGCGCGCGACGAGGGCCGCTTCCTGGCCGGACCGGAAGGCGAGGTCACCGCCACCGTCGGCAGCTACAACAAGAAGCTGCTCACCGCCCAGTTCGGCGCGCCGGTGAGCCTCGGCGGCGCCGAGGGCGGGGTCTATATCTACGGCGAGGCCGAGGACAGCCACAGCTTCTACAAGGGGATCTATCCGCGTCACCAGACGCTGGAGCTGTCGGCCGATTTCGATCTGGGCGAGGGCTGGAGCACCGCTTTCGGCGGCATGCTGTTCCGCTCGCGGGGCGACGTGCAGACGCCGGGCTGGAACCGCCTGACCCAGGACCTGATCGACAACCGCGCCTATGTCACCGGCCGCGACACGACGCTGAAGGACACGGACGGCAACGGCCGGCTGACGCCCAACGAGGTGGGCTTCTATCCCTACGCCAGTGCGCTCTACATCCCGCACTACGGCTTCTTCAGCACCGATGCGGTCCACACGCTCGACGTCGGCGTCGGGACCACCAAGCTGGACCGCCGCACGGTCTATATCAGCCCTGCCGACTTCTCGAAGACCGACACCCAGACCCTGTACTTCGACCTGGCCAAGGACCTGGGCGAGGATCGCGCGCTGAAGCTGCAGCTGTTCCACGACCGTCAGGACAACAAGCGTTACGTCTCCTACGGCTATCCGTCGGCGATCGACGCCAAGGTCAGCGAAGTCCGCCTGACCTACGCCTTCCCGACCACCTTGCGCGCAGCCAGCGCCCGCACCCTGGTCGGCGGCTCCCATCGCTGGTTCGAGGGGCGCCGTCGGGAGAGCTATAACAGCGGCATGATCGCGCTGGACCGCCGCGACATCAGCTTCGGCGCCACGCCGACCGACATCATCGACAGCCCGTTCGACGACGAGCCCGGCGGCGTCGGCTTGAAGTGGGAGAACGACAACCGCTCGACCTGGAAGCAGACCGGCGTCTTCGTCACCTCCGATATCGACATCGGGCGTCTGAACCTGGTGCTGGGCGGGCGTTGGGACCACTACAGCGTCGAAAGCCAGGACAGCGGCTTCCTCAGCTACACGGTCACGGGCCGCAAGACGGCCGATCGCAACAAGGCGACCTGGAACGCCAGCCTGACCTACAAGCTGCCGATCGGCCTGATGCCTTACGCCAGCTACGCCAAGGCCTCGGCGCTGGAGATGAGCCAGGGCGGCGATATCGCGCCGGGTCTGGTGGCCGACGGCTCATGGCTCTCCAGCTCCGACCTCGCCGAGGCCGGGGTGAAGTTCCAGCTGCTGCGCGGAACCCTGATCGGTTCGCTGGCGGCCTATCGCCAGAACCGCACCCAGATCACCGGCGCCATCGCGCCGCCCACCGTGCAGGGCACGCGCGCCAAGGGCGTGGAGCTGGAGATCCGCTGGCTGGCCTCCGAACGGCTGTCCTTCACCTTCGCCGGCAACAACCAGCGCACGACGATCAAGGGGCCGGATACCTCGTTCCAGTACATCCCCGCCTATACTGCCGGCGTGCCGGGGGCGCAGGCCTATGGCGGCTCCTATGTGGTGTGGAGCTTCGCCGGCCTGCCAGCGCGCAGCGGCGACTACGCCTACACCCTGACGCCGAAGTCTGTGCTCAGCCTGTACGGGACCTACACCAGCAAGGGCTATGACTGGGGGCAGGCTGGAGCAACGGTCGGCGTCAGCCATGTGGGCCGCACCTCGGGCACGGTGCAGAACGCGGTGCGCTATCCCGCCTATGAGGTGGTCAATGCGTCGGCTTTCATCAGCCGGGGGCCTTACACTTTGTCGGTCAATGTCGATAACCTGTTCGACACGTTCTATTTCACCCCCGACGCTGACACCTACGCCAATCTCGGCGCCTTGCCCGGCAAGGGACGCGAGTGGCGGGCCACCCTGAAGCGGACCTTCTGATGATTGAGCAAAGCATCCTCCCCCGTGAAACGGGGGAGGGGGACCGCGAAGCGGTGGAGGGGGCACAGCCGCCGCACGGCGCCCCCTCCGTCACGATGCGTATCCGCATCGCGCCACCTCCCCCGCGATGTGGGTGAGGAGGGCGGCATGACGATCGATACTGTCTCCCGTTTCCGCCCCTGGCTGCTGGTGGCGGCGTTCAGCCTGCTGCTGTTCCTGATCACCGCCTCGACCTACGGCTCGCTGGGCGTGGTGCTGCCGGCCATGATCGGCGAGCTGAACTGGAGCTTCGAGAAGGCGTTCCTGGGCTTTTCGGTGCTTGGGGTTTTCACCGGGGCCTCGTCATGGCTGCCGGCGATCCTGATCCGGCGGATCGGGGTGCGGGGGACCTTGCTGGTCGGCGCTGCGGTGCTGGCCGCAGGGTTCGTCGGCCTGGCCAACGCCGAAAGCCTGATGAGCTACTATGCCGGAGCCGCGGCGTGTGGCGTTGGCTTCCAGATGGCCGCGCTGATCCCGGGGACGCACGTGCTGTCGGCGCTGTTTCGCGAGCGGGCCATGCCGTTCGGCGTCTACTTCACCTTCGGATCGCTGGGCGGCGCCGCCGGGCCTTGGATGGTGTTGACCCTGATGGACGCCAGTGGCGGCGATTGGCGCGCCTTCTGGGTCGTGCAGGCGGTCTTGGCCATTGTGGTCGGCGGCGCCTGCGCGCTGATGGTCGGTGGCTCCCAATGGCTGGCGGCCGCCGCGCATGAGGTTGATGAAGAGGTCGAGCAGGCGGCGCGGCAAGCGCCCGCCAACGCTCGCGTCTATCGCACCGCGCATGAATGGACTGTTCGTCAGGCGCTGCGAACGCCGCAATTCTACATCCTGGTGGCGGCCTATTTCTCGCACCTGCTGGTCGGGGTCAGCGTGGCCAGCGTGTCGGTGTCGCACCTCACCGAGATCGGCGTCGCGGCGGGGATCGCGGCGGTCGCGGCCGGGGCCTTGGCCGCCAAGATGCTGAGCCTCGAGGCCTTGATGCAGACCCTCGCGCGTCTCGCTGGAGGAGCCCTGGGCGACCGGGTTGATCCGCGCTGGCTGCTGATCATCGCCCAGGCCATGCTGGTGGTCGGCCTGTTGGCCCTGGCCAAGGCGACGACGCCGGCCCTGATGCTGGTCTATGCGATCGGGACGGGGGTGGGCTTTGGTCTGACGGTCCTGGCCGTGACGGTGCTGCTGCTGAACTACTATGGCCGCCAGAGCAATCTGGAGCTGTTCTCGCTGACCTGTCTGGTTGGCGCGGTGTCAGCGGCGGGCCCCTTCATCGCGGGCGCCATGCGCGACCGCCTGGGAAGCTTCACGCCGACCTTCGAGCTGTTCGCCGCCGTCACCGCCGTGGTGTTCGTCGCGGTCCTGGCGATGCGGCCGCCTCGCGCGCCCGCAGTTTGACGCTGATACAAAAAAGCCGCCCCGGGGGAGCCGGGGCGGCTTCGATGTCTATCCTGTAGGATCGCTTAGAAAGCGGCCTTCAGGCTGACGACCACGCGGCTGTCATAGATCTTGCCGAGGCCGTGCTCGCTGGTGTCGTGGTAGCGCAGGTCAGCGGCCAGCTTGTCGGTCAGGGCGTAGGCCAGGCCCACGTTCCAGGTGCTGTAGTCGGCGTAGTTCTTGATGGTCTGGTGACCGACGGCGCCCGACAGGGTCAGCTTTTCAGCGACCGGCATGGCGGCGTTGGCTTCGAAGTAGGTCGCACCGCCGCCCTTGCCCGGATATTCCGGCGAGTAGTAGACGGCCGCGCCGAGGGTGGCCGGGCCGAAAGCGCGCGAAGCGGCGGCCTTCAGTTCCACGTAGCTGTACGAGCCGGGGGTCAGGCCCTTGTCCTTGGTGTAGCCATAGTACAGCACGCCGAAGTCCAGCGAGGTGTCGCCCACGGTCGGCTTCACGCCGGCGTAGAAGTCGATTTCCGTGGTCGGGTCGCTGGCGCCGAAGTCGACGTTCGAAGCCCAGACGCCCGCATAGGCGATGCCGTAGGACAGATCGACGCCGCCCTGCAGGGCCGGATCTTCCTGGGTCTGGCTCACGCCGCGGAAGACGTAGTCGCTGGTGATGCCGAGGTTGTAGGAAGCCTTCAGCTCCTGAGCCGAGGCGGCGCCCGCGAGGGCGACCGTGGCGGCGGCTGCGGCCAGCGCAATCTTCATGGCTTTCATAGTTCTATCCCCTTGTCTGTGTCGTCGACCGGGTTGGTTCCCAGCCGCCAACCGCGCCTGCAAGCGCATTTGCGTCCCCCACTGATTAGTTGGGGACACGTCCTTAAGTGCAATCGAGGGGCGTGGAACGCCAGTGCGAAGGGCGCCTGAGGCTTAAACTTTGGGCGGTGTGTGACGATTTTGCTTCAATATTGACGCCGCTAGGCCACATGCGCCTGAAAAGCGAATCCAGCTTGGCTGTGTCTTTACCGCATGGAAAGGCTTGCGCCGCCCAGGTGCAGGCCCGCATCGACCAGCAGGGTCTCGCCGGTCACGTGTCGCGAAGCGGGAGACGCCAGGAAGACAGCGGCTCCAGCGATATCCTCGGCGGTGGACGCCACTTTCAGAGGTGTTGCGGCCGCCGCGCCAGCGCGCAGGCGATCGACTCGCTCGGCGTCCATCGCCTTTCCGAACCAGGGCGTATCGATGAAGCCCGGGCACACGGCATTGACGCGAATCCGAGGGGCGAGCGCGCGCGCCAGCGACAGGGTCATGGTGGTCATCGCCCCCTTTGACGCGGCGTAGGGCACTGACGAGCCGTTGCCGACGACGCCAGCGATCGAAGAGGTGTTGACCACAGCGCCCGGCGACGGGGCGGCCTCAAGCAGCGAGCGGGCGGCGCGGACCATCTGAAAGGCCCCGACCACGTTCACTGAATAGAGCCGTAGGAAGTCCTCGGCGTTCACCGCGTCGAGGTCGGCGTGGTTCGGGGCGAACTTGGTCATGCCGGCGTTGTTGAACAGCGCGTCGATGCGGCCCGAAGCGTCGGCGGCTGCGGCGATCCTGCGGCAGTCCTCGTCGCTGGACACGTCGCCCTGGGCCAGCACCGCCTTGGCCCCTTCGGCCTGGACGAGTTTGGCGGTCTCTTCGGCCTCTTCGGCGCTGCGGGCGAAGTTGATCACGACAAGGTCCGCGCCGCGCCGTGCGGTCTCGACGGCGATCGCACGACCAAGCCCGGTGGAGCCGCCGGTGACCACCACGGTGAAGCCTTCGAAGTCTCGTCCCAACATCGCGTCTCTCCCGAACATCTGTTTGCGACCTTGTAGCGGGGCGCCGCGCGCTTGTCTCGCGAGCCGGGGAGGCCTAAATCGCCCCGATGACCGATCTCAACGTCACCCAGCTGGGCCGCGTCGTCGACGCGCCCGAAAGCCCCGAGGCCGCCGTCCTTGAGCGCGTGCCCAATCCGCAGAGCGACGTGCTCTATCTGGCGCGCTTCGTCGCGCCGGAGTTCACCTCGCTGTGCCCCGTCACCGGCCAGCCGGATTTCGCGCACCTCGTCATCGACTACGCCCCTGGCGACTGGCTGATCGAGAGCAAGTCGCTGAAGCTCTATCTGACCAGCTTCCGCAACCACGGCTCGTTCCACGAAGACTGCACGGTCAAGGTGGCGCGCAAGATCGTCGAGATCGCGCAGCCGCGCTGGCTGCGCATCGGCGGCTACTGGTATCCGCGCGGCGGCATCCCGATCGACGTTTTCTGGCAGACCGGACCGGCGCCGGAGGGGCTGTGGGTCCCCGACCAAGGCGTCGCGCCCTATCGCGGCCGGGGCTGAAGCTCCGCTAGGCTGACCAATAGGTTGTGAGCGCCGCCACATCGGGGCGCGGGCGCTCCTGCGGCTGTTCGGTGGTGGTTCCGAGATAGAGATAGCCCGCCACCTGCTCGCCCTCGGCCAGACCCAGGAGCGCGGTCGCGCGCGGGTCATAGCTGTACCAGTCGGTGATCCAGTTGGCGCCCCAGCCCAGGGCGGCGGCGGCCAGCAGCATCTGGTGGCAGACCGCCGAAGCGCTCTGGCGTTGCTCCCACTCGGGGATTTCGCCGGGAATATGGCGCGAGATCACGGCCACGCAGACCGGCGGGCGTGTCAGCTTGCGAAGCGCCGCCGTCGCCTTGGTCGGGTTGGCTTGGCTCTCGGCGAGCGGAGCGATCCGTTCGGCGAACGCGTCCTTGGCGGCGCCGGTGAGAACGATGAAGCGCCAGGGGGCCAGTTTCCCATGGTCGGGCACGCGGGCGGCGACCCGCAGAAGCTCCGTCAGCTGCTGGTCGTCCGGCCCTGGCGACGTCAGGGTCATGGCGCTGGCCGAGCGACGCTTAGCCAGGAAGGCCAAGACCTTGGGCGCCGCCTCGACCGGCAAGGTCTGGCCAAACTCGGGGGCGGGGGGAACGGAACCAGCCAAGACGATGTCTCCGAAGCGTTGTAAGTCGCAGACCTATGGCCGTGACGAGGCCGCGACAAGGGACTCAGCGCTATGGCCGACGAACCTGACCGCAAGCCCGCATGGCTGAAGCCGCACGGAAAGCCTTGGGCGGTCTCGTCCAGCAAGGTCGTCTACGACAATCCCTGGATCACCCTGACGGAGTATCAGGCGGTCGCGCCGACGGGACGGCCGGCGCTGTACGGCAAGGTGGGGTTCAAGAACCAGGCGATCGGTATCGTGCCGCTGCATGAGGACGGCACGGTCACGCTGGTGGGCCAGAACCGTTTTTCGCTGGCGAACTATAGCTGGGAGTTGCCCGAAGGCGGCGCGCCGCACGGCGAGGATCCGCTGGACGGCGCCAAGCGCGAACTGGCCGAGGAGGTGGGGCTGCAGGCGTCGGACTGGCGCCTGATCCTGCGCATGGAGCTCTCCAATTCCGTCACCGACGAGATCGCCTATGGCTTTCTGGCCATGGGCCTGTCTCCCACCGAAGGCGAGCCGGACGAGACCGAGGACTTCGCTGTCGCGCGCGTGCCGTTCCGCGAGGCGCTGGACGCGGCGACGTTGGGTCATATGCCTGACGCAATTACAGTGGCGTTGTTGCTGAGAACGCACCATATGGCGGTGCGAGGCGAACTGCCGGCCGACTTGGCCGCTCTGATCCTCGCATAGGGCGTCCCGCACTGAGCTAGAGCATTTCTAAAAAAGATGCGCTATGCTCCCGGCGCGCCTGGGAAGGGAGAGCCCGATGGCCAAGCATCTCGAAGTGGTGACGTCCGACACCGAAACGCCGGTGTGGGTGGCGCTGCGTAACCAGGCCGAACACGCCGCCAAGGCCGAACCGGCGCTGGCGTCGCTGCTGAACGCAGTCATTCTCAGCCACGACAACCTCGCCGACGCCCTGACCTTCCAGTTGGCGCGGAAGCTGGGCGACCAGGAAATGCGGGCGATGACGGCGCGCGAGTTCGCCGCCGACGCTTTCGAGGATGACCCGTCGATCGTCGAGGCCGCCGAGGCGGACCTCAAGGCGGTGTTCGAGCGCGATCCGGCCTGCAAGGGCTATGTTCAGCCATTCCTGTTCTTCAAGGGCTTCCTGGCGCTGCAGACGCACCGCGTGTCGCACTGGCTTTGGAACCAGGGTCGCGAAACCCTGGCCTTCTATCTGCAGAGCCGCTCCAGCGAGGTCTTTCAGGTCGACATCAATCCCGCCGCCAAGATCGGCAAGGGCGTGTTCATCGACCACGGCACCGGCATCGTCATCGGCGAGACGGCGGTGGTCGGCGACGACGTCTCGATGCTGCATGGCGTGACCCTGGGCGGCACCGGCGCCGAGCGTGGAGACCGTCACCCCAAGATCGGCAAGGGCGTGCTGCTAGGCGCCGGCGCCAAGGTGCTGGGCAACATCACCATCGGCGACTACGCCAAGGTGGCGTCTGGCTCAGTGGTGCTGCGTCCGGTGCCGGCGCATTGCACGGCGGCCGGCGTGCCTGCGCGTCTGGTCAACTGCCCGACCTGTGAAGAGCCGGCGAAGACCATGGATCACACCCTGGCCGAGACGGTCTACTCGCCCTCGACCTACGAGATCTGAGTGAAGCCGCTTTTACGTCGTCTGGGCGGCCTGGCGCTGGCGGTCGTCGTCGGTCTGGCTGCGCCCGCCTTGGCTGCGCCTGCGCCGGTGGGCGGCTACACGGTGGTGAAAAGCTATCCGCACGACACCCGGGCCTTCACCCAGGGCCTGCTTTATCGTGACGGGTTCATCTTTGAGAGCACCGGCCTGCAGGGGCGGTCGTTCATTCGCAAGTGGAGCCTGGAAACGGGCGCCATCGAGGCCGAGCGCACCATCGATTCCCGCTTTTTCGGTGAAGGGATCGTCGACTGGAAGGACCGGGTCTATGCGCTGACCTGGACCGATCAAGTCGGCTTCATCTACGATATCAACAGCTTCGAGACGCTTGGCGAGTTCAGTTATCCGGGCGAGGGATGGGCCCTGACCCGCGACGACAAGCGGATCATGATGAGCGACGGCACCGCCTTTATCCGCTTCCTCGACCCCGAGACGCTGAAGGAGACCGGGCGCATCCAGGTCACCGACAACGGCGTCCCGGTGACCAAGCTCAACGAGTTGGAATGGGTGAAGGGTGAGCTGCTGGCCAATGTGTGGCAGACGACCCGGATCGCGCGGATCGACGTGGCGACCGGGCGGGTGAAGGGCTGGATCGAACTGGCCGGGCTGTTGCCTGAGGCGGGCGTGCGCGGCGACCGCGACGATGTCCTGAACGGCATCGCCTATGACGCCGCTGGCGATCGCCTGTTCGTCACCGGCAAGCTGTGGCCTAAGCTTTTCGAAATCAAGCTGACCGAAGCCAAGTAGTCGGGGAACCGTGTTCGGGCGTTGGCGTTTAACTGATGTCCGCCCCTCTACGCCCCCCCGACCTAGTGGGCGGACCAGGGCCCCGGCCGCGAGACGCGCCGGGGCCCTACTCATATCTGCCGGGCCCGGTTCCTAACCCTGGGGCGCGCAGACCGTCAGGGGCGGCTTGTTCTTCAGTGAGATTTGCTCCGCGTCCGGCTTGCCAGTGTGAGTGAGGCCGTAGATGACGCCTGCCCAGATAGTCAGGACCGCCAGCAACTGGGGCAGGGTGACCTCGTGGCCGGTGGAGCGTGGCGCGATGGGTGGCATGCCGGGCACTATCCCCCGGTTGCGCCGCCCGCGATAACGACTTATCGGTCGGCCTTCTGTGAGGTTTCTTCACATGGCCCGCCGGCAACTGCCTTCGCTGAACGCTCTGCGCGCCTTCGAGGCCTTTGGCCGGCATGGCCGCATGACCTTGGCGGCCGACGAGCTTTGCGTGACGCGCGGGGCCGTCAGTCGGCAGATCCGGCAGCTTGAAGAACAACTCGGCGTGGCCTTGACTGAGGGACCGCGCTCGCGCCTTCGCCTGACGCAGGCGGGGCTGAAGCTGGCCCAGGCCCTGTCGCCGGCCTTTGATCAAATTGAGGCGGCGGTCCCGCGTCCAATCCAGGCTGGCCCCAAGCCGCTGGTGGTTTCCTGTCTTCCGACCTTCGCCATGAAGTGGCTGATCCCGCGTCTGCCCCGCTTCCAAGCCGCCCATCCCGATGTTCCGGTGCGGGTGGCCGAGTCGAACGGACCTTTCGACTTCAAGGCGGATGGGATCGATCTGGCCATTCGCATGCGATCGCCCGACACCGTTGTGACCTATGACGCCGTCGCGACGCCCTTCATGGAGCATTACCACGGGCCCGTCATGGCGCCGGAGCTGGCGACCAGCCCGATGACCTTGGAGCAGGTCTTCGCCATGCCGCGCCTGTTGACCCGAACCTTCGTGGAAAGCTGGTCCGACTGGGCGCGGAATTTCGAGCTCGATCACCTGCCGCCGGCCTTCAGCGAGCAGGAGTTCGACCACTACTTCTACATGATCGAGGCGGCGGCCGCTGGGCTTGGCGTGGCGATCGGCCCTTGGGCCTTCGTCCAGCGCGATCTGGCCAGCGGGCGGCTGGTGGCGCCGCTGGGTTTCACCCCAGGACGAGCCAAGATCGTGGCGGTCACGCCGCCCGACGGCGCCACCCGTGAGGCCCTCCTGTTCCGCGATTGGCTGCTGTCGGAAGGAGCGTCCACACCTTCTCCGCCTTAAGCGGCTTGCCGTTCTCGCGGCGGGCGCTAGTTTCGCGCGGACAAGCGCCCCGGGCGCCCAGCCATCAATGAGGATCCCCCGTGGACGCCACAACCGTCGCCAAGCTCGAAAAGCACCTGAAGCGCACCTTCGGCAACCCGCACATCCAGGTGAAGCCGCGCCCCAAGCAGAAGGACTCGGCCGAGGTCGAGGTCGCCGGCGAGTTCATCGGCGTCGTCTTCCAGGACGAGGACGAGGACGGCTCGTTCATGTTCGAAATGGCCATTCTCGGCGAAGATCTCGACTAAATCGAACTGGCCCCGCGCCCTGTCGGTGATCGACGGGGCGCGCGGCCGCTGCGGTCTTGAGTATCCGCAGCTTGGTCAGGCGTTGATCGTCGACCCTCGCCCCGCTTGAATGGGGCCATGACCTTTCACGTTCTTGATCGCCCCGTCTGTTCGACCCTCCTTGGGCGGCAAAGCCACTTGGCGATCCGGCGCGGGCGCGCCTTCCGGATGCATCCCGACTACGGCCTGTTCGCCGGTCTGGAGGACGAAGGCCCCGAGGCGCTGGCCGATCTTGGCGCGCTGGTGCGCGAGCAAGGGACGGTGGGCCTGATCGCGCCCGAAGCGACGCCGCCGGTTCCCGGAACCGAGGTGGTCTCCAACGCCGTCTGCCTGCAGATGGAGGCGGCCGAGGTGGTTCCCGCCTGGGATGTCGCCTTCGACATGCTGGACCTCGCCGACGCTGACGGACCTGAAATGCTGGCCTTAGCGACCCTGACCAAGCCGGGCCCGTTCTTCTCGCGCACGCATCAGCTGGGCGCCTTCATCGGCGTGCGGCGGGAGGGCCAATTGATCGCCATGGCCGGCCAGCGCATGCGCCCGGACGGCTACACCGAGGCCAGCGGCGTCTGCGTCCACCCCGACCATCGCGGCCAAGGCTATGCGGCGCGGCTGCTGCGCGAGGTGACCGCCCGGATCCTGGCGCGCGGCGAGAAGGCCTTCCTGCATAGCTACACCGACAATGCGACGGCGATCCGGCTCTACGAGTCGCTGGGCTATCGCGGGCGGCGGGAGCTGATGTTCACGATTCTTCGGCCGGGTGAAGCGTAGCAGCGCCCCCTCCGTCACGATGCGTATCCGCATCGTGACACCTCCCTCGCCTTGCGTGGGAGGAGGAAGCCGCAACCCTCCTGCCCCGCTTGCGGGGGAGGTGGTTCGGCGCGAAGCGGCGAGACGGAGGGGGCGCTGAGGGCGCCCCCAGATCGCTACCCCTCCATCGCCTTCGCGCCGGCCTTGCGGGCCCAGCGGTAGAAGCCCACCACCACGATCGCAGCGGCGGTCAGGGACAGCAGCATCCCGACATGTTCGGGCGGCGCGAACGGCACGGCGAGCGGCTCGCCCTTACCCGTAGAGACGATCAGCAGGGCCAGGGAGACGTTGAACAGGCTCTCCCCCACGATGAAGCCAGAGGCGATCAGCACGCCCAGGCGTTTGGCCGCCTCGGCCGAGCGGTCCTTGGCGACGATCTTTTCGAACAGCCAGCCGGCCAGGGCGCCGACCACCACGGGGGCGGTGACCGAGCTGGGCAAATAGATCGCCAGGCCCACGCCCAGCGGCGGCAGGCTGAGGCGGTCCTTGCTGGTCGCGCGCAGACCCGTGTCGACGGCGACCAGGGCCAGGCCGATCAGTGCGCCAAAGCCCAGCAGCCCCCAGTCGAGATTTCCGCCCAGCACGCCCTTGGCCAGGGTCGAGATCAGGGTGGCCTGCGGCGCCGCCAACGGCTCGTCGGCGATGGCCTGCAGGTTCGGCGCCCCGGCAAAGCCGTTCGAGCGGTTCAGCAACTCCAGCACGAACGGGATGACCACCGAGCCCGACAGCACGCCGATGATCAGGCCGACCTGCTGCTTCCACGGGGTGGCGTCGACCAACTGGCCGGTCTTGAGGTCCTGCAGGTTGTCGTTGGCGACCACGGCGACGGCCAGGACGCAGGTGGTGACATAGAGCGCGAAGGCGATCAGCGCCTTGGTCACGTCCGGACCGATGACGCCGCGCCCGACCATGCCGACCATCAGCGAGGCGCCTAGAACGCTGAGGATGGCGATACCGGAGACCGGGCTGTTCGAGGAACCGATCAGGCCGGCCATGTAGCCGCAGACGGCGGCGGCCAGGAGGCCGGCGAAGACCAGATAGCCGATGCCGATGGCCACCAGCGGCGTCGTCAGCTGAGCGATGGGGCCGCCCGTCAGGAAGTGGGCCAGGAACCAGCCGGCGGGCGCGAGCAGCAGCACCGACACCAGACCGACGATGCCGATCGGGATGTCCTGTTCGACGCGGGGCAGGGTCGCGCCGCCGGCCTTGCGGGCCTTGGCCGCGTCCAGCGCCGATTTCAGACCGGAGGTGATCGGGCCGACCAGCTTGGCCAGAGTCCAGACGGCGGCCGCGCCGATGACGCCCGCGCCCAGGAAGCGGACCTGGCTCTTCCAGACGGTGAGGGCGTGGGTGGCGGCGTCGGCCTCGGGCATCGGGGTCAAGAGGGTGAGGACCGGCGTCAGGATCGCCCAGGCGATGAACAGGCCTGCGAACATGGCGACGCCGACGGTGATGCCCATCAGATGGCCCGCGCCCATCAGGGCCAGCGAGCTGGAGGCGCCGATGCCTGTCGCGCCCGAGGCGGCCCCGAGCTTGAACTTGAAGTAGGCGGCGATCTCTGCCGCGAACACCTTGGCTGCGCCCAGGGCGCCGAACAGCGCCGAGGCGATCGCGCCCATGCTGACGGCGGCGAGGCCCGCCTTGCCCTCGGCCGCGCCCTCGCGCGAGCCCGTGCCGACCTTCAGCACCTCGGCGGCGGCGACGCCTTCTGGGTAGGGCAGGTTTGAGTTGGTCACCAGCGCCCGGCGCAGCGGGATCGTGTACATCACGCCCAGGATGCCGCCGACCGCGCAGGCGCCGAAGGTCGGCAGGAAGGGCACATTGGCCCACCATCCGATCATCAACAGACCTGGCAGGACGAAGATCACCGACGACAGCGTCCCCGCTGCCGAGGCGATCGTCTGGACGATGTTGTTTTCCTGGATGGTCGAGGTCTTGAACGCTCGCAGCAGAGCCATCGAGATGACGGCGGCGGGAATCGAGGTCGCGAAGGTCAGGCCGACCTTCAGGCCCAGATAGACCTGGGCGGCGGTGAACACCAACGTGATCAGTATGCCGAGGAGGACCCCGCGAAGGGTCAGTTCCGTGCGCGGGGCAGTCGTATCGGCCATGGACATGTCCAACAAAATATTAAGGCGGCCGGACCTTGCACGTCCGACCGCCTCAAACTCAAGTCTTCAGTGTCGTGTGCTGTTACGAAATCACAGCACGCCCAGCATCTCCGCGACCAACGGGTGGCGGACGATGTCGCGGTCGGCGAGGCGCACGACGGCGATGTTGGAGACCGCGTCGAACTTGGCCGCCACTTCGGCCAGGCCCGAAATGCCCGGCAGCAGGTCCGATTGGTTAGGGTCCCCCGTCACCACCATGGTCGAGTGCCATCCCAGGCGAGTCAGCAGCATCTTCAGCTGCATGTAGGTGCAGTTCTGGGCCTCATCGATCACGACGAAGGCGTTGTTCAGGGTGCGGCCGCGCATGAAGCCGACCGGCGCGATCTCGATGGCGCCTTCGGCCATCAAGGCCCGCATGCGCTTGACCGACAGGCGGTCCGTCAGGGCGTCGTAGAGCGGACGCAGGTAGGGCGCCAGCTTGTCCTCCATGTCGCCCGGCAGGTAGCCGATCGACTCGCCGGCCTCGACGGCGGGGCGAGAGAGGACGATGCGGCTGACGCGACCGGCCTCAAGGGCCTCCACGGCCTTGGAGATGGCGATGTAGGTCTTGCCGGTGCCGGCCGGGCCCAGGGCCATGACGAGGTTCTTCTCGTCGATGGCCTCCATGAGCTGGGCCTGTCCCGGCGATTTGGGTTTTATGGTTTTTAGGTAGCTCTGGTCCCGACTATCCCCTCTCGGCGCTCCGTCCTGGGGCAGGGGTGACCAGCCGCCGCGGTGATCGACCGGCAGACGACGCACCTTGGCGTCGTCGTACTGGCCGGTTTCCTGCACGCCTTCGCGCGCCATCCGCTTCAGGGCTCGCTTGGTCATCTAAGCCTCCATTCAGACAAGAAAAAAGGACGAGCCCGTGAGGCGTCGTCCTTGGCGGTGAGCTGGGTTTTTACGAAGTCGCGTGCGCGGCGGAGCGGCTCGGGAGCGCTTCCCAGTGGGGAAGTCCCAGGAGACGGTGCTGTACGCCGAAACGCCAAGAGCCACACCTCGTCTTCGTCAGCGGGCGAGCTTGGAGCGCTTGTCTCCGAGCCCGTTACGAAAGGAAAATGATTCCCGCTGGAGGAATGTTCCCTCTCGAATCGCCCGACTACAATGGCGCATCATGGTTTCCGGGTCGTTAACCTGGAAATCGCGCGTAAGAAAACGAGGTGTACGGATGACTGTCTATTCCTTGGGCGCCGTGACGCCGACGCTTCCCGCGCAAGGCGAATACTGGGTCGCTCCCACGGCGAGCGTCATGGGGAATGTGATTCTCAAGAAGAACGCCAGTATTTGGTGGGGCGCGGTCGCTCGCGGAGACAACGATCCGATTACGATTGGCGAGAACAGCAACGTCCAGGACGGCTCGGTTCTCCACACTGATCTTGGCGCGCCGCTGACCATCGGCGCGAACGTGACCATCGGTCACATGGTGATGCTGCACGGCTGCACGATCGGCGACGGTTCGCTGATCGGCATCGGCGCAATCGTGCTGAACGGCGCCAAGATCGGAAAGAACTGCCTGATCGGGGCGGGCGCGCTGATCACCGAGGGCAAGGAGATCCCGGACAATTCGATGGTCATGGGCGCGCCGGGCAAGGTGGTGCGCGAGATCGGTGAACAGCACGCCATGATCCTTCAGGCCTCGGCTTTGCACTATGTCGAGAACTGGAAGCGCTACGCCCGCGATCTGCGGATCGTCGAATAGGGGGTGGGAGCGCCGCCCGCTTGCTTGGGGGGATGCAAGGCGACGCTCCCGCTTCTCGCGCAGGGCGCACGAGCGCGAGAAGCGCTCGCTACGATCGTGGTCGCGGCGAGAGCGGCGAGGCGAATAGGGCCTCATTTCGTGTATAGGTGGTATAGTCCGCATTCTTGGTTGCGGGAAGGCTTAAACGTGCGCCGCTTTGCAGGCGCCTTCAGCAAGCGCCTTGCGCGCGGCTCAAACCCAGACCAATCTCTGCCTTAACAATGATAACCTTCGAGGGAGGGCGTCGGGGCCATGGCCAGCGAGCGCTTTGATTACATCGTCATCGGGGCCGGCTCGGCCGGTTGCGTCCTGGCCGCGCGCCTGACCGAGGATCCGAACGTCAAGGTTCTGCTGCTGGAGGCCGGCGGCAAGAACAAGTCCATCCTGGTGAAGATGCCCGCCGGCGTCGGCCAACTGATCAAGGACAAGGGCGAGCAGAACTGGGGCTTCTGGACCGAGGCCGAGCCGCACCTTGACAACCGCAAGCTCTGGTGGCCGCGCGGCAAGGGCCTGGGCGGCAGCTCGGCCATCAACGGCATGATCTACATTCGCGGCCACGCCCGCGACTATGACCAGTGGCGCCAGATGGGCCTGACCGGCTGGTCGTATTCTGAGGTTCTGCCTTACTTCAAGCGCTCGGAGACCCACCACGCCGGCGGCGACGCCTATCACGGCGACAAGGGGCCGCTGCACGTGTCCAAGGGCGAGTCCGACAGCCCGTTCTACACCACCCTGGTCGAGGCCGGCCGCCAGGCGGGTCACAAGACAACCAAGGATTTCAACGGCTACCAGCAGGAGGGCTTTGGGCCCTACGACCTGACGATCCGCGACGGCCAGCGCTGGAGCGCGGCCATGGCCTACCTTACCCAAGCCCTGTCGCGTCCGAACCTGACCTGCGTCACCGAGGCCCGGACCACGCGGATCATCCTGGAAAAGCGCCGCGCCGTGGGTGTGGAGTACGTGGTGGGCAAGTCGCGCGAGAAGCAGGTCGCCTACGCCGACGCCGAGGTGCTGCTGAGCGCCGGCGCGGTGCAGTCGCCGCAGATCCTGCAACTGTCGGGGATCGGCGCGCCGGACGACCTGACGCCGCACGGCATCGCGGTGGCCCACGAGTCCAAGGGCGTCGGCGCCAACCTCCAGGACCACCTCGACGTCTGCGTTTCATGGACCGCCAAGAACCTGAAGACCGCCTATTCGGCCAACAAGGGGCTGAACAAGCTCGGCGTCGGCATGAACTACATGTTCTTCGGCAAGGGCCTGGGCCGGCAGCAGTTCCTGGAAAGCGGCGCGTTCCTGAAGTCGCGCCCGGACCTTGATCGTCCTGACCTGCAGATCCACGGCGTGCTGGCGATCATGCAGGACCACGGCAAGGTCGTGGTCGAGAAGGACGGCTTTACCCTGCACGTCTGCCAACTGCGTCCGGAAAGCCGGGGCAAGGTGGGACTGCGTTCGGCGGATCCGTTCGATGATCCGACCATTCTGGGCAACTATCTGGCCACGGAAGAGGATCGCCGCGCCATCCGCGAAGGCGTGCGTATCGCCCGCGAGACCGTCGCCCAGGCCGCCTTCGACCCCTATCGCGACGCCGAGTACGCGCCGGGCGCGGACGTAAAGTCGGACGCCGACCTCGACGCCTGGATCCGCGCCAAGGCCGAGACGATCTACCATCCCGTCGGCACTTGCCGGATGGGTGTGGCGGGCGACCCGATGGCCGTGGTCGACGACCAACTCCGGGTCCAGGGTGTCCAGGGGCTGCGCGTGATCGACGCCTCGGTCATGCCCACCCTGATCGGCGGCAACACCAATGCGCCGACCATCATGATCGCCGAACGGGCTGCGGACCTGATCCGGGGCAAGGCGCCGGCCGCGCCGCTGGACGTGCCCGTCTATGAGGACGGCCGCGCGGTGGCGGCGGAGTAAGTAGGGCCTTTGAGGCGCTCGCCCCGATTAGATCAAGCGGGCGAGCGCTTCGAGCATTAAGCGATCCGGCGGCCGTCTAGCGTGGCCAAGCGTAGGCGCGGCATGTCCTGATTGCCGTCGCCCAGCGGTTTGATCTCGCGCACCCCCAACTCATAGGCGGGACGGCCCATCAGGCGCGCCATCATCGCGATCGGCTGGTAGAGGCCCAGGAACCGGTCCGTCTCGCCGCTCGCGCCCTGCAGCGGTGCGAACAGCACCTCCATCCCGACCGAGGGCACGCCATGGGCGCGGATGTCGGCGGTGACGACCACCGGCGTACGCCGCTTGCGGGCCACGTCCAGGGCGCTCTTCAGTTCGAGGCGGTGGGCCAGAGCCCACAGCGACAGGGCGTCATGGCCGCGAAGGTCGCGCGCGTGCAGGTCGGACACAAAGCCGCCGGCCAGGCGGAAGGGCAGCTTGCCGCCTTCGCGCCCCAGCACGAACACCTGGGGCAAAAGCTCCAGGAATTCCCCGGGATCGATGTCGGCGCGGCGGGGCAGGGCGGCCTCGCCCTTCTTGGCGCGCCAATAGTCTATCAACCGTTCCGTGCTTGGATGGAACATCGTCGTCCCCTTGCGGGTCCTTGCGCGGCTGTTTTCGACCGCACGGGGCTTGCTGGGAGAACCGGGCCAAGCGCTCAACCGTCTCATTCTGGAGCAAATCCGGGTTCGGCGGTCGCCTCGGCCCGTTTCTTGCTTAACCACAAGCGGTACGACCCGAGGTGAAGGGAAACGCCGGATGAAGGCGCCGAAACTGAACACGCGCGCAGGGATGATCGCTCTGGGGGCGATGCTGAGCGGGCTGCTTTTGGGGGGCGCGGCCTATGCCGCTGGCTGCACCAGCGCCTGTCCGCCGCCGCCGCCGGTGTGCTGCAAGCCGCCGCCGCCCCCGCCGAAGCCGCCCGCGCCGCCAACCGGCTGCTGCGGCGGTGGTCACAACGTCAACATTCCCGGCGTGAACGTGAACATCGGCTCGACCGTGATCGTCAACGCGACAACGAACGCCACGGCGATCGCCAATTCTGGCGCGACGTCCGGCGCGTCGGCCGGAGCCGGCTCGACCGCTGGCGGCGTCGTCAACTATTACGGCGGTGGTGGCCACGGCGGCTATTATTCGGGCCCGATGGCGACGGGATATATCCAGGGTCTGAACGTCGAGGGCGCCGAAGTCCGTCGTCGCCAGGCCTATGAAGCGACGCGCACCCGCACCCGCCGGGTCATCGTCCGCGCCGTCTGCCTGGACGATCGCGACGTGCCGCACGCGGCTTCACAGGTCACGCCTGACCGCGAGATCGACGACGCCTATGACGGCGAACTCTACCGCTGCATCGCTGGCGCCCGGCTTCAGTATGTGATCGCCGAGTATGGGGGTCATATCGACATCTCGACCGGCGCGCCGGGACAGACCTATATCTGCCGCAAGGGCGAGGCGCTCTACTACGCGCGCGGCGCCGCCGCTGGTCAGGCGATCGTGTCGTGCCGGCCGCAGCTTCCGGCCCGCGACTGCAATGAGCGCTCCTTGCTGCGCCGCTTCGGCGCCGGCGTGAAGATCCTGAGCATGCTGACGACCGAAACCTACACCGCCTATCGCGAGGAAACGGTGCAGGAGCGCCAGACGCTTTCGACCAGCTTCAGCCTGGATGGCGGCGTTGGTGGCGTCGTTTACTAGGCGCGACTACGCTCTGGAAATGGAAAGGCCCCGGTTTTCACCGGGGCCTTTTTTGTGCGCTCCTACTTCGCTGGCGCGGCGACCTCTGGCTTGACCAGCAAGAGCCAGGACTTGTCGTCGGCGAGATAGGTCTGCGCCGCCTTCTGAACGTCCGCCGGCGTCACGCGGGACAGGCCCGCAACTACGGAACGTGTCGCGTCCAGCAGGCGCGGATCCGACTGGGCGCCCGACAGCGCGCCAACCCAGTACTCGTTGGTGACGCGGGCCTTCTCGATCGCGTCGATCCTGGGCTTCTTGGCGCGTTCGAGCTCGTCGCCGCTTACCGGCTTGTCGCGCAGGTCGGCTGCGATCTTGCGGATCGAGGCGACGACGCCATCCAGCTTCTCCGGAGGAACCTCCAGGCTGACGGCCAGATAACCCCAGTCCTCGAACACCACGCTGGCGGTCGCCGAGGCGCTGGGCGAGTAGGTCGCGCCCTGCTTCTCGCGAAGCTCATCGGTCAGGCGCAGCTGCATGACCTGGCCCAGCACCGACACGTCGCGCGACCGTTGCAGGTTGGAGAACAGGTCGTCCGTCCGCCAGGTCATGAAAAGAGCCGCCTGATCGGGACGTCCCTTGTGGGTGCGAACGACCGGCTCCTTCGAAGGCGCCGGGAAGGGAGCCTTCTCCGCGCCGGGCAAAGGCGGATCGCCCGGGCGCGCGGGCAGGGCGCCGAAGGTGTCAGCGACCGCAGCGATCGCCTTGTCCACCGTGGTGTCGCCGACGATGACGACCTCCAGGTCGCCCTTGGCCAGCGGGTTGGCCACGGCCGCCTTCAGCTCGTCCAGCGAGGCCGACGCGATCTGTTCGCGCGACGGGAAGGTCCAGCGCTGGTCGCCGCCATGCATCAGACCGCCCAGGTCACGACCCAGGACACCGCCGGTCGTGCTCTGCAGTTGGTCATGCAGCGTGCCGTAGCTGGTCTTGATGCGATTGAACGCTTCCGGCCGCCAGCCCGGCTCGCTCGCAAACGCCGCCAGCACCTGAAGTTCAGTGGACAGGTCCTCCGGACGGGTGCGGCCGTTCAGCGTGAACGCGTCGTCCTCGACGCCCAGTTGGGCGTTCCAGATCTTGCCCGTGAGCACGCGCTCCATGTCCTGGGCGGTGATCTGCTTGAGCCCGCCCTCGATGAAGGCTGAGCCGGACCACAGCGGGCTCTGCTTGTCCGACGGCATGTCCAGCAGGCCGTGACCGGCGCGGACCTTCACGATCACCTGGTCATTGCGGAACTTGGTCGGCTTGACCGTCAGGCGCACGCCGTTTTCGAAGCGCACGAAGACGGCGTCCAGATCCGAGACGTCCTTCTGTTCGGCGACCTTGCCGGTGGGGCCGAAGCTGGAATAGGGCCACACGGTCACGCCCGGCGCGGCGGGCGGCGTTACGGGCTGTGCCTTGAGATCCTCGTAGGCCTTCAGGATGGCCGGCTCGCCCCCCTCGACGGCGGTAGGCGCAGCCAGGATCAGCAGCGGGCCCGAACCGACGAAGGCGCTCTTGAGTATGGCGTTGACGCGTTCGGCCTTCAGATCCTTCACCATGATGTCGAAGGCCGCGAGGTTCTGGCTGGGCGAAGTGATCACCTCGCCATCGCCCAGCGTGCCGACCAGTTGGTTGGCCAGAGCGGGCGTGCGTTGGGTGGCCTCGCCCGCCGCAGCCGCGACCAGGGCCGCGCGCGTGGAGGCGATCTCGCGATCCAGTTCGTCCTGACGCACGCCGAACTGGACGGCGCGGCGTTGTTCGGCGTCGAGCGCGGTCAGCGCTTCACGCCAGCGGCCGGGCTGGGCCGTGGCGCCGAAGGTGGTGACGCGGACCGTGCCGTACTGATCGCCCTTGAACGCGCCCCCGGCGATGAACGGCGGTTCGGCGGAGCGCCCAAGCGCCTGCATGCGCCGGTTCAGAACGGCGAAGGCCAGATTTTCCAGCACCTCGCGTTCGTCGACGGCCTTGGTTTCCAGCAGGCCGTCGGGCTTACGGGTCCAGGTCATCTGCACAGACCAAGGGGCGCCCGCCTCGACGATCATCTTGGCCGTCGGGCCGCGCTTGGCCACCGGACCCACGTCAGGGTCCTTTCCGTTCGGGCCCTTGCCGACCCAATCGCCGAACTTGCGCTTGATCTTGGCTTCCATCGCGTCGACGTCGAAGTCGCCCACGGCGACCAGCACGGCGCGCTCTGGCCGGTAATAGGCTTCGTAGAAATCGCGAATACGCTGGGCGGGAGCGGTCTTAAGGACCTCGGTCTTGCCGATTGGAATCCGCTTGGGCGTCAGCTGGCCTTCCATCTGGGCGGACAACGTCTTGATCGCGACGCGATAGCCGGGGGTGTCGCGAGTGCGCTCCTCCGACAGTACGACCCCGCGTTCACGATCGACGGCTTCAGGGGCGATGGTCAGCTCACCGGCGGCTTCGCGCAGCAGCATGAGCGAGGTGTCGACCGTGCCGTCGTCGGTCTTGGGCAGATCAAGCTGGTAGATCGTCTCGTCAAAGCCGGTCGAGGCGTTGGTGTCAGCGCCGAACGCCAGACCGTGGCGCTCCAGGATCTTGATCATCTCGCCTTCAGGCACGTTTTTCGAGCCGTTGAAGGCCATGTGCTCCAAGAAATGGGCGAGGCCTTGCTGGTCATCGGCCTCCATCAGCGAGCCGGCGTCGAACCAGAGGCGCAGCGCCGCCTGGTTCGGCGGCGTGGCGTTCTTGCGGAGGGCGTAGCGCATGCCGTTGGGCAACACCCCGAAGCGCCAAGCCGGATCGGGCGCGACATCCGAGAGCTCCTGAGCCCATTGGCCCGGCTTCAGATCGCTCACCTTGGGTCCCGCCAGCGCCGGGGCTTCGGGCGTCCGGGGCGCAGACGCTTCGCCGGCGTCCTTCTTCAGCAGCGGGATCGAGGGTTTGGGCAGCTGGGAGCAGGCGGCGACCGAGAGGCCGGCAGCGGCGACAATCGCCAGGCGCGAAGCGCTGATCATCGGGAATCCAAGACAGGAGAGAACAAGGCGCGCACCTTGGCCGTCCCGCATGGCGCACGCAAGGCGCGAGGTGGGCGGCTTTGCGCCCGGCCGACTTTAGGCGGCGGCGACGTCGCCGGTCTGACGGCGCAGGCGCCAGAACCGGATCGTGCGCAGGGCCGAGTCCCGAGGCAGGTTGGCGTAGAGTTCGCCGTACGCCTTGGCGCGCATCATGACGTCTTCGGTCTGTTCCAGGATCAGCAGCGCGAAGGTCAGGAACAGCGATCGGTCAAAATCGGCCGCCTTGCAGATGACCGCCAAGGCGTCCATCTCGCGTCGCTCGAGGATCTTGCGCGCGGTGTGGAAGTCCACCTGAGCCATGTCCGCCAGAGCGACAAGGAACAGCGTCGTCTTCTTGCCGCGGAGCATGTTGGCCAGGATCTGCGGCGAGATCTGCGCCTTGGCGCGCAGCGCGCGGAACTCGCGTTCAGCCTCGGCGTGGTCGGGAGGCAGCGCACCGTCCTGCTCGGCGACCCGCTTGCGACCGGCGGAGAGGGCGGCTTCCAGCGTCGCGGGATCCATGCCGGCGTTCTTTTCCATGATCCGATCCCGAAGCCGGGCCTCAACCATGAAATACATCTCGTTCAGCAGATCGACGGGCAGGCTTTGCCGGTCGATGACAGCCTCGTGCAGGGCAGGGTTCGCCGCCGCGCGATCAACGACGGTCTCGTGCGCCTCGCGGGACAGCACCGCGCCCTCATTGCGAAGCAGGACGCCCAGGGTCTGGTCGTCGCCGCGCGCGACAATGGCGTCGGAGACCACGCTTGAGACGCTGCTGCGCTGCGAGATGGCCCGCAGGTGATCCTGGCCCTGGGTGCGGGCGACGTGCAGCAGGTCATCGTCGGTCAGGACTCTGGAACTGCGGAGGATCGGCGCGGCTACGGTGATGGAATCAGCGGCCAATGTGCGCGACAGTCCGGCCGGCGGCTTCGCCGTTTCGCTGAGGCGCTGCGCGAGCTCGGCCTTGACGGCCTCTTCCATGTCCCCGGCCAACTGGCTGAGCACGTCGTCAAAGAGGCTCATCTCGACGCTGTTGTGGCCGTCGCCTTGGAAAAACAGGTCGGTTACGCCGCGCAGCAGTTCGCGGCGCTTGGCGCTGGAGGGCTCGTTGGCCAGGGCGATGAGATCGTGAATACGCGACTGCATTAGAGATCGCCGTCCTTTTCGGCGCGTCCGGACCACTCGCCGCCGTCTTGAAGGCTGGGTTTGGATTCGTCCGCCTCCGCAGCGGGCGGCGGCGCGATCAGCACCATGCGCGAGGGGCCAGCGGCTGGAATGGGATCGGGCGTCATGCCGAACTGGCGTCCGACCGAGTAGGTTCGAGCGCCCACCTGGCCAGGCTGAAGCTGGGGCGCGGCGTTGGCGGCTTGCGTCGGCGCGGCGCCGGCGAGGGGCGGCGGCGCATCAAAAAGGCTCTGTGGCAGCGGCGCTGCGGGAGCCGGAGCCTGAGGTGTGAAGGCCGCCGGGATGGATGCGCCGGGCTGGCGGGTCTGGGCTTGAGCCTGTGACTGTTCGCGCGCCCACCAAGGGCGTTGCTCAACCGTTCCGGCGGGCGCAGCCACAGCGTCGCGTTTGCCCGACCAACCCAGGGTTCTCGCGCCGTAGGCGGCGCCATTGTAGAGAGCGGGGCGGCCTTCCAGCGCGGCGGGCGATCGCGCGGGCGCTGGGCCGTATCGGGTCTCGCGCGCACCTTCGGCCTGCGCGGCGGACGCGCTGGCCAGGGCGACGATGAGAGCAGCGAGACGCATAACGCGATCCAGGCGAAGTCTTGTCAGACGCTCATTCTGCGGTGCGCGCTTTAATCTTGGCCTAACGCCCTCGCCAAAAGTTGAGGAGTCGACGTTCCAGGGTTTCCATCGCCGCGTGCAAGGCCACGCCCAGCAGCGCGAGGGTGAAGAGGGCGGCGAAGACCTTGGCCGTCTGCAGGCGGTTGTACGCCTCCAGGATGCGCCAGGCGAGGCCCTGCGCGCCGCCGGCGCCCGCCACGAACTCGGCGACCACCGCGCCGATCACGGCCAGACCTGCGGCGACCTTGTGTCCTTCCAGCAGGGCGGGCACGGCGGAGGGCAATCGCAGGCGTGTCAGGCGCTGTAGCGGCGTGGCGCCATAGAGATCAAACAGACGCGCCAGATCCGGGTCGACGGCCTTCAGCCCGCTCAACGCCCCGGAGAAGATTGGGAAAAAGGCGACGACAGCGGCGAGACCGATGACCGCTCGCTCCGGGTGATCGATCCCCGCCCAGATCGTGACCAGCGGGGCGATGGCGACCAGCGGCGTCACCTGCAGGGTCACGGCGATGGGACGGACGGCGTCCTCCAGCAGGCGGCTAAGGCTGACGACGAGCGCAAGGCCGCAAGCGATCAGGCTGGCGATGACGAGCGCCAGCAAGGCCGTCGACAGCGTCGCCCAGGCGGAGCTCAGCAGAAGCGGCCATGACTCGGTAAAGGCCTTCCAGATCGCGCTGGGCGGGGGCAGCAAATAGGCGGGAACTTCCAGCGCCTTGCACGCAAATTCCCAGCCCCCCAGCAGGGCGGCGATCAGGATCAGCGGCGCGAGGATCCGGCTCATGCCGCGCGCTCCGTCGCGGCGGCGAGAAGGTGCGACACAGCCTCGGCGGCGGTGCGGAAGGCCTCGGTGGTCCGGAACCCGGCGGGGCGCTGCGACGGCGCGTTGATGACCACCTCGCCCGCGATGCGACCGGGACCTGGCGTCATCACCACGATGCGCTGCGCCATGTAGACGGCCTCTTCGACATTGTGGGTGACGAACACGACGGCCGGCGCGCTGTCGGCGGCGAGGGCCAGGACATCGTCTGCCAGCGCGCGACGGGTGATCTCATCCAGCGCCGCGAACGGTTCATCCAGCAGCAGCAACCGAGGCCGCGTCACCAGCGCCCGGGCCAGGGACGCGCGCATGGCCATGCCGCCGGAGAGCTGGCTGGGGCGGGCATGCAGGGCGGCGCTGAGCCCGACCCTGGACAGCGCTTCGTCAGCGGCTCTGAGGGCGGCGGCCTTGGCGACTCCCGCCAGAACGAGGGGCAGGGCTACATTGTCCCGGGCTGACAGCCACGGCGCCAGGGTCGGCGCCTGGAAGACGACAGCAGTCTCGCCCTTGCCCGCCACGCGGGACACGACACCGCGCGTCGGCTGCTCCAGGCCCGCGAGAAGCCGAAGCGCGGTGGACTTGCCGCAGCCGGACGGTCCCACCAGAGCGACAATTTCGCCCGGCGCAAGCGTCAGGTCAAACGGACCCAGCGCCCGTCCCCGGGGGTAGTCGACCTCGACGGCGGACAGGCTGGCGATGGGGGCGCTCATTGGCCCTTGGGCAGGAACTGCAGGGTGTAGGCCTTCTTGTAGTCCATGTCCTTGGGGTAGACGCCCTGTTCGGACGCGACCTTGAAGAACTCCGCCCAGCGCGCGTCGGTCATCTGACCTACGTCGCCCTTGCCCCCGGTGGCGCTGACGATGCCATAAGACCGCATCTTTTCGCGCGCCTGGTCCAGGACGTCCTGAGTCATCTCCGGATTGTCCTTCAGGATCGCGGCGTCGCCCAGCTTGGGGTCGCCATAGAGATAGGAGGTCCAGCCAGCGGCGGTCGCTTCGACGAAGGCCTGGACGGCGGCCGGATTCTTGGCGATCAGACTGTCGGGCACCAGGGCGAACGAGGCGTAGGCGGGATAGCCGCTGTCGGCTAGCAAGAAGACCGCCGGCTTGATCTTGCCTTCCTTCTCGATGAGGTACGGCTCACTGGTGGCGTAGCCTTGCTGCACGACGCGTTTGTCGGCCAGGAACGGCGCGGACGAATAGTTGTACTTGCGGACCTGATCGTCGGTGAAGCCGTACTTGGCCTTCAGCCAGACCCAGAACGCGGTGATCGAGGCGTCCGACAGCAGGATCGGCCGGCCCTTCATGTCGGCGATGCCGTTGATCCCCTGGTCCGGATGCGCGATCAGGACCTGCGGATCCTTCTGCATGAAGGCCGCCACGGCTTTGACCGGCGCGTTTTCCTTGGCCAGGTTCATAATGATGAAGCTGTTGGAGCCGACGCCGACATCGACCGCGCCGGTGGCGAGCAGTTGCGGCACGTTCACCGCCGGGCCGCCCTGGATCAGGGTCACGTCCAGGCCGCGCTTCTTATACTCACCCGTCGCCAGCGCTTGATAGTAGCCGCCGAGCTCGGCCTGGGCGCGCCAGTCGGTCGCCAGCTTGATAGGGGTCTGACCAGCCGTCGCAGCGTCTTCCTTCTTGGCAGGCGAACAAGCGGCGAGCATGGCCATCAAGCCAAGGGCGACAAAGGCGCGGCGCTGCATTGAGGACATCTCCCGTTATCCGCAGCCAAGTTAGGGGCGTCGGCGCGGAGTTCCAAGCCACAACCCAAACCCGTGGCTTCGCACCGTCTTGGCGAACCTAGGTTGGTTCCGGCGTATCAGGACGTGGGTGCAGCCAACGCTCGACCTTGGCGTAGAGCACCTCGCGCTGAATCGGCTTGGCGATGTGGTCGACCATGCCGGCGGCGTAGCAGCGCTCCACCTGACGCGGCAGGGCGTCGGCGCTCATGGCGATGATCGGCGCCTTTCCGGACGCTGTGCGCAGGGCCTTGATCGCCCGTGTCGCCTGCAGCCCGTCCATCAACGGCATGTGGATGTCCATCAGGATGAGGTCGTAGGCGCCCGCTTGCGCCTTTTCCACCGCCTGTCTGCCATTCTCGGCCAGATCCACCTCATAACCGACAAGGGTGAGAAGCGCGGCGGCGATCTCCAGATTGATGGCGTGGTCGTCGACAATCAGGATCCGCGCGGCGCCGGGCGCCGGAGGTTTCGCCGGCTCAGGCTCGGGCCCCGGCTCGGCGACAGGCGCGTAGAGCTCCACCCAGAAGCACGAGCCACGACCCGGGACGCTGTCGACACCGATCTTGCCGCCCATCACGTCGACCAGGGCCTTGGCGATCGCCAGTCCAAGGCCCGCGCCGCCATGCAGCCGGCTTGGGGAGCTGTCGGTCTGCGAGAAGCGCTGGAAGAGCAGCCCTTGCTTGTCGAGTTCGATGCCGATACCGGTGTCAGTGATCTCGAAGCGCAGGCGGTCCTCAAGATCGCCCGGCTCTATGATCAGGCGTGCGCCGATCCGGCCTTCGTCGGTGAACTTCACGGCGTTGTTCAGCAGGTTGATCAAGACCTGCCTCAGGCGATCGGCGTCCAGATCGTGAAGCACACCGAGAGGATCGAGGACATCGAGGTCCATCGACAAGCCCTTGGCGCGGGCCTCGGGGGCCATGATCGCGACCGTATCCTGGAGCAAGGCCGCCGCGGAGGTTGGGCCTGGCAGAAGCTCGATCTGGCCCGCCTCGACGCGCGAGAAGTCCAGAATGTCGTCGACGACCGTCAGCAAGGCGGCGCCCGCGCTATCGATCAGATTGACCTGACGGCGGGCCTCGGGCGGCAGGTCTTCGCGTGCGGCGAGCAGTTGGGCGAAGCCGAGCACGCTGTTCAGCGGCGTGCGGATCTCGTGGCTCATCGTGGCCAGGAACTCGGTCTTGGCCTCGGTGGCGGCCAGCGCGCGGCCTCGCGCGGCGCGGGTCAGCAACTCACGACGGAGCAACAGGCGCTTGAGCCGGTTCTGCTGGCCGAAGGCCAAGCCGGCGGCGAGACAGGTGTAGAACAGGACGCTCGTAAACACCTGGATCGTGCGAGCCTGGACGACGGGATCCTGGGTCGCGTTGAAAGGCGACGACCCCGACGATATGGCCAACGGCATGATGATCCCGATGGTCAGGAACGCCGCCAGCGCGGCGCCCCTGGCCCCAAGCCGGTAGGCGGCCGCCAAGGTCACCGGAAAGATCAGCACTGGCGGCGCGCCAGCCGCCGGATGCGCGCAGAGCAGGGCGATCGTGCCGACGCCGAACATCAGCAGCAACTGCTCGGTCCTGGGACGGTGGAAAGCCCGCCTGTGCTCAGCGTCGATCAGCACCAGGGTGGCTGGCAGGGCGACGGCCAAACCAAGCGCGCTGCGCAGGAACCAATCGATCAGGGTTACTACAAAGGGCGCGCCGTATCCGAAATGGAAGGCGGTCGCGCAGACCAGAGCTGAAACAAGAGCGATCGGCGTCGTGATCGCGGGCATTTGCGCCAGGGAGCGCATGGTCCGCACGCGCGGGGCGCCGTTCCAGAACCGATGGCAGACAGCCCAGACCGCCCCGGCCTCACAGAGATCGACGATGGCGTAAAGCAGGGCCGATAGCAGTTCGTCGCCCGCCAGAAGGCTCATCGTGAGATGAGACACGATGAACACGCCAGCCAGCACCGTGCGGCGACCGCCCTTGAGGGTGAACAGGCCGGCGGCCAAGAAAGCGTTGGCGGGCCAAAAGGCGGCGACGCCCAGCGTCGCGCGGGTCAGGTACTCGCTGAAGGCTATCGCCGCGACGATCGTGCACGACAGGGCCAGCAGCAGCGCCGCTTGCCGCCTTTCCTCATGAAGCGCCAAACTCAGCGTCATCGTGAAGCTGTTCCCAAAGCCGAAAGCGCCAGGCAGGTTCGCGCGGATCGCGCGAAAGTCCTGATCGCCAAACAAGGCCATGCCGCGTAGCGTACCGCCACGAGATCGTCGCCACAGGCGCTACATTACGACCGCACAAACCGTCCGCGCCTAGCAATCGATGGCTGTGCCATTTCGTCGCACAGCTTTGCGCTGAAAAGAGTCGCCTGGCGACCGCCGGTCAGCCCGCCAAGCCTTCTTTCTTTTCCTCGAGCTCCAGCCACTCCATCTCGGCTTGCTCAAGGTCAGCGCGCGCCTTGTCGAGGGCTTTCATGGTCTTGTCGAAGGTGGCTGGATCGCGTGTGTAGAGGTTGGGGTCCGCCAGCGCTTCCTCGAGTTTGGCGATGATCGCCGGGCTCTTGGCGATCAGCGCCTCGCATTCCTCCAAGCGGCGCTGGTCCTTGTACGAGAGCTTGACGCTCTTCTTCGGCGGAGGAGCCGGTGCGGCGCTTGCGGGTTTGGCGGCGCCCTTCGACACGGGCGCGAACGCGGTTCCGGACTTTGCGGCTTTGAAGAAGTCCGGGTTCTGGTCGATCAGGTCGGTCCAGCCGCCGGGCGTCTCGACGACCCTGCCCTTGCCGTCCAGGGCGATGGTCGAGCTGGCGAGGCGATCGATGAAATCACGGTCGTGGCTGACCAGGATCAGCGTACCGTCGAAGTCGGCCAGCAGATCCTCGAGCAGATCGAGGGTGTCCATGTCGAGATCGTTGGTCGGTTCGTCCAGCACCATCAGGTTGGTGGGATTGGCCAGCGCGCGGGCCAACAGCAGGCGGTTACGCTCGCCGCCCGAAAGGCTGGTGACGGGTTGGCGTAGCTGGGCGTCGGTGAACAGGAACTCCTTGGCGTAGCCGGCCACATGCTTGGGGTGACCGCGCACGATGATCGAGTCGCCGCCGCCGGGCGTCAGGAAGTCCCAGACGGTGATCTTGTCCGACAGGGCCATGCGGGCCTGGTCGATATAGGAGACCTCGAGATTGGTCCCCAGTTGCACCGAACCGGCGTCCCGCTCCAGTTCGCCCAGCAGCAGCTTGACCAAGGTGGTCTTGCCCGCGCCGTTGGGGCCGACCAGAGCGACACGATCCCCGCGCAGGATGCGCGTGGAGAAGTTTTCGACGATGATACGATCGCCGAAGCGCTTGGTGACGCCCTTGGCCTCGACCACGCGCTTGCCCGAGGTCCCCGCGGACTCCACGGCCATAGTCATGGTTCCGCGCAGCTCGGACTGGCGGTCCTTCTTCTCAGCGCGGAGCGCCAGGAGCGCACGGCGACGGCCTTCGTTGCGCGCGCGCCGGCCCTGGACGCCGCGCGCCAGCCAGGCGTTCTCGCGCTCCAGCACCTTGTCTAGGCGCCGCGCCTCCTCGGCGTCGGCGGCCATGATCGACTCGGCCCACGCCTCGAACTCGGAGAACCCCTTGTCCAGGCGGCGGATCTTGCGGTGCTCCAGCCAGAAGCAGCGCTCGGTGACGCGGTTGAGGAAGGCGCGGTCGTGGCTGACGATCAGGGCGGCGCACTTGGAGGCGGCTAGTTCGTCTTCCAGCGTCTGGATGGCGAAGATGTCCAGGTGGTTGGTCGGTTCGTCCAGCAGCAGCACGTCGGGCTGCTCGGCGAAGGCGCGGGCCAGAGCGGCGCGGCGGGTTTCGCCCCCGGACAGGCCCTTGGCGCTCTTGTCAGGGTCCAGGCCGAAATCGGTGAGGGCGGCCTGGGCTTCATAGTCCTGCGCGCCGCCTGCGGTGGCGTAGTCCAATAGGGTCTCGCCAGTGATCTCCGGCTCCTGGCTTACATAGACGACCTTGGCGCCGGGCTGCACGGCGCGTTCGCCGCTGTCGGCCTCGACGCCTTGGGCGGCCAGAATCTTCAGCAGGGTCGACTTGCCCGCGCCGTTGCGGCCGACCAGGCAGGCGCGCACGCGGGGCTCCAGCGCCAGGTCAACGCCGTCGAACAGCGGCTTGGCCCCGTCGGCGAGGCGGACATCCTTGAGAGCGAGTACGGGCGCGCGGGCGGGAGAAGCCATGGTGTCTGAATACGGGGTCGGAGGCGGCGGAGCCGGGAGGAGAGGGCGTATAGCAGGCCAGAGGCCTAAGGAACGCCAAATTCTCTATGCCGCCCGGACGCGCGCGGACCTTGACCCCTATGCCGTCCGCCTAGTTCCCCGGGGCGTTGACGTTGAAGCTGGCGTTGTTGCCGATCGCGGTCGAGACGCCGGTGACCTGACGCCCGCTGGACACGACGCTGGACGACAACGATGCGCCAACGTCCGCGCCGTTGGTCTGATTGTTGTTGACGCTCATCCGGCCATTGCAGCGCGAGCAGGCATAGCCGGTGACGGCGTTGCCCATGGCGGTGGCGGTCGTCACGGTGTCGTAGCCGTCCTGCCCCACGAAGCTGGCGGTCGCTTCAACACCGCCGCCGGTGTTGGTCTGGATGTTGTCGAGCACCAATTCGGCGCCGATATTGTTGACCTGCGATGAGTTGCCGGCGGCGTAGGCCGTGGTTTGAGCAGCGCCGAACAGGTACGATGTCGCTTCGGCCTGGCCGCGCACATAGGACGTGTTCCACTGGTTCGAGGTCACGTCCGCCAGCGGCCCTTCATTGGTGACCGACAGGTTGTTGCCCGTCGCCGTGGCTGCGGTCGACGTGAGATTGCTGTTGCCGTAGGCGGTAAACTTGCTGGCCTGGGTCACGTCGGCCGTGTTCGCCTGGTCGGTGATCGCCCGAACAGCCGACTGGTTGGCGCCGCCGATATTGATGTTGTTGCCCGCCGTCGTCGCGGTGACCGCGCTGGTGCCCGAGACGTACCCGACGATCGCGCCGCCGTCGGCCAGGACGTTGGCGGTCGTGGACTGGCTGATCCGCGCACCGGCCGAGCCATTGTCGAGAGTCACGCCGGCGCTGTTGCCCATGGCGAGGGTGGACTGGGTCAGATCCGCGGCTTCAGCGTTTGCGGCTTCCACCTGGCCGCGCGCGGTGACGGCGGCCGAGTTGGTCTGCACCGCGAAGGCCGAGATCGTGCCGTTCGAGGCGGTGAGGGCGGCGGCGTTGCCCACGGCGGTGGTCCGCACCGCGCTGGAAGCGCCCGCATTGCCGGCGACGTCCACCAAGCCGTGGCCATACACCACGCCTTGATTGTCCTGATTGGAGGTCACCGCAGCGTCGGCGTTGGTCACGCCAACCGACACGCCATTGGCCTGGGCGGTGGTGCTGGCCGTGACGCCGTCGCTGACCGTCTGGACGTTGAGGGTCTGCTCCGAGAAGATCTCGCCCAGATTGATCTGGTTGTTGAGGACCGGGCTCGGGGTGGTCGTCTGGCTAGTAGCGACCCCGCTTAGCATCACGGATATCGGGATCGCGGCGAGCGTTCCAGCGAGACGGGTCATCGCGGGTCTGCGCATTGTTCGTTCCCAGATTGTTGTAGGCCGGCGTGAAGGCGCCCGTCTGACCGACGGTGGCGTCCCCGAACGGATCAAAGCGCAGGCAGCTTTCCGGACCGGGCATGCCATAGAGGTTGGCGGCCATCTCGACCGTCGCGCGCTCGATCAGGGCGCGGACCGCCAGTTGCATCGGCTCCAGCGCCCCGCGACCGGCGGAGATATCGAAGAGGTTGCCGTTCAAGAAGTCGAAGACGCCGGCGCTGACTTCGCGACCGACCACCTGCTTCTGGTACGAGATGACATCCACCACCTCGAGGGTGCGGGTGTTCACCAGGCGCAGATCCAGCGCGATGTTCATGATGAAAACGCGACGGCGGAAGTTGCCCTTCAGCCCGTCCGTGTCCTTGTCACCGGCATAGGCGTCAATGCCGGCCGAGCGAATGTTGTAGTTCAGCTCGGTGATGCCGCCGATGACATAGAAGTCCGAGCCCGGCACCTGGCCGGCCAGGATCTTGCGGAAGTCCGCCGGCGCGTCGGGCGCGGGGTTGGGGCGATCCGAGATCAGCTTGTTGTTGGCGTACTTCAGTTCGAACTCCGACACCGAGGTGTCGAAACGTTCGACCAGCGGCATGCCAGCCTTGGCGAAGGCCGAAACGGCCATGAGCGATGCGCCTTGCGTGACCTTGCGGCCCGAACCGTCGGCCTCTTCCTTGCCCGTGTAGTCGGCGATGCGGCCGATAGCGATGCGCGGGGCGACGATACGGTTCGTGCGCGCATACTGGTTCAGACAAACCAGCGCCGAGGAGTAGTCAGTGGGGTTGGCGGTCACCGGCGCGGTGCCAATCGGCTTGGCGTAGTTGCCGGCCGTCGAGGCCACGGGCGTGCTGCCGCAGGCGCTGAGCGCTGCTGTAGCCAGCAAGGCCAGGACCAGCCCTGTGCGCTTGACCATCATTTGGGGGCGTCGCCCTTCACAACATTCGAGCCGGCGGTGACGTTGCCGGTGTTCACTTGGCTGGAGTTGACGATGACCGTGTTGTTATTGCCCTGGGTGATGACCGTCAGGTTGTTGCCGATCGCGGTGGAGCCGGCGTAGCCGCCGACCGCGCCGACGCCAGAATAGGCGTCCAGCGACCCCGAACTGCGGCTAGAGGAGAAGACGCTCTGGTCGGAGCCGGTCAACATGACGCCGTCCACGATCACCCGGTTGCCGTTGGCGTCGCGGGTCGAATACTCGACCATCCGGCTCTCCTGGCCTGAGCTGCGGCCATAGCCGGCGTTGAACGAGGCCGAGTTCGTCGACATCGACTGCGCGTTGGCGACGCCGCCTGCGCCGAGCGTGACGGCGACGACAACCGTCGCCAGACGCGTCTTTGATTTCCGATGCCAGGCCATGAGAGGCTCCGCGACTGTCGACACGGAGCGGCAAGCAACCCTCGTGCCAAAAAGATACAGCGTCAGGGATAGACCCAAGGTCTCGAAAAAATGGTTAAGCCCTGCGACGGGGTTCGAATCGTCGCACGAGCCCCTAGATAGAAGCCATGGACCAGCCCTCGCGCCCCGAACCCATCTTCAACGCGCCCTGGCCCGCGCTGCTGGTCGCGGCGGCTGTGATCATCCCGCACCTGCTGCTGCAGAACGCCAGCCAGGATCTGATCTACTCGCTGGCCCTGGTTCCCCGCGAGTTCTGGGAGGGGCGGTGGACGGGCGTCATCACCATGCAGTTCGTCCACGGCGGTTGGATCCACGCGATCATGAACGCGGCGTTCGGCCTGGCGTTCGGGGCCCCGGTCTCCCGCGTGCTGGGACTTAACGGCCGGGGAGGGGGAATCTTCTGCCTGTTCTATCTCGCCTGTGGCGTGGTCGCCGGCGCCGGCTTCGCCGCGATCCATCCTCAGGGGATGAGCCCGGTGGTCGGCGCGTCCGGCGCCATCGCCGGCCTGATGGGCGCGGCGGCGCGCACCATGGACAGTGCGCCCCGGCACCTGGGCCCTGTGTTCGGGCCGCGCGTGATTTCCCTGGGCCTGGGTTGGCTTGTGGTGAACCTGGTCATGGCGGTGACCGGCAGTCTTCTGACAATGGGCGCAGGCGGCGTCGCCTGGGAGGCGCATCTGATCGGGTTCGCGGCCGGCGTTCTGTTGATCGGTCCGTTCGCGCGCTGGGCCGGGCCGCCCGCCAATGTCACCGATACCCATTGAGGCCTAAGCCCCATTGATCGAAGAGCCGCTTTGGAGGACCCTCGTTCTATAAAGAACAAGGGAGGACAAGCTGTGCTGGTTTCTCAGATCCTCAAGGACAAGGGTGATCTCGTGTTCACGGCCTCTCCTCAGGAGACGGTCGGCGCCGCAGCGGCGTTGCTGCATACCCGCAAGGTGGGCGCCATGGTGGTGGTCGATGAAAAAGAGGCCGTCGTCGGCATCGTGTCCGAACGCGACATTGTTCGCATGGTCGCTAAGGAGGGGGCTGCTGCGCTCTCCAAGCCGATCAGCGGCTGTATGAGCGCTAATGTCGTCTTCGCTCAGCCGAACGAGTCGATCGACGCGCTTCTGGAAAGAATGACTGACCGCCGTATCCGTCACCTGCCCGTGGTCAACGGGGAGCGTCTGGCGGGGATCATCTCGATCGGCGACCTCGTAAAGTACAAGATCAGCGAAACCCAGGCCGAGGCCGAGGGGCTGAAAGCCTACATCGCAGCGGGCTGAACCCGGATCGCGCGGCTCCCTTTATATATGCGGCGCTCTATAGAGCAGCGCCGCATATATAAAGACTGGAAGCCGCTAGCTCTCGATCAGTTCGGCGCCCGCCCCCTTGGCGGCGTCGGCCAGGCTATAGCCTTCCAGCACGCCGGCGGTCGCGTCGCGGGCGCGGAGCAGCGCTTCACGCAAGGCGCAGGTCGCCAGGTCGCGGCAATCCTCGCAGCGCCGGAACGCAGTGCGGCTGACACAGGGCGTCAGGGCCAAGGGGCCGTCGACCAGGCGGATGATCTCGGCGAAGCTGATCGCATCGGCCTCGCGGGCTAGGACATAGCCGCCAAACTTGCCGCGCCGGCTGATGACAAGGCCTTCTCGGGATAGAGACAGGAGGATCGCTTCCAGGAACTTGCGCGGCGCGTCGGCGCGCTCGGCGAGCTCGCCGGCGGTGACCTGGGTGTCGGCCCGAGCCAGTTCGATCATGGCGCGGAGCGCATAGCGAGCCTTTTGGGACAACATGGTTGCAGGGCGCCTTGATGGAGCGAGCCGTGTCCTTTGGGGGCGCACGCTCTATAGAGTGGTCCGCGTTCTGAGCGAGGCGCGCTCGCCGCGCAAGTCTTGCATGACGCCGTTCATGCACAGGGAATGCGGCTCGCTGGGGATGAAACGCCGATTTCACGCTTGCCGCCCGAGGGGAGGGGGCCTAGAAGCCGCCCCTCGCTTCGGGGCCCCGCGCCACGGACCGGAACTTAAGCCTCTCGGGGCTTGCGTTTCGAACCGTGGATCGATAGGTTCCGCAGCCTCAGTCGAATCTCTTCGAGCTCGCGGCGCTCCTCTGGCGCGCCAACGGCAGTTTTTGTGCTCCAAGCTGGCCGTGCCGGCAAAGAAAACAAGAATGAAAAGATCGGTTGACCTGGGAATTCGGTTTCGATAGAAGCCGCGCTCCCTAGAAATACGAGGTAACTCGCAAGAGGCTCCAAGTATTTCACCCAGAAGAGCTTAGCTTTTTCTTTGAAAAAGTCGCTTGACTGGCTCCGGTGGTTTCTTTAGAAGCTGCCGGCTCCGCAGAAAGCCTTCGGGCTGGACCCGCGGAGAAAGTCAGAGAGTTTTGAAAAAAACGATTTGACACGGGTTTCGAGGTTGGATAGATAGCCGCCTCCGCCGACATCGGGCGCTAAACG